>NZ_JBAKHT010000009.1:0-193915 GCF_036906755.1 Micromonospora sp. CPCC 206171 | reverse complement strand
CGAGAGCTCTACCGACGCCTCGAAACCCCACCCCAACCACTTGACGCGGCATAGGAGCGTCCGGCCCCATCGTGCTTGCACTCGGCAGGGGAGAGTGCTAAACAAGTCATTGGCACTCGCATACGCTGAGTGCCAATGGTCGGGGCGGTGGGGCCACGGTCGCACCGGCGTTCGAGACGCCGGTGGGGCACATGGCCAGTCGTCGCGGGCTATCCGGCCCGGCCGAAGGACGTCGTCGTCGCCAGGTGGCGACGTCCCAAGGTGCGTACACCAGGCGGCCCATCCGGGGCACAACACTCGGGTGGCCCGTGAGTGTCCAGGAGGACAACGCCGTATGGCCAAGATGATCGCGTTCGACGAAGAGGCGCGCCGCGGCCTCGAGCGGGGCATGAACCAGCTCGCCGACGCCGTGAAGGTGACGCTCGGCCCCAAGGGCCGCAACGTCGTGCTCGAGAAGAAGTGGGGTGCCCCCACCATCACCAACGATGGTGTGAGCATCGCCAAGGAGATCGAGCTCGAGGACCCCTACGAGAAGATCGGCGCCGAGCTGGTCAAGGAGGTCGCCAAGAAGACCGACGACGTGGCCGGTGACGGCACGACGACGGCGACCGTCCTGGCCCAGGCCCTGGTTCGCGAGGGCCTGCGCAACGTGGCCGCCGGCGCCAACCCGATGGCCCTGAAGCGGGGCATCGAGGCGGCCGTGGCCAGCGTCTCGGAGGAGCTGCTCAAGCTCGCCAAGGACGTGGAGACCAAGGAGCAGATCGCCTCCACCGCCTCCATCTCGGCCGGTGACAACACCGTCGGCGAGATCATCGCCGAGGCGATGGACAAGGTCGGCAAGGAAGGCGTCATCACCGTCGAGGAGAGCAACACCTTCGGCCTGGAGCTCGAGCTCACCGAGGGTATGCGCTTCGACAAGGGCTACATCTCCGCGTACTTCATGACCGACCCGGAGCGTATGGAGGCCGTCTTCGACGACCCGTACCTCCTGATCGTCAACAGCAAGATCTCGTCGGTGAAGGACCTGCTCCCGATCCTGGAGAAGGTCATGCAGGGCGGCAAGCCGCTGCTGATCATCGCCGAGGACATCGAGGGCGAGGCCCTGGCCACCCTGGTCGTCAACAAGGTCCGGGGCACCTTCAAGTCCGTCGCCGTCAAGGCGCCGGGCTTCGGTGACCGCCGCAAGGCCATGCTCGCCGACATCGCCATCCTCACCGGTGGCCAGGTCATCAGCGAGGAGGTCGGCCTCAAGCTGGACGCCGTCGGCGTCGAGATGCTGGGCCGCGCCCGCAAGGTCGTGGTGACCAAGGACGAGACCACCATCGTCGACGGTGCCGGTGACGCCGAGCAGATCCAGGGCCGGGTCAACCAGATCCGGGCCGAGATCGAGAAGAGCGACTCCGACTACGACCGCGAGAAGCTGCAGGAGCGCCTGGCCAAGCTGGCCGGCGGTGTTGCGGTGATCAAGGTCGGCGCGGCCACCGAGGTCGAGCTCAAGGAGCGCAAGCACCGCATCGAGGACGCCGTCCGCAACGCGAAGGCCGCCGTCGAAGAGGGCATCGTCCCGGGTGGTGGCGTCGCGCTGGTGCAGGCCGGCAAGACCGCCTTCGACAAGCTGGACCTGACCGGCGACGAGGCCACCGGCGCGCAGATCGTCAAGATCGCGCTGGACGCCCCGCTGCGGCAGATCGCCGTCAACGCCGGCCTCGAGGGCGGCGTCGTGGTGGAGAAGGTCCGCAACCTCGACGCGGGTCACGGCCTCAACGCCGCCAACGGCGAGTACGTGGACCTGCTGGCCGCGGGCATCATCGACCCGGCCAAGGTGACCCGGTCGGCGCTGCAGAACGCCTCGTCGATCGCGGCGCTCTTCCTCACCACCGAGGCCGTCGTGGCGGACAAGCCGGAGAAGACCCCGGCCGCCCCGGCTGGTCCGGGTGGCGGGGACATGGACTTCTGAGTCCAGCTCCACCAACGCCGAAAGGGGCGGGCCGCGCGAGCGGTCCGCCCCTTTCCGTCTTCTCAGGGCAGGCTGCGCTGGTTACGCCGCTTCTGCGCCCGGTCGTACGGCGGGCGGATGGCGACCGGCTCGTCCACCACGGTCACCAGGTCCTCGGCCTCCGGCTCGTCGACGCCGGTCATCTCGGCGAGTTGCTCCGCGTCGCCGTAGTCCCGCCGGTCGAACGGCACCGCGACGGGCGGCTCGCCGACCGGCACCCAGGTGCGGGGCATCGGCTCGTCGGTCTGTTCGTCGTCCGTGGTCATGGGTCGCCTCCTCTACCGAAACGGTAGGGGGCGCCCATCACCCATGCGGGCGAATGGCATTATCAGGGTCTATATCCTATTCGCCCGTTTATCGATGGGTCGCGGTCTTTTCCCGGAGCCGCGCGCCCCGTCCGGCGGGCCGGCAGGGCCGTCAGAGCGGGCGGCGGTACAGGAAGAAGACCCGCTCGATCCGGGCGCCCGCGCTGCCGGAGTAGAACGGCACCGGGCCCACCCAGCCGATCTGCGCCGCGCCGATCCCGGCCTCGTGCTGGTCACGCAGGCAGCGGCGCAGCAGCACCCCGCCGATGCCCGAGCCCTCCGCCGCCGGCGCGGTGCCCATCGGCCCGAACCAGCTCGGCCGCGACGATCCCCAGGCCGCGAAGCCGAGGATCTCGCCGTCCCGCTCCGCGAGGTGGCAGCCCGCGTCGGCGCGGCCGACCGAGCCGGCCAACTCGCCGTCCCAGGCGCCGCCGAAGGTGGAGCGGGCGAACGCGGCCAGCGCCGGCAGGTCCGCCGGCTCCGCCCGGCGTACCGTCACGCCCTGGCCGGCCAGCCTCGTCTCCGCCGGCTCCGTCGTGCGCAGCGCCGGCGACCCGTCGTACGACAGGTCGGCGGTCATGTTCCACGCCGTACGGTCCTGCCGGTAGCCCAGCGCCAGCGCCAGGCAGACCGCCGGGGTGTACCGCACGTCGATGCCCGGCCAGGCGTAGTACGGCGGGTTCCCGGCCAGCAGCAGCTCGGACGCGCCGAGGCCGGCGAGCCGTCGTTCCGCCTCGGCCACCAGCGCCCGGCCGACCCCCCGGCGCCGCCGCTGTGGCGCGACGGCCAGCAGGTCCACGTGCCCGACGCGCTCCTCCGCCGCCGAGACCGATCCGATCAGCACCCCGATGAGTTCGTCCCCCGCGTACGCCCCGAGCGCCAGCACGGTCCGGTCCGCCGCGGCCCGGGGCCAGAGGGCGGTGACCACGGACTCCGCCTCCGCGGCGTCCTCGGGCAGGTCGAGCGCGCGTCCGCAGAGCGCGATGACGGCGGGAACCCGGTCGGCGGGCAGGTCGGCAAGGGTGAACTCCATGGTGGCCGACCCTAGATCAACCACCACGGGTGGGCGCAAGGCCCGATCAGCCGGCCCGGGCCGCCCGCACCGCCGCGTACGCGTCGACGAGGCCCGCGCCGGTGATGTTCGCGTTCCCACCGCAGGCGTCCTGCGGCGCGCGGGAGCGGTAGCTCGGCTGCGCCGGCTTCGCCGTCTCCCGCAGGATCCGGCGGGTGCGCTCCAGGTCGCCGACGAGCGCCGGGTTCGCCGACCACATCAGCGCCACCACGCCCGCCACCTGCGGCGTCGCCATCGAGGTGCCGTCCAGGGTGGCGTAGCCGCCGCCCGGCATCGCGGACAGCACGCCGGCGCCCGGGGCGAGCACGTCCGGCTTGGCCGCGCCGCCCGGGGCAGGTCCGCGACTGGAGAAGAGGGTCACCCGGCGGTTCCGGTCCACCGCGCCGACGGTCAACACGTCCGGGTACGGCGCGGGCGGGTCGACGATCGAGCCGCAGTACGGGCCGGTGTTGCCGGCCGCCGCGACCACCAGGATGCCGGCGGCGGCCAGCGCGTCGGCGGCCGGCCGAAGGGCCCGCGGGTCGCAGCCCTCGATCGGCGGGCAGCCCCAGGAGTTGGTCAGCACGTCCGGCGCGCGGGCCGGGCGGCCGTCGGTGATCGGGTCGCCGCCGGGCGGGAAGGGGGCCAGCATGAACTGGAGGCAGTCCAGGTAGTGCGCGGGGCTGCCGAGGTTGCGGTCGAGGTTCACGCAGCCCACCCAGCGCGCGCCCGGCGCCACCCCGATGCCGTCCCGACCCACCGCACTGCCCACCGTGTGGGTGCCGTGTCCGCCCGCGTCGTTCGGGGAGCGGGTGCGGTCCCACGGGTCGTACCAGGAGTCGTCGCCGCCCCGGAAGCCGTCGGCCAGCGCCGGGTGGCGGCCGTCCACGCCCGAGTCGGAGCTGCCGACCACCACGCCCGAACCGGTCACCCCCAGCTCCGACCAGACCCGGTCGGCGCCGAGCAGCCGGATGTTCCAGGCCGGGCCGGCCGGCGCCGGCGCGTCGCCGTTGCTGGTCGGGGCGGGGGCGGGCAGCGGCCGTACCCGCTGGCTGACCAGCACGCGGGAGACCTCGGGACGGCCCGACAGCCAGGCCCGCACCGCCGGCCCGCCGTCGATCTCGATCGCGTTGACCAGGTAGTACGGCTTCGGGTCCAGGCGCAGCCGGGACAGCTCCCCGCGCAGGTCGCCCTGGGTCCGCTCGGCGGTGGCGACCAGCCGGCGGTACACCTCGGCGGCGCGCGCGTCCCGACCGGTCCGACCCGGCGTACCGGCCGGGATGCCGGCCAGGTCGGCCTGCTCGCGCAGCACCACCAGCAGCCGCTCGCCGTGCAGTCCGGGCTGCCCGGGGACCACGTCCACCACCCCGACCGCGACCAGCAGCACGCCGGCGGCCAGCACGGCCACCCGCCGGCTGGGCGTGACCGCCCGGGGCCGGGCGAGCAGGACGCCGTACCCGACGGCGAGCAGGACCGCGACGGCGAGCCCGACCACCGCGGCGGCGGCCACCCAGAACGGCACGTCGCGGGCGGTGGCCAGGAGGATCGAGACCTCCTCCGGGTCGGCCAGGGCGAGCGGGCCGAACAGCGCCAGGCCGACCAGCCAGCCGACCGGTGCGGCGGACCGGGTGCCGGCCCGGCGGGTCGCCGCGTACAGGGCGGCCAGCGTGAAGGCGACCGGCGGCACGGCGAGCAGGGCGGGCAGCTGGGCCCCGGACTGCCCGGTGCCGGCGGCCAGCAGCAGCAGGGTGACCCCGGCGACCAGCCCGCCGAGGAACACCAGCCGGGCGGGCCGGGGCCGCTCGCCGCCACCGAGCCGGCGCCAGAACCGCCCGTCGAGCAGCACCCCGGCCAGCGCGCCGAGCGCCGCCGCGGCCAGCGCGGCGAGCAGGGTCTCCAGCAGGCCGCCGAGCGCGCCGAGCCAGGCCCAGGGGAGCAGCAGGGCCAGCCCGGCGGCCACCGCGAGCAGGGTGACCCGATCGGGTCGTCGGCCGTCCGCCCCGCCGGCGGCGCTCGCCCGCCGCCCGGTGCGGCCCGCGCCGTCCGGCTCATCGGCGGTCGTCGCCGGCCCCGGCTCGCCGTCCGGTGCCTCGACGGTGGTCGTCGCCCGCGGCTCGCCCCCTGGTGCATCGGCGGTGGTCGCCGGCCCGGGCCCGCCCCCCGACCCGTTGGGCAGGGCGCGGCGTCGGGCCGGCAGCCGGGCGGCGACGAGGGCCAGCCCGGCGGCGGTGGCGGCCAGCGCCGCCAGGTAGAGCTCGTGGTGCACCGGCGGGAGGGCGCGCAGTGCCCCGAGCACGCCGAGCGCAAGCGCTCCGGCCAGCCAGGCCCGGCCGGTGGCCCGCAGCGCCGGGGAGCGGGGGAGCAGCGCCAGCAGCAGGGCCGGCAGGCCGGCCAGCAGTGCACCGGCCAGGGAGAGCACCGGCCAGAGCCACGGCCACCGGTCCAGCCCGCTGGCGAGCCGTACCTGGTCGACGGACCAGCCGGCGACCTGGAGCAGCACGGTGGTCGCCACCGTCCAGCCGCCCGCCAGCACGGCCGCCACCACCGCCCACGGGTTGGCGGACCATGCGGTCCCGTCGCTTCCGGTGGGAGGTGGCTCGGGCCGCATCCGGAAACAGTACGACGCCCGAGCCGCCCCCGGACGTCCGTGCCGTCCCGGCGTGCCCGGATCGCGCTATCCCCGTCGCGCGGTGGGTGATCAATGCCTCTCCCTGCCCCTGGCGGGGGGACAAGGCATGCTGCCCGGGGCCCCGGGCGGTTACGGTGGACCCGTGCGCGACCCCAACGTGACCCGATCCGTCGCCGGCCAACTCTCCCCGGAGCGCCGCGCCGCGGACCTGCGCCGCCTCCGGTCCGAACGGTTCGACGTGCTGGTCATCGGTGGTGGGGTGACCGGGGCGGGCGCCGCGCTGGACGCCGCCTCCCGGGGGCTCAAGGTGGCCCTGGTCGAGGCCCGCGACTACGCCGCCGGCACCTCCAGCCGGTCCAGCAAGTTGATCCACGGCGGCCTGCGCTACCTGGAGCAGTTGGAGTTCCACCTGGTCCACGAGGCGCTCACCGAGCGCGGCCTGCTCGCCACCCGGCTCGCCCCGCACCTGGTCCGGCCGGTGCCGTTCCTGGTGCCGCTGCCCGCCGGCCGTGGCCTGCGGGACCTGCCGGCCCGAGCGTTCCGCCGCTCCTACTACGGCGCCGGCGTGGCCGCGTACGACGCCTTTGCCGGGGTCTTCGGCGGTGGGCGGGGGATGCCGCTGCACCGGCACCTGACCCGCGAGGGCGCCCGCCGGATCTTCCCCAGCCTGCGGGCCGACTCGCTGGCCGGCGCCATCCGCTACTACGACGGCCAGGTCGACGACGCCCGGCTGGTGGTGACCCTGGCCCGCACCGCGGCCAGCCTCGGCGCGACCGTGGTGAGCAGCGCCCGCGCGGTCGGGCTGGTCCGGCAGGCCCGCGAGGTGACCGGGGTCCGGGTCCGCGATCTGGAGGCGCCGGCCGGTTCGCCGGACGCCGAGTTCGAGGTACGCGCGCGCACCGTCATCGGGGCCACCGGCGTGTGGAGCGACGACATGTCGCGGATGCTCAACGACGTCGGACTGCGCCCCGGCATCCGGGTGCGGGCCTCCAAGGGCGTGCACCTGGTCGTCCCCCGCTCGGCGATCACCGGCGAGACCGGGCTGATCCTGCGCACGGCCACCAGCGTGCTCTTCGTCATCCCCTGGGGCGGGCACTGGATCATCGGCACCACGGACACCGACTGGCGGCTGGACCGCTCCCACCCGTCCGCGTCCGCCCGCGACATCCAGTACCTGCTCGACCAGGTCAACACCGTGCTCGACCGGCCGCTGTCCACGGCGGACATCGAGGGCGTCTACGCCGGGCTGCGCCCGCTGCTCGCCGGCGAGGCGGACTCCACCTCCAAGCTCTCCCGCGAGCACGCCGTCTTCGAGCCGATGCTGGGGCTGCTCCTGGTCGCCGGCGGCAAGTACACGACGTACCGGGTGATGGCCTCCGACGTGGTGGACCGGGCGGTCCGCCGGCTTGGCGGCGGTCGCCCCTCGCGCACCGCCGACCTGCCGCTGCTCGGCGCCGACGGCTATCAGGCCATGTGGCGGGACCGGGCCGACCTGGCGCGCCGGCACGGGGTGCCGGTCGGCGTCGTCGAGCACCTGCTGGAGCGGTACGGCACGCTGACCCGGGAGCTGCTGGCCCTGGTGGACGCCGACCCGCTGCTCGCCTCGCCGCTGGCCGGCGCACCGGAGTACCTGGCCGCCGAGGTGACGTACGCGGCCCGCGCCGAGGGGGCGCTGCACCTGGAGGACGTGCTGACCCGGCGTACCCGGATCTCCTTCGAGACCACCCACCGCGGCCTGGAGTCGGCCGGGCACACCGCGGAGCTGATGGGCGCGGTGCTCGGCTGGGACGCGGCCACCCGCGAGCGCGAGATCACCCACTACCGGGCTCGGGTCGAGGCGGAGCGGGAGTCCCAGCTGATGCCGGACGACGCCACCGCCGACGCGGCCCGGCTCGGCGCGCCGGACGTGCGGGGCTTCGCCGCCGACCGGGGCGTCGACGGGGACAGCGCCGGACTGCCCACCTCGTCCCGCTGACCGACCGTTACACCCATCGATGGCCGTCCGGTCGGCGGGTACCGGTCGCTACCTACGGTGGGGTAAGTTGCGGCGCGTGGTTCCCAACCAGTGGTCACGCACGCTCATGGTCTGCGCCGGTGCCGTCCTGACGATCGCCCTCACCGCCTGCTCGGTGTTCGACCGGGGCACGGAATCCACACCGGACAAGGCCGCGGCGGCGACGGCCTCCCCCGGCGCCGGCGCGGCCAACCGGGTCAGCCTGGTGCAGAAGCTCGGTCAGGACGGTCCGCTCCGGTCGCTCAACGTCGAGCCGGACGGCCACTGGGAGTGCGACGACTGCGCCGGCGACGGGGTGACCTCGACGGGCAGCCTCGACCCGGAGCAGGTGAAGCGGCTGCACGACCTGCTCGCCGACCCACGCCTGCGGCAGGAGACCGACGAGGCCCGCCGCTACCGGGTCAGCTGCATCGACGCGCTGACCTCCAGCCTGCTCACCTCGGCCGGCCTGATCACCTCGCAGGACTGCCCGGGCGAGGATCGGCCGCCGGTGGCCAACGAGATCCTGCTGCTGCTCACCCAGGCCACCCCCGCCGAACCCACCGCCTGAACCGCGCCCGGGCAGCGGCCGGGCCGTGCCTCAGAGCACCTTGCCCGGGTTGAGCAGCCCGGCCGGGTCGAGCGCCGCCTTGATCGCCTGGTGCACCCGCACCCCGACCGGGCCGATCTCCCGGGCCAGCCAGTCCCGCTTGAGCAGCCCGACGCCGTGCTCGCCGGTGCAGGTGCCGCCGAGGTCCAGGCCGAGCTGCATGATCTCGTCGAAGGCGCGCCGGCCCCGCTCCAGGCTGGCCGGGTCCGCCCGGTCCACCACGATGTTCGGGTGCATGTTGCCGTCCCCGGCGTGCCCGACGACGCCGATCGGCACGTCGCACTTCTCGGCGATCCGGGCCACCCCGTCCAGCAACGCCGCGAGCGAGCCGCGCGGCACCGCCACGTCGTCGATCACCAGACCGCCGTTGCCGCCGGGGAAGGCGTCCGCGGCGAACTTCTCCATCGCCGGGTGCGCCAGCCGGCGGGCCTGGAGCAGCGCCGCCGCCTCCACCGCGTCGGTGGCCGCGTACACCTCCTCGGCGCCGGCGGCCTCGCAGACCTCGGCCAGCCGGGCCAGGTCGTCCGCCGCCCGGGGGCCGGTGTCCGCGGCGGCCAGCAGCAGCGCCTGCGCGTCGGTCCGCAGCCCCATCGGCCGGTACGCCTCGATCGCCTGAAGGTGCGTCCGGTCGAGCAGTTCCAGCAGGCTGGGGCTGAGCCCCTGCGCCGCGATGTCGGCCACCGCGGCACCGGCCTCGGCGGTCGAGCCGAAGACCGCCACCATGGTCAGCGACTCCTCGGGCGCCGGGCGAAGCGACACGGTGATCTCGGTGAGCACCCCGAGGGTGCCCTCCGAGCCGACGAAGAGCCGGGTCAGGTCGTAGCCGGCGACCCCCTTGGCGGTGCGCCGGCCGGTGCGCAGCACCTCGCCGGAGGCGAGCACGACCTCCAGGCCGAGGACGTACTCGGTGGTCACGCCGTACTTGACGCAGCACATGCCGCCGGCGTTTGTCGAGACGTTGCCGCCGATGGTGGAGGACTCCCAGGAGCCCGGGTCCGGCGGGTAGTAGAGGCCGTGCTCGGCCACCGCCGCCGCCAGCCTGGCGTTCACCACGCCGGGCTGCACCACGGCGATCCGGCTCACCGGGTCGATCTCCAGGATGGCGTCCATCGCCACCGCGCTGAGCACCACCGCGCCGTCGATCGCGTTCGCGGCGCCGGCCAGGCCGGTCCGGGCACCCTGCGGCACCACCGGTACGCCGTGCCGGGCGGCCGCCCGGACCACGGCGGCCACCTGCCCGGTGTCGCGCGGGCGGGTCACCACCAGCGGGGTACCGGCCGGGCACAGGTCCGCCTCGTCGCGCTGGTGCATCCGGAGCAGATCGGGGTCGGTGAGGACGGCGTCGTCGCCGAGCGCCGCACGCAGGTCGTCGAGGAGAGGGGATCCGGCCATGCGGGAGAGGCTAACCGGCGGCTAGATTGGCCGCCATGCTGTACCTGGACCGGCCCGTCTGGCCGTCGCGGGGACGGCTCTGGTCCCACCTGATCAGCGACGTCTCCCTCGCGGAGCTGCACGCCTTCGCCGAGGCGTTGGGCGCACCCCGGCGCGGGTTCGACCGCGACCACTACGACATCCCCGCCGAGCGCTTCGCCATGGCCGTCTGGCTCGGGGCCCGGGTGGTCCCCAGCCGGGAGCTGGTCCGCCTGCTCCGCGACGCGGGCCTGCGCCGCCCCAAACACCTGACCCGCCCCGCCGGCTGACCCCATCACCGGCGGACCCGACGCGGCCAGCCGCACAGTCAGGCGAGGGTGGCGAGTTCGCGGGTGAGGTTGGCGCGGGCGGGGTCGGTCCAGCGGGCCGCGACCGGGGGGAGCCGGTAGAGGGCGGGAAGCGCGAGCAGGGCGGTCAGCACCCGGGCCCGGCCGGCCCGGAAGTCGGGCTCGGGCACGTGCGCGTACTCCGCGCGGATCGCGGCGGCGTACGCGTCGTACTCCTGCCGGGGTGCGGCGAGGATCGCCAGGTCGGCGTCGCAGAGCAGGGCGCCGTTCCGGTCCCCGGCGGTGGTGGCGTGCCCGGCGGTGAGCAGCACCAGCCGGCGCACCTCGGCCACCGCGGCGGCCGGCAGCCCCAGCGCGGTCAGCAGCGTGCCGGCGAGCGCGGCGCTGTCACGCTCGTTGGCCTCGCCGGCCGGGTCGTAGACCGCGTCGTGGCACCAGGCGGCCAGCCGGACCAGGTCCGGCCGGTCGACCAGCTCCGCGTACGCGTCGACCACGTCGAGCACGGCCGTCAGGTGCCGCACGGTGTGGTAGCGCCGCTGCGGTTCCCGCCACCGGGCCAGCAACTCCTCCCCGGCCCGGACCAGCGCCGGCCCGTCCGGGGCGCCGGCGTCCCGCGCGGCCGTCCGCCAGCGGTCGATCAGCTCCGTCACCCCGCCGAGTCTGCCCGAGCGGGCGGGGATGAACCGCGCCGGTACGGGTAGTCCCGGCCATGGCCGTGGCCCGGGACCGACGACTACCGCTGTGGCGTCGGCTCAGCCGGCGCGACCGTGAGTCCGACGTCGACTCGGTGCGCATCGCCGACGCGATGGAGGAGCTGCGGCATCGCAGCCGCGCCACCCTGCACGACCGGTTGCACCGGGTCCGGATGGCCCTGGGCCTCGCTCTCCAGGCCGGGGTCGCCGCGGCGCTGGCCTGGGTCGTCTCCCACGAGTTCCTGAACAATCCGCAGCCGGTCTTCGCGCCGATCTCGGCGGTCGGCACCCTGGCCGCCTCGGTCGGCCAGCGGCTGCGCCGCACGGTGGAGCTGATCATCGGGGTCGCGGTCGGGGTCTTCCTCGGCGACCTCCTGATCTACTTCCTCGGCACCGGGGGATGGCAGCTCGGCCTGGTGGTGACCTCGGCCATCCTGCTGACCATCTTCTTCGGCGCCAGCGTCGCCATCGTCATCCAGGCCGCGGCGACCGCGGTGCTGATCGTCACGCTCAGCCCCTCCACCCAGAACCTGGAGATACCCCGCTTCATCGACGCGTTCATCGGCGGCGGCATCGCGCTGCTGGTGACGGCGATCCTGCTGCCGCTGAACCCGCTACGCGTGATCAACCGGGCCGCCCGGCCGGCGCTGGACCTGCTCGCCGCCCAGCTCGACATCACCGCCGAGGCGCTGCGCAACCGGGACCGAGCCAGCGCCCAGCGGGCCCTGGAACGGCTCCGCGAGAACAAGGAGGAGTTGGCCAATTTCAGCGAGGCGATCGAGGGCGCGAAGGAGACCAGCACCCTCTCACCGGCTCGGTGGCACCGGCGCAGCGAGCTGACCCACTACGCGGAGGCCGCCGACCCGATCGACCGGGCGATGCGCAACAGCGGCACCCTGATCCGGCGCGCCGTCACGATGATCGAGGACGAGGAGCCGGTGCCGGATCCGCTGCCGGACGCGGCGGGCCATCTCGCCGAGGCGGTGCGCCTGCTCCGGCACGAGTTCGCCGTCGGTGAGGAACCGGAGAAGGCCCGGGAGCGCTCGTTGCGCGCGGTCAGCGAGGCCGGCCGGGCCTACGCGGAGGGCGTCGGCTTCTCCGGCAGCGTGGTGGTCGCCCAGGTGCGTACCACCGCCAGCGACCTCCTGGTCGCCTCCGGCATCGACCAGGATGAGGCGAACCGGCTGGTCCGGACGTCCTTCGGCGACCAGGAGAAGCCGGCCGGCGAGCCGGCGGAGCGGCAGCAGGGCACTCCGAAGCCCCCCACCGCCCCGCCGATCGGCTGAGCGACCCGCCCGCACCGACCCGTCTGAGCGCCGGCGGGTCGCTCAGCCCAGGGCGGCCAACGCGGCCAGCAGCCGGTCCACGTCCGCCACGGTGCTGCCCAGCCCGAGGCTGGCCCGCAGCGCGGTCGGCGGCAGGTCGTCCCGCCCGGCGCGCGCCGCCGCCTCGGCGAGCAGCCGCCGGGCCAGCGGGTGCGCGCAGAACAGGCCGTCGCGGACCCCGATGTCGTGCTCCCGGGCCAGGTACGCGGCCACCTCGGCGGAGTCCCGGCCGGCCAGCACGAACGACACGATGCCCACCCGGGGCGCGTCGGGGGAGAACGTGCGCAGCTCGACGGCGTCCGGCAGCGCGGCGAGCCCGTCGCGCAGGCGGTCCACCAGCCGCTGCTCGTGGGCGTGCAGCGCCGCCCGGTCCGCCCCGGCCAGCGCCGCGCAGACGGCGGCCAGGGCGACCGCGCCGAGCAGGTTGGGCGTACCGCCCTCGTGCCGGGCCGGGCCGGTCGTCCAGCGCACCTCGTGGGTGGCCGCGCCGACGTGGCTGGTGGCGCCGCCCCCGGCCAGGTACGGCGGGGCGTCGTCCAGCCAGTCCGCCCGGCCGAGCAGGATGCCCGCGCCGAACGGGGCGTACAGCTTGTGTCCGGAGACGGCCAGGTAGTCCACGTCCAGTGCGGTGACGTCCACCGGCGCGTGCGGGGCGAGCTGGGCGGCGTCCACCACGATCCGGGCGGCGTGCCGGCGGGCCACCCGGGCCAGCTCGGCCACCGGCCAGCGTTCGCCGGTCACGTTGCTCGCCCCGGTCACCGCCACCAGCACCGGCAGCCCGGAGGTGGCCCCCCGGCGCAGCTCGGCCAGTGCGGCGTCCAGCGCCCGGACCGCCCCGGCGGGACTCTCCGGCACCGGCAGGCGGACCGAGCCGCGCGGCCAGGGCAGCAGGTTGGCGTGGTGCTCCCCGGCGAAGGTGACCACCGTGGTGCCCGGGGGCAGCGCCCGGGCCAGCAGGTTGAGCGCGTCGGTGGTGTTGCGGGTGAACACGACGTGGTCTTCGGGCCGGGCGCCGAAGAAGTCGCCGACCGTCTGCCGGGCCCGCTCGTAGGCCAGGGTGCAGCGCCGCGACAGCGCCCCGGCACCGCGGTGCACGCTGGCGTACCAGGGCAGGAGCTCGGCCACCGCGTCGGCTGCGGCCCGCGCGCAGGGCGCGCTGGCGGCGTGGTCCAGGTTCACCTGCCCGGGTACGCCGAGCACGCCGAGCGGATCCGGCCCGGTCGAGGCCGGCGCGACGGTGGTCGGGGCGGCGGGCGGTACGAGGGTGAGGGTCATGGTGGGCCTCCGGGGTCCAGGGACCCCGGGTGTGGGCACACCGGGACGGGGTCCGCGCTTGCCCAGCACACGGATCGGGCCGGGCCCGGTCATCACCCGGGGCACCCCACCGCGAACCTCGACGAGGGTTGCCGGCCAGCAAGCCGGGGCTTGACGCTGGCGCTCGTGACCTGACCGCAGCATAACCACCACCGATGCGCCCGGACCAGTGGACCGGAGATGACTACGCTGACCGCATGGCCGACACCCCGCCCGGCTCGCCCGCGCCGCCGCCGCTCGCGCCCGCCCTTCCGCCGCCGTCGGGTGGAGCCCTGCCCCGGATGCCGCTGCGCCGGCTCGGCTGGCGACGGGTCCTGGCGCTGGCCGGGGTGGTGCTGCTGATCGCGGCCTGCGCGGTCTACATGCTCTTCGTGCTCGGCTCCAACCTCGGGCTGGAGGCACTGCTCATCGGCCTGGTGGCGGCGATCCTGCCGGTGCCGGTGCTGGTCGCCTGCTTCCTCTGGCTCGACCGGTACGAGCCGGAGCCGCTGAAGTACCTGATCTTCTGCTTCGCCTGGGGCGCGTTCGTCTCCACCGCCGCATCGCTGAGGGTCAACGAGACCGCGGCCGGGCTGTTCAAGGACTGGGGCCTGCCGCAGGCGCTCACCGGTGTGCTGGTGGCGCCGTTCATCGAGGAGCTGACCAAGGCGCTCGGCCCGATCCTGCTGCTGGTCTTCCGGCGGCGGGAGTGGTCCGGCATCACCGACGGCCTGGTCTACTGCGGGCTCTCGGCGGTCGGCTTCGCCATGGTGGAGAACATCCTCTACCTGGGCGGCTACGGCTACGCCTCGGGCGCCGACCAGTGGGGCCCCGCCACCGGCTTCC
This sequence comes from Micromonospora sp. CPCC 206171, assembly GCF_036906755.1. NCBI lineage: Bacteria > Bacillati > Actinomycetota > Actinomycetes > Micromonosporales > Micromonosporaceae > Micromonospora > Micromonospora sp. CPCC 206171. The sequence continues at coordinate 179,457 of NZ_JBAKHT010000009.1, read as the reverse complement.
GGCAGGTGTTCGCCATCTTCATCACCCGGATCCTGCTCTTCGGCTTCGCCCACCCGCTGTTCACCTCGATGACCGGGGTCGGGCTGGGCATCGCCGCCCGGACGGCGGACCGCCGGGTACGGTTCCTCGCGCCGGCCGCCGGCCTGCTGCTGGCGATGATGCTGCACGGCACCTGGAACCTGATCCCGACGCTGGTGCAGGCCACCGGCGAGCTGGTGATCTTCATGTACGGCATGGTCGCGCTGATGGTGCCGATCTTCTTCGGCATGGTCGGCTTCGCGGTCTGGCTGCGGGCCTGGGAGGGGCGGCTCACCGAGCGGACGTTGCCGGACTACGTCCGGGCCGGCTGGCTCAGCCCGCCCGAGGTGGCGGCCCTGGGCAGCCTCGGCCGGCGGCACGCCGCCCGGGTATGGGCCCGCCGGGTCGGCGGCGACGCCGGACTGCGGGCGATGCGTGGCTACCAGTTCGCGGCCACCCGGCTGGCGCTGCTGCGCGACGGGATGCGCCGGGGGCTGGACCGCAAGGCGGCCGACCGGGAGCGCACCGTGCGGGAGGAGCGGGAACTGCTGGAGGCGATCGCCGCGTACCGGGCGTTCTTCGTCGGGCGCGACCCGCATGCGCCGGTCGGGGTCTGGGACGGGCAGCGCTACCACCTGCGCTTCCCGGACGGGTCGCAGCGGGCGGTGGACGCCCCGGACTCCCCGGTGGTGCCGATCCCGGTGGTGCTGGCTCCGCCGCCGCTCCCGGCCGGCCACCCCTGGTCCGGCCCGTCCCCGGCCGCGCCGTGGGGGCCCAGGCAGCCCTGACCCGCGCCGCGCGCCGCCGGCGCGGAGGCGACGCACGGTGGTCAGGTCATCAGGCTGGTCATGAAGTCACCGAGGCCCTGGAAGATCGCCATCAGGCCCGCGCCGATTCCCTTGAACATCTGCGCCGCCCCGTCCGGCCGAAACGCCATGAAGAAGATCAGGAACGCGATGAAGCCCCAGAACAGAAGCTTCCTCACTAATTCCGGCATCGTCCCTCCCCAGGGCCCCTGATTGGGGCCTGGCTTCCCCTCGACAGGAAGCCCAAACGGCGCGGCCAGTGGTCGAGGTGAAACGACGGGGTGCGGTCAACAGGTGACCGGCTAGAGGTAGAGGCCGGTGTTGCCGGTGGACTCGGTCTCCACCCGCTCGGCGGCGACGGCGTGCACGTCGCGCTCGCGCAGCAGGACATACCCCCGGCCGTGCAGTTCGACCTCGGAGCGGTCGTCGGGGTCGAAGAGCACCCGGTCGCCGGAGACGATCGCGCGCACGTTGGGCCCCACGCCCACCGCGGTCGCCCAGGCCAGCCGCTTGCCGACGGCGGCGGTGGCCGGGATCACGATGCCGGCGGTGGAGCGGCGCTCGCCCTCGCTGCCTTCCACCCGCACCAGCACGCGGTCGTGCAGCAGACGGATCGGCAGGCCGGAGTCGAGGTTCTGATCGGCGGTCACGCGAAGACGCTACCGCGTGCCCGGGGGCGGTCGTCGCCGTGGTTGAGCCGTGCCGGGCGGGGCAATGTGTGGCGGAACTGCCCTACGGTGTCGCTGTCGGACGTACCCTGTCCGGACCGTCGTCCTGGGCGGCCCGGTTTCATCCTGAGGAGGTGCGCTTGAGCCGCTTCGAGCGGGTACGCGGTCGACTCCGCCGCGCGTACGAGTCCGGGCGAGAGTCGGTGCGCTCCGGTCGTTCCGCCCCCGCCGGCGTACCCGAGGAGGCCCGGGTCGCCTCGCCGGCGTCCCCGGGGCCGGTCGCGCCGAGGTCGGCGACGGTGGTCGGCGCGGAGCCGCCCGCCGCGGTGCACACCTCGACCAGCAGCCGGGACGACGAGGACGTGCCGCACGCGCTGCGGATCGCCGCCGCCTGGTCGTGGCGGCTGATCGTGATCGGCGTGGTCACCTGGGCGGTGCTGAAGATCGTCGGCACGATCAGCATCGTGATCATCCCGCTGGCGGTGGCGCTGCTGCTCTCGGCGCTGCTCGCGCCGGCCGTCGGCTGGCTGCTCAGGGCGCGCTTCCCCCGGTCGCTGGCGACGGCCGTGGTGCTGGTCGGCGGGCTGGCCGCGGTGGTCGGCACGCTGACCCTGGTGGTGAACGAGTTCATCCAGGGCGTGCCGGAGCTGAGCGAGAAGTCGTCACAGGGCGTACGGCAGATCCAGAACTGGCTCAAGACCGGCCCGCTGCACCTCTCCGACGGCCAGTTGGAGCGGTACATCGACGAAGCGCAGGCCTGGGTGAACGGCAACACCGAGAAGTTCACCAGCGGCGCGATCTCCACCGCGAGCACGCTGGCCGAGGTGCTGACCGGCACCGTCCTGGTGCTCTTCGCCACCTTCTTCTTCCTGCGTGACGGCAACAACATCTGGCGGTTCCTGGTCCGGCTGCTGCCGGTGGCCGCCCGCTGGAAGGTCGACGACGCGGGCCGGGCCTCCTGGGCCACCCTCGGCGCGTACGTGCGGGCCACGGTGCTGGTCGCCTTCATCGACGCGGTCGGCATCGGGATCTTCCTGGTCATCTTCGACGTGCCGTTCGCGTTTCCGCTGGCCGCGCTGGTCTTCCTGGGCGCGTTCATCCCGATCGTCGGCGCCGCGCTCTCCGGCATCGTGGCGGTGCTGGTGGCGCTGGTCGACAGCGGCCCGGTGACCGCGTTGATCATTCTGGGTGCGGTGATCGGGGTGCAGCAGGTCGAGGGGCACATCCTCCAGCCGCTGATCATGGGCCGGGCGGTGGCCATCCACCCGCTCGCGGTGATCATCGGGATCGCGGCCGGCGTGGTGCTGGCCGGCATCACCGGCGCGCTGGTGGCGGTGCCGCTGATCGCGGTGCTCAACACCGCCGTCCGCCGGCTGGCCGCGCGTACCGTCCCGGACACCCCGCCGGACGCGGTGGTGGTCGCCTCCCACGCGCCCTGACCGCGCTGACCCGCAGAACCGGCCCGCCCCTTTCCAGGGGCGGGCCCGTCGCGCGTCTCGCACAAGCGGGCGCGCCGGACGGCGCGGGCAGCGGGCGGTCAGGCCTTGGCGAGGCGTTCGAGGGCGCCGCGGGCGACGTCGGGGCGGGTGGTGTACCAGAACGGGGGGAGCGATCGGCGCAGGAACGGCCCGTAGCCGCGCGCCGTCTCCAGCCGTGAGTCGAGCACCGCGACCACACCCCGGTCGCCGGTGGCGCGGATCAGCCGGCCCACCCCCTGGGCCAGCCGGACGGCCGCGATCGGCACGCTGACCGCCGCGAAACCGGAGCCGCCGCCGGCGTCCACCGCCGCCGCCCTGGCGGCGGCCAGCGGCTCGTCCGGGCGCGGGAAGGGCAGCCGGTCGATCACCACGAGCTGGCAGGCGTCGCCGGGGACGTCCACTCCCTGCCAGAGCGACATCACCCCGAACAGGCAGCTCGACCGCTCCTCCCGGAACCGGCGGACCAGCAGCGGCAGCGCCTCCTCGCCCTGGAGCAGCACCGGCAGGTCCGTCCGCGCGCGCAGCAGCTCCGCGGCCTGCTGCGCCGCCCGCCGCGAGGAGAAGAGCCCGAGGGTACGGCCACCGAGCGCGCCGACCAGCCCCAGCAGCTCCTCGCCCGCCGCCTCGGGGAGCCCCGACACGCTCGGGCGGGGCAGGTGCGCGGCGACGTAGAGGATGCCCTGCCGGGCGTAGTCGAACGGGGAGCCGACGTCCAGCGACCGCCAGCCCGGGCCCTCGGTGGCGGGCACGGTGCCGGTCGCGGCCCGGCTGCCCGCGGCGACCGCCACCTTGCCGGGCGGGGATCCGGCGCCCGGCGTGACGCCCGGCCGGCCGGCGGCGGCGGTCACGGCCAGCGCGGCGGCGGCCGGCGACGGCGGGGCGGGCGGGGGAGCGTCCAGCCCCAACGCCCGGGCCACCGTGTCGAAGCGCCCGCCCAGCGCCAGCGTGGCCGAGGTGGCGACCACGGTGCGCTCTTCGTACAGGTGGGTGGCGAGGGTGCCGGCGACGGACAGCGGCGCGACCACCAGCGCCCGGCGGCTGCCGTTCTCGGGCTTCTCCACCCAGGCCACGTCGTGGTCGGCCTCCTCCAGCAGCCGCTGGGCGGTGGTGGAGAGCTCGTCCAGCGCCGCCTTGGCCTGCTGCTTGCGCACCGGGTCCGGGTCGTCGGCCTTGATGTCGCCGATCGCGTCCAACGCGGCCCGGGTCGCCGCGTCCAGCAGCGTGCACGCCTCGCGCAGCGGGGCCGGCAGCCCCGCGGTGATCCGCCCGGCCGGCGCCTCCGCCAGCCCGACGGCGAGCGCGTCGCCGGCCTCGGTCAGCCGCTCGGCGACGTCCGGTCGCAGCAGCGGCCGGGCCCGCCGGGCGGACCGGTCGACCAGCTCCGGGACCAGCTCGGCCTGGGCCGCCGAGGAGACCCGGTCGGCCAGTTCGTGCGCCTCGTCGACGATGAGCAGCTTGTGCGGCGGCACGATGTGCCGGCCGGCGATCATGTCGACGGCGAGCAGGCTGTGGTTGGTGACGACGATGTCGGCCTCCCGCGCCCGGGCCCGGGACGCCTCGGCGAAGCACTCCTGGCCGAACGGGCAGCGGGACGCGCCGACGCACTCCCGCGCCGGCATGGAGACCAGCCGCCAGGCCTGGTCGTCGACGCCCGGGTCCAGCTCGTCCCGGTCACCGGTGGCCGTCTCCTCGGCCCAGTCGCGCAGCCGCTGGACCTGCTTGCCCAGCCGCCCGGCCTCGCCGAGCCACTTGGTGGCCCCACCCGGCCGCGCCGCCGGGGCGTCGAAGAGGGTGTCCTCCGGCTCGTCCTCCGTGGAGTTGTCCAGGCGGGCCAGGCAGAGGTAGTGGTGCCGCCCCTTGAGCACCGCGAAGGTGGGCCGCCGGCCGAGCAGCGGCTCCACCGCGTCGGCCAGTCGGGGCAGGTCGTGGTCGACCAGCTGGGACTGCAACGCCAGGGTGGCGGTGGAGACCACCACCGGGCCGTCCACGGTCAGCGCGGGGGCGAGGTAGGCCAGGGACTTGCCGGTGCCGGTGCCCGCCTGCACCAGCAGGTGCTCGCCGGAGCCGATGCTGCGCTCGATCGCCTCGGTCATCTGCTGCTGGCCGGGACGGGCCGCGCCACCGGGCACCGCGCCGACCGCGGCGGCCAGCAGCTCGCCGCCGCTGGGCCGGGCGCCCCGACGCCGGCCGCGGGGGGTGGCGGAACCGGTGGCGGTGCGCGGCGGAGTCACCGTGCGACGGTACCCGCCGACGCCGACACCGGGCGTGCCACCCGGCCGGGTGGGATACCCGATCGTGACCGGTTACTTCCGCGCAGCGACCGTTGGGCGGAATCGGTTAGGGTGCGACTCATGCCGAGCGACGTGGTCCGTGTGATCTACCGCAAGTACGACGGCAGCGCCCACCGCGACTACCCGGCCCGCCGGCTCACCGAGGACGACCTGGGGGTCTGGCTGGGTGTGCCGGCCGGCACCGAGTCGGTCTACCACGGCCGGCCCTCGGTGGAGCAGATCCCCTTCGTGCTCCTGGTGCCGCACCACGCCTGGTGGACGGGCATGTTCAATCCGCCGCCGCGGACCAGCGAGGTCTACTGCGACATCACCACCCCGGCCCGCTGGGAGGGCGACGACACCGTGCACCTGTTCGACCTGGACCTGGACGTGGTGCGCCGGCGCGCCACCGGGGCGGTCGAGCTGCGCGACGAGGACGAGTTCGCCGAGCACCGGGAGCGGTTCGGTTACCCGGACGACCTGGTGGCCGAGGCGGAGGCGGCGTCGCGCTGGCTGCTCGGCGCGCTGGGGGACGGCACCGAGCCGTTCGCCACGTCGTACCGGAAGTGGCTGGCCCTGGTGCTCTGAGCCGGGCTCACCAGCGCTGCGGCCCGCCGTCCTCGGCGCCGATCTCCGCCACCCGGGTCAGCTTGTCCGGGTTGAGCTGGTTGAAGATGCCGGTGATCCGCCCGTCGTCCACGGCGAACGCGGTGACCAGCCGCTGCATCCGCCCGTCGGGCCGGGTGGTCTCGATCTGCAACCCGAGCGCCCCGTCCACCAGCACGGGCCGCGCGCGTACCCGGTGGCCGAAGCGGCCGGCCTGGCTGAAAAGACCGAGGGTGAACCGGGCGACCTTGTCGGCCCCGGCGATCGGGTTGCGGGCGGCCGGGGCGTGCCCGCCGCCGTCGCCGATGAGCACCACGTCCGGCGCCAGCACCCGCATCAGCCCCGCCAGGTCGCCGGACTCGGTGGCGGCCACGAAGGCGGACACCACCCGCTGCTGCTCGGCCAGGTCGGCGGTGTGCCGGGGCGTGTCCGGGGTGTTGACCGCGCGGCGGGCCCGGGAGGCGAGCTGCCGGGCCGCCTCCGGGCTGGTGCCGAGCGCCTCGGCGATCTGGCCGAACGGCACCGCGAAGACGTCGTGCAGGACGAAGGCCACCCGCTGCTCGGGGGTGAGCCGTTCCAGCACCACCAGCAGGGCGGTGCCGAGCTGGTCGCGGCGGACGGCCCGCTCGGCCGGGTCGGGGGCGAAGCCGTCCGGCTCCGGGGCCGCGCCCAGCGGGGTCACCTGCGGCTCGGGCAGCCACTGCCCCGGGTACGTCTCCCGGCGTACCCGGGCGGAGCGGAGCAGGTCGAGGCAGATCCGGGCGCAGGTGGTGGTGAGCCAGCCGCCCAGGTGCCGCACCTCGGCGCGGGCGGCCGGATCGCCGAGGGCACTGGCGTAGCGCAGCCAGGTCTCCTGCACGGCGTCCTCGGCCTCGCTCCGGCTGCCCAGCATCCGGTACGCCACCGCCATCAGCCGCCCGCGCTCGGCCTCGAACTCGGTCACCGCGTCCACCGTCACAGTCGCCTCCCCACCGACGGCATTCTCCCCGCCCACCGGACACCCCACCGCCCCAAAACGTGACACCCGCTCCCGGGAGCCCCGTCCACCAACGCGCACTTTCCGAGAAAGCGGGGCCTCGGAGCGCCTCGAGGCCACTCCTTCTCCGAAGGTGCGCGGATCTTGGGCGGGGTGAGGGAGGGAGGGGTGGGTGGTGCTCGGGAGGCGGAGGGGGGCGAGGTGGGCGATGATCGCGGGATGAGCGCAGTCGATGGATCGGAGATCGTGGCACCCGAGGGCGGAGAGATGCGGGACCTGCTCCGGGTCTCTCCGGGGGCGGTCGACCCGCGTACGCTCGATCCCCGCTCGACCCCGGGGCTGCCGGCGGCGGCCGGCGGTGGCCGGGCGCGCAAGGCCTGGGCCCGCGAGCAGGTCGAACTCCTCGGCGTGGAGCTGGGCGAACAGCAGGAGATGCTCTTCGCCACCGCGAAGGCCGCCGGCGAGCCGGACGCGCCCGCGTCGGCGCCCACCACGGGCGGTGCCGAGCTGGCCCCGGGCCGGCCGGGCCGGGTGCTGCTGGTGCTCCAGGCGATGGACTGCGGCGGCAAGGACGGCACGGTCAAGCGGGTGGCGGGCGCGATGAACCCGCTGGGCCTGCACATCCGCTCGTTCGGCCCACCCACCGAGGAGGAGCTGCGGCACGACTTTCTCTGGCGGATCCGGCGGGCGTTGCCCCCGCCCGGGTACGTGGGGGTGTTCAACCGGTCACACTACGAGGACGTGCTGGTGGCCCGGGTGGCGGAGCTGGTCCCGGAGGCCACCTGGCGGGCCCGGTACGACGAGATCAACGCCTTCGAGCACGAGCTGGTCGACGCCGGGGTGACCCTGGTCAAGGTGATGCTGCACATCTCCCGCGAGGAGCAGGGCGAGCGGCTGCTGGAGCGGCTGACCGACCCGCGCAAGCACTGGAAGTACAACCCGTCGGACCTCGATTCCCGGGCCCGCTGGGACGACTACCAGGCCGCGTACGCCGAGGCGCTCCAGCGGTGCGGCACGGAGGCCGCGCCCTGGTTCGTGGTGCCGGCGGACCGCAAGTGGTACCGGGACTGGGCCGTGGCCCACCTGCTGCGGGAGACGTTCGCCGGTCTGCATCTCGGGTATCCGGCAGCCGGTTTCGACGTCGAGCGCGAGCGCGACCGGTTGCGGGCCGACGATGAAGGGGTGAAGGTGAACGGCGGGTGAACGAGCGGTGAATCGGGCCTGACCAGGGGTGGGCCGGGGAATGCCCGGTTTTCCCATGTCCTTAGCATGCCCAGAGCAGGCGCCCCGGCGGCGTCGGCCACCCTTCCACCGACACGACGAGGTCCGTGCTGTGAAGTTTTCCTTCCGTCCCACCGAGGGCGCCTTCTACGAGCTCTTCACCAGGGCCGCGCAGAACCTGGTGAAGGGCACCGAACTGCTGAACGAGCTGGCCCTGCCCGGAGTCGAGGTGCAGTCGGTGAGCGAGCGGCTGACCGAGGTCGAGCACGACAGCGACCAGATCACCCACGAGCTGTACAAGAAGATCAACTCGACCTTCATCACCCCCTTCGACCGGGAGGACATCTACCGTCTGGGCTCGCTGCTCGACGACGTGATGGACCACCTCGAGGCCGTCGGCAACCTGCTCTACCTGTACGGCCTCACCAAGCTCCCCTCGCTGCCCCGCGAGATGCACGAGATGGTCAACGTCCTCGACCAGCAGGCCAAGCTGACCGCTGACGCGATGCCCCGGCTGAAGTCGATGAAGGACCTCGAGGACTACTGGATCGAGTGCAACCGGCTCGAGAACACCGGTGACCAGGTGTACCGGATGCTGCTGGTCCGCCTCTTCTCCGGCGAGTACGACGCGCTCACCGTGCTGAAGATGAAGGAGGTCGCCGACGAGCTGGAGGCCGCCTGCGACGCCTTCGAGCACGTGGCCAACACCGTCGAGACCATCGCGGTCAAGGAGTCCTGATCCTGTGAGTCCCGAACTCATCGCCGTGCTGGCGGTGATCGTGGTGGCCTTGGCGTTCGACTACACCAACGGCTTCCACGACGCCGCCAACGCGATCGCGACCAGCGTCTCCACCCGGGCGCTGACACCCCGGATCGCCCTGCTGCTGGCCGCGGTCGGCAACTTCGTCGGCGCGCACTTCGGCGCCGGGGTGGCCAAGACCGTCGGCGACGGCCTGGTCACCCTGCCCACCGGCGTGGCCAGCCTGGGGGTGGTCTTCGCCGGGGTGCTCGGCGCCATCGCGTGGAACCTGATCACCTGGTACTTCGGTCTGCCCTCGTCCTCCTCGCACGCCCTCTTCGGCGGCCTGGTCGGGGCGACCCTGCTCGCCACCGGCGGCGTGGTGCAGTGGGCGAACATCGGTCAGAAGGTCATCGTCCCGATGATCCTGTCGCCGATCGTCGGCCTCACCCTCGGCTACCTGCTGATGCTGGCCATCCTCTGGCTGTTCCGGAAGGGGCAGCCGGGCAAGCTCAACCGGGGCTTCCGCTGGGCGCAGACCGCCTCCGCGGCGGCCATGTCGATCGGCCACGGCATGCAGGACGCCGCCAAGACCATGGGCATCGTGGTGCTGGCCCTCTACACCGGTGGTTTCCAGGAAGACAAGACGCACATCCCCGGCTGGGTGTTCTGGACCTCGGCGACCATGCTGGCGCTGGGCACCTACGCGGGCGGCTGGCGGATCATCCGCACCCTCGGCCGCAAGATCATCGACCTGGGCCCGCCGGAGGGCTTCGCCGCCGAGACGGTGGCCAGCATGGTGCTCTACTTCAACGCCCTGGTGCTCAAGGCCCCGATCTCCACCACCCACACGATCACCTCGGCGATCATGGGTGTGGGTGCCACCAAGCGGCTCTCCGCGGTGCGCTGGAACGTCGCCGGCAACATCGTGCTCGCCTGGATCATCACGTTCCCGGCGGCCGCGCTGATCGCCTGCCTGACCTACCTGGTGGTCCGGCCGCTGTTCTGATCCCGGCCGCACCGCCCGTCGAGGGGCTCCCCGCCACCGGCAGGGGGCCCCTCACGCGTAGTGCACGCCGATCCGCTCCCGGATGCCGTCCAGCAGCCCCATCACCTCGAGGGTGGCGGAGTGCGGCACCAGCGGGCTCTCGGTCAGCCCCGCCGCCAGGCAGCGCTGCACCTCGGCGGCCTCGTGCTGGTAGCCGCCGCCGGTGAGATCGGCGGGGATGATCTCCGGCTCGGCGCCGGCCCGGTGCAGCACCGCCGACCCCGGCCGGTAGAACGGCTCGGGCAGGTCGATCCGGCCGGTGGTGCCGGTGATCGAGGCGGTGATCGCGGTCGCGCCGACCATGCCGCAGCCCAGCGTGGCGACCGCGCCCGAGTCGTACCCGAGGACGATGCCGGTGTTCTCGTCCACGCCCTCCGGGCCGAGCTTCGCCCAGGCGTGCACGTGCTGCGGCACGCCGAGCAGCAGGTGGGCCAGGCTCACCGGGTAGACGCCGAGGTCGAGCAGGGCGCCGCCGCCGAGGGTGCGGGCCCGCATCCGGTGCTCGGGCGGGAACGGCCCGGCCGCGCCGAAGTCGGCCCGGACGCTGGTCACCTCGCCGATCGCCCCGTCGGCGATCAGCTCGACCACCCGCCGGACGAGCGGGTTCGTCCGCATCCACATGGCCTCCATCAGGAAGACCCCACGCGCGCGGGCGGACTCGATCAGCTCGGTGCTGCTCGGCAGGTCGAGGGTGAACGGCTTCTCCACCAGCACCGCCCGGCCGGCGTCCAGGCAGACCCGGGTCGCCTCGTGGTGGGCGGCGTGCGGGGTGGCCACGTAGATCACGTCGAGGTCCGGGTCGGCGGCCAGCTCGGCCCACGAGGCGTACGCCCGGGGGATGCCGTGCCGGGCGGCGAACCGCTCGGCGCTCTCGGCGGTGCGCGAGCCGACCGCGACCAGTTCGGCCCCCGGCACCAGGCGCAGGTCCTCGGCGAAACGGCCGGCGATGTACCCGGTGGCCAGGATTCCCCAACGTGTCATGCCGGCAGGCTAACGAAGATCGCCGACCGGCCGGTCGGGCGATCCACCGGTCGGCAACTAGGCTCGCGGGATGACGATCGACAGTGACGGCTTCGCCGCCCCGGCCGCCCTGGTCGAGCACGCCCGCCGGTTCCGCGCCGAGGGTGGCACCCCGGCGGTGCCGCGGGTCGCGGCCACGGTGCTGCTGCTGCGCCCGGCCGGCGACGACTTCGAGGTGTACGTCATCCGCCGGGTCGCCGCGATGGCCTTCGGCGGGATGTACGCCTTCCCCGGCGGCGGGGTGGACCGCTCCGACTCGCAGGCGCACCTGGACTGGGCCGGCCCGGAGCCGGCGGAGTGGGCCGGCCGGCTGGGGGTGGCCCCGGCGGCCGCCCAGGCGGTGGTCTGCGCCGCCGCGCGGGAGGTCTTCGAGGAGGCCGGCGTGCTGCTGGCCGGCCCGGACGCCTCGACCGTGGTGGGCGACGTCAGCGGCGACGAGTGGGAGGCCGCCCGGCAGGACCTGGAGGCCCGCCGGGTGGGCTTCGCCGACCTGCTCGCCGGGCGGCGGCTGACCCTCCGGTCGGACCTGCTGCTGCCGTGGAGCCGGTGGATCACCCCGGAGTTCGAGCCGCGCCGCTACGACACGTACTTCTTCGTGGCGCTGCTGCCGGAGGGGCAGCGGACCCGGGACGTGTCCGGCGAGGCCGACCACACCATGTGGGTCCGTCCGGCGGACGCCCTGGCCCGGGCCGAGGCCGGCGAGCTGACCATGCTGCCGCCGACGCTGGTCACCCTGGCCCAGGTGGTCGCCGCCGGTGACCTGGCCGGCGTGGCGCGAGCGGCGGCCGACCGGGACGCCGCCACCCCGGTCACCCCGCGCCTGGACCTCCCCGACGACGGCGAGCCCCGCTTCGTCCTGGACTGACCGCCGCCTCCCGCCGCCGCCCCTGGTTGCGGCGGGCCGGGGCATCCAGCGACCGGGACACCCCGACACGCCGAGGGGCGCCGGTCAGTGCGACCGACGCCCCTCGCGGACCGGGATCCAGCGGCTCAGCCGAAGCGGCCGGTGATGTAGTCCTCGGTCTTCTTCACGCTCGGGTTGCTGAAGATCTTCTGCGTGTTGTCGTACTCGATCAGCCGGCCCGGGTCGCCGGTCTTCTCGATCGAGAAGAAGGCGGTCCGGTCCGACACCCGGGCGGCCTGCTGCATGTTGTGCGTGACGATGATGATGGTGAACTTGTCCTTGAGCTGGAACATCAGGTCCTCGATGGCCAGCGTGGAGATCGGGTCCAGCGCCGAGCAGGGCTCGTCCATCAGCACCACCTGCGGCTCGACCGCGATCGTGCGGGCGATGCAGAGCCGCTGCTGCTGACCGCCGGAGAGGCCGGCGCCCGGCTTGCCCAGCCGGTCCTTCACCTCGTCCCACAGGTTGGCCGAGCGCAGCGCCTTCTCGGCGGCCTCGTCCAGAATCGACTTGCGGCGGACGCCGTTGAGGCGCAGCCCGGCCACCACGTTCTCGAAGATGCTCATGGTCGGGAACGGGTTGGGCCGCTGGAAGACCATGCCGATCATGCGGCGCACCGCGGTGACGTCCACGTCCCGGTCGTAGATGTCCTGACCGTCGATGGTCAGGCTGCCCTCGACCCGGGCGCCGGGGAGCACCTCGTGCATCCGGTTGATCGAGCGCAGGAAGGTGGACTTGCCGCAGCCGGACGGGCCGATCAGGGCGGTCACCGTCTTGGGCTCGACGGTCAGGTTGATGTTCTCGATCGCCTTGAACCCGCCGTAGTAGGCGGTGACGTTGGTGGCGTCGATGCGCTTGGCCATGGTGGCGGTACCTCCGGGGATCATCGGGCGAGCCGGTTGCGACGGGCCAGCAACTTCGCCGCGATGGTGAGGACGAGTACGAGGACGACCAGGGTCAACGCCGCGGTCCACGCCCGCGCCGGCGAGTACTTCGAGGCCTCGCCGGCCTGCTGGTAGACGAAGAGGGCCAGCGACGACTGGTTGTTCTCGAACGGGTTGAAGTTGATCGCCGCGCCGCCGCCGGCGACGAGCAGCACCGGGGCGGTCTCGCCGGCAGCCCGCGCGATGGCGAGCATGATGCCGGTGACGATGCCCGGCAGCGCCGTTGGCACCACGACCCGCAGGATGGTCTTCCACTTCGGCACGCCGAGGGCGTACGCGCCCTCGCGCAGCGGCGCCGGGACGAGACGCAGCATCTCCTCGGTGGAGCGGACCACGGTCGGCAGCATCAGCACGCTGAGCGCCAGCGCGGCGGCGAAGCCGGAGAAGCCGGGCCGGCCGTCGTTGAACCACGGCGAGACGATCAGCACCCAGAAGGCCAGCACGAAGAGGCCGGTGACGATCGACGGGATGCCGGTCATCACGTCGACGAAGAACCGGATCGCGAAGGCGAACCGGCCCCGCCCGTACTCGACCACGTAGATCGCGCAGAGCACCCCGAGCGGGACGGTGATCAGGGTGGCGATGCCGACCTGCTCCAGCGTGCCGACGATGGCGTGGTAGGCGCCGCCGTTGGCGTCCCGGGCCCCGATGTTGTTCATCGAGGTGCCGAAGAAGTCGCCGTCGAGGCGTTCCGTGCCCTTGCTGAACAGCGTCCAGACCACCGAGGCCAGGGGCAGTACGGCCAGCACGAAGGCGGAGTGGATCAGCGCGCTCCAGGTGCGGTTGCGGGCCGACCGGCGACCCTCGACCGCGTTGGCGGCGGCGAAGAGGCCGGTCAGGTAGAGCAGCGCGCCGACGACGACGACCAGGACCGGGCCGCCGAGACCGGCGCCGTAGACGATCCCGGCGGCGAGCAGCAGGGCCGCCACCGCGATCGCGGGGGCGGCGTACGCGGGCAGGCGCCGGGCCCGCAGGGTCACCGGCTGCGCCGGCGGGCGGGGGCGGTGTGAGGTGAGGGTGGTGGTCATGCGGCCGACTCCGTGAACTCGCGACGGCGGTAGATGATCGCCCGGGCGGTGATGTTGACGATCAGGGTGATGGCGAAGAGAACCAGGCCGGAGGCGATCAGCGCGCCCCGGCCGGTGTCGTTCGCCTCGGCGAACCGGTTGGCGATGTTCGCCGCGATGGTGTTGCCGCCGCTCTCCAGGATGTTGAACGAGATGGCGTAGGTGGAGCCGAGGGTCAGCGCCAGCGCGATGGTCTCGCCGAGCGCCCGGCCGAGGCCGAGCATGACGGCGGCGATGATGCCGGGCCGCCCGTACGGCAGCACCGCGGTGCGCAGCATCTCCCAGCGGGTGGCGCCCAGCGCGAGGGCGGCCTCCTCGTTGGCGGTCGGGGTCTGGAGGAAGACCTCCCGGGAGAGCGAGGTGATGATCGGCAGCACCATGATCGCCAGCACCACCGACCCGAGCAGGATCGAGTTCCCGAACGGTCCGTCGCCGCCGAAGATCGGGAGCCAGCTGAAGTACTTGTTCAGCCACGCCGACAGGTCCGAGATCGGCCCGACGAAGTAGTCCCGGCCCCAGAGCCCGAAGACCACACTCGGCACGGCGGCCAGCAGGTCGATCAGGAACCCGAGGCCGTTGCCCAGCCGGCGCGGGGCGTAGTGGGAGAGGTAGAGGGCGATGCCCAGCGCCACCGGCACCGCCATGAGCAGTGCCAGCAGCGCGGTGAGCACGGTGCCGAAGGCGAGCGCGCCGATGCCGAACTTCGGTGGGTTCTCGTTGGGGAACCAGCCCTCGAAGGTCCAGAAGTTCTCGGTGTTGGCCTGCAACGCGGGAACGGCCTTGGCGATCAGGAAGATCGCGATGGCCGCGATGACGACCAGCACGGCGGTTCCGGCGGCCAGGGTCAGGCCGCGGAACGCCCGTTCGGCGCCGAAGGCCCGGGCCCGGGGCAGCGCGCCGCCGCCGCCCAGCCCGTCGCCGCCCGGAATCCGGCCGTCGCTGACGGAGGTCTCGGCCACCCGCGCCGAGGCACCGGCGGGACGGTCGTGACCTGAGGTCACGCTCGTGCCGCCGGTGCCGGCGTGTGCCGAGCGGTGAGGGGTTTCACCCATCTGCTCGCTCGCTTCGAATTGAGAGGTGGTGTCGCTCGGGGTAGGTCAGCTGAGGTTCTTGACCGCGGCCTCGACCTTGGTGCGGACCGAGTCGGGCAGCGGGGCGTAGCCCAGCTCGACCAGGTCGGCCTGGCCCTCCGCGCTGGCGGCGTGGCCGAGCAGGCCCTTGACCAGCGGAAGCTTGTCGGCCGCGAGGCCCTTGCTGCAGACGATCTCGTAGGTCACCAGGACGATCGGGTAGGCCCCGGCCTCCTTGGTGTTGTAGTCGATCGACATCTTCAGGTCGTCGCCCTGGCCCTCGATCTTGGCCCCGGCGATGGTCTTGCCGGCCGAGTCGGCGGTCAGCTCGGTGAACTCGCCGGCGCCGTTCTGGATCTTGGCCTTCTTGAGGCTCGAGTTCTCGGCGTACGACCACTCGACGTAGCTGATCGTGCCGGCGGTGCTCTTGACCTTGCTGGCCACACCGTCCGACTTCGCGGCGCCGACGCCGCCCGGGGCCTTCCAGGCCTTGGCGTTGCCGAAGGTCCAGTCCGCGGTGGCGGTCTTGGAGAGGTACTTGGTGAAGTTGTCGGTGGTGCCGGACTCGTCGGAGCGGTGCACCGTCTGGATCGCGGTGGCCGGCAGCTTCGCGGTCGGGTTGTCGGCCTTGATGGCCGCGTCGTCCCACTTGGTGACCTTGCCGGCGAAGACCTTCGCGAGCGTGGTCGGGCTGAGCTGGAGGTTGTCCACGCCCTCGACGTTGTAGACGACCGCGACCGGGCCGATCACCATCGGGAGGTTGAGCGCCTGGCCGCCCGCGCACTTGGCGTCGGCCTGCGGCTTCTCCTCCTCCTTCAGGGCGGAGTCGGAGCCGGCGAAGTCGGCGGTGCCGGCGATGAAGGCCTGGATGCCGGCGCCCGAGCCGGTCGGCTCGTAGTTGATCGTCGTACCGGCGCACTTCTGCTGGTACGCCTTGATCCACTCGGCCATGGCGTTCTTCTGCGCGGAGGAGCCCTGCGCGTTCAGCGTGCCCTTGGCGCAGTCCGCCGCACTGGCGGAACCCGAGGCGGACGTGCCGGCCGGCTCGTTGTTGTCCGAGCCGCATGCACTGAGACCGAGCACCGCGGTAAGAGCGAGGCAGGCGATGGTGCCGTGCCGCTGGAGCTTCACCTGAGGGGTTTCCCTTCACGTCTTTGGTCAGGTCGCCCGGAAGGGGCCCGGGCGCCGGCGCTGACCGGCTGACACGAAAGTTAGGAGGGCCAGGTAGACGGTTCGCCGGTCAGAAGTGAACGGGAGATGAACAAGCGCGGCCGACGGGGTGGCCACGGCCTGAGGGATGGTTGTCCGATAGGTGAACTGCCGGCCTGCTATCGCTATTTATCCGACTTGCCGGGACGGCTGTTATCCCGCCGATGCGGCGCCGTTACCGCGCGGTGACCGCCCGGACGGCCCTCAACCGAGGCCGTCGACCGCCGCCCGCACCCGGATCCGCAACTCCTCCGGCAGCGCCCCGTAGCCCTGCCGGGCGATCGACCGCTGCCCCTCCTCGCTGGCGGCGTAGCCGAGGAAGCCCTTCACCAGTGCCGTCTTGTCGGCGGACCGCCCCCGGTCGCAGACGATCTCCGAGGTGATCAGCACGATCGGGTACGCGGCCGGGTCCGTCAGGGTGGGGTCCACCCGCACCGCCAGGCCGCTGGGTGGCACCTGGACGCTGCGTACCGCCGCCTCGCCGGAGGGTACGACGAACCGGTCCGCGCCGGTGCGTACCGCGGCGACCGGCAACCCCCGCGGCCGGGCGTACGAGAGTTCCAGGTAGCCGATCGCCCCCTCGGTGCGGTCGACCGCGCTCGCCACCCGCTCCGAGCCGGCCGCGCCGGTGCCGTCCGGCGCCCGCCAGTCCCGCCCGGAGCCGAAGGGCCAGTCCGGCCCGGCGCTCGCGGTGAGGTAGCCGGTGAAGGTCTCCGTGGTGCCGGAGGAGTCCTGCCGGTGCACGGCGCGGACCCGGGTGGGCGGCAGCGCGACACCCGGGTTGTCGGCCCGGATCGCCGGATCGTCCCAGCGCCGGATGGCGCCACCGAAGACCTTCGCCAGGGTGGCCGGGCTCAGCCGCAGCTCGGGCACGCCGCCCAGGCGGTACGCCACCGCGACCGGCCCGACGACCATCGGCAGGCTCACCGCCCTGCCGCCCGAGCAGCGCGCGTCCGCCTGGGCCTGCTCCATCGCCTTCAACGGGGAGTCCGTCCCCACCAGGTCGATCGTGCCGCCGAGGAAGGCCCGGATGCCCGTCCCCGAGCCGGACGGGTCGTAGTTGACCGTGGCGCCGGGGCAGGAGCGCTGGTAGTCGTCGCGCCACAGGTCCATCGCGTTGCGCTGGGCGGACGAGCCCTGGGCGTCGAGCGTGCCGGGTACGCACAGCCGGGCGGGCACCGGCCCGCCGTCGGGCCGGGCCGGGTCACCGCACCCCGCGACCAGGAGCAGCGCGCCGAGGCCGGCTGCCACCCGACCGCCGCGCACGCCGGCTCAGCCCAGCTGGTAGTTGACGTGCCCGCACCAGCGGGCGAAACCGATCCGCTCGTAGAGCGCCACCGCGCTGGTGTTCGACTCGTCGACGTAGAGCATCACCCGGTCCAGCCCGCGCGCGTCCCGCAGGTGGGCCAGGCCGGCGGTGGTCAGCGCCCGGCCGAGCCCGCCGCCGTGCGCCGCCGGGTCCACCCCGAGCACGTAGACCTCGCCGATCCGGGCCGAGCCGGGACGTTCGTGCACCTTGGTCCAGTGGAAGCCGAGCAGTCGGCCGCTGGCCTCCTCGACGGCGAGCAGGAAGCCGGCCGGGTCGAACCACGGTTCGGCCAGCCGGGCGCGCAGGTCGGCCGGGGTCCACCGGCCCTGCTCCGGGTGCGCGGCGAAGGCGCGGGTGTTCAGCGCCAGCCAGGCCTCGTCGTCCGTGCCGGGGCGGAAGGCGCGCAGCACGACGCCGTCCGGCAGCCGGGGCGCGGGCAGCGCGGCGGCCAGCGAGCGGCGCAGCTGCCAGAGCACCCGGGCGCGGGTGAAGCCCAGGTCGACGGCGAGCGCCGCGGCGGAGGGGTGGTCCCCGTGCGCCCAGGCCCGCACCGGCCCGGACGCCGCCGCCAGCACGCCCCGGGCCAGCGCCCGGCCGGTGCCGCGCCGCCGGTACGCCGGATGTACCGCCAGCTCCGCGCCGACGCCGGCCGCCGGGTCGGAGGTGTCCACGTGGGCGTACCCGGTCAGGGTGCCGTCGGTGGCGCGGGCGGTCAGGTGCACGGCCGGCGCCTCCGGGTCCCGCAGCCGCAGCAGCGTGTGCTCGTCGAACGGGTCCGCGCCGTCGGCGTCGCCGGCGAGGCGGGCCAGCGCCAGGGCCTCGGCCACCTCGGCCGGGGCGAGTCGGTCGGCCCGGGCCACCCGGTCGGTCGTCGGTTCCGCGCTGCTCACCCCGTCACCGTAGCCCCATCGGCACGAGGGCTCAGGTGGTGCCGTCGACCGGCAGTGCCTCCAGGCGGAAGCGGCTGGTCAGGTCGGGCAGGATGTGACGCAGCGCGTCGACCGTCCCCTGCCGGTCCCCGCCGGCGTCGTGCAACAGCACGATCGAACCGGGCCCGACGCCCCGGGTGACCTGGGTGGCGATCCGGGCGGCGCCGGGCACCTCCCAGTCCGACGGGTCCACGTTCCAGTGCAGCGAGGTCATCCCCAGCTCCTGGGCGACCGACACCACCGGGTACGTCCAGGCGCCGCCGGGCTGCCGGTACCAGGCGATGGGGGCGTGGGGCACCGCGTCGTGGATCGCCTGGTTGGTCCGCAGCAGGTCGGCCCGGATCGTGGCGGGGGAGCGCTGGCCCAGCTGCACGTCGTGCTGCCAGGTGTGGTTGCACAGGGTGTGCCCGTCGGCCACGATCGCCCGGATCAGGTCCGGGTGGGCCTGCGCGTTCTCGCCGACCACGCAGAAGGTGGCTCGGACGTGGAACTGGCGGAGGATCTCCAGCACCTGCGGGGTGTACTGCGGGTTTGGCCCGTCGTCGAAGGTGAGCGCCACCTCGGGGGAGCCGGTGGTCACCCGGGTGCCGAACGGGCCCTCGTCCGGGTTCTCGGTCGCGCGAGGGGCGGCGGGCTCCTGGCCGGCCTCGGCGCGGCCCGACGGGGCGTCCCCGGGGGTGTCGGACCCGGCCGACTGGTCGCCGTACTCGGTGTCGTGGACGCTGGCCGCGACGCCGGCTCGGGACCGGGGCTGGTCGGGGAACAGGCTCCGGCCGAGCACGTACGCCGAGCCGAGCAGGGCGGCCAGCACGAGGACGACGACGCCCACAGCGCGGCCGGTGCTCCGGGGGCCCATCAGTGCCACCGCCGGTGTGGACCGTGGGTCGGTCCCCTCGTCGCCCCCGTGGTCAGTGCCCGCACCATCGCCCCTCTCGCCGCCAACTCGCCCTGAGAATAGGGCCGACAAGAGGGGCAAAAAGGGCAGATCGGAAACAGTGCTCCGGATGGGTGGAACCGCGACGATCCGGCTCAAGCCGGCGATGGGGCCCGATCGTGACCGGTGATCAGGCCTGCTCCGCCCGGACCGGCCGCGGGGTGTGCTCTGCTTCCGGCAGCGACCGCGACGGCGGGACCACGAACTTGTAGCCCACCTGGCGGACCGTGCCGATCATCGACTCGTACTCCGAGCCGAGCTTGGCCCGCAGCCGCCGGACGTGCACGTCCACCGTCCGGGTGCCGCCGAAATAGTCGTACCCCCAGACCTCGCGGAGCAGCTGGTCCCGGGTGAAGACCCGGCCCGGGTGCTGGGCCAGGAACTTCAGCAGCTCGAACTCCTTGTAGGTGAGGTCGAGCGGCCGGCCCTTGAGCTTGGCCGCGTAGGTGTCCGGGTCGATGTTCAGCTCGCCGGCCCGGATCGAGCCGCCGGAGCCGGCGGTGGCGTTGCTGAGCCGGCCGACCGCGAGGCGCAACCGGGCCTCCACCTCGGCCGGGCCGGCGCTGGCCAGGATGACGTCGTCCACGCCCCAGTCGGCGTTCAACGCGATCAGCCCCGCCTCGGTCACCACCGCCACCAGCGGCACGCCGAGGCCGGTGGCGTGCAGCATCCGGCAGGTCGCCCGCGCCTCGCTCAGCTCGGACCGCGCGTCCACCAGCACCGCGTCCGGGCTCGGGCCGGCGACCAGGGTGCGGACGTCACGGGGTGCGGTGCGGACCGAATGCGGCAGCAGGTCGAGCGCCGGCAGCACTGCCGATGGTTCACCTGCGCGCGCGGTCACCAGCAACAGGATCTCCACACGATCACCTCCGTCCGGCGGCGGCGAAGCCGCGCGCGACCAGCGGCAGCCCGGCGGGCGTGGCGCTGTGAACTGCGTGGGTCCCGGCGTCGCTGACGGGCGGGTAACGGCTTGAGCGTAACCGATGGCCCAGGTGAGCCCCGCTCGTCCTTTCCTGTTTGTCCGTTGTGCCCACGATCGCGCCGCAGGTTTTAACGTTGCCGAAACCGTGACCTCCGCCGGAGCCACCTGGTCTGGCACGATCGGGGCGTGTTTCCCTCCACCTCGCCCGAGACCGGCCGTGACCCGTGGCCCGCCGATGCCCGTTCGGGGCCGGCCGGCCCCGCCCGTGGCCTCCCGCCCGGTCCGCGTACCGGGCCGACCGACGGCGGTGAGCCGCGGCGGGAGCGCGGGCCGCGCCGGGCCCGCAAGGGTGGCGCGCCCCGCCGGCCGGACGACGAGGCGCCGGAGCCGGAGGCGGAGGTCGTCGAGCCGGTCGACGTACACAAGCCACTGTCGCTGACCGTCGCGGGCTTCGCCGCGCTGCTCGGGGTGGGTCTGGTGCTCGGCGCGCAGACCTCCGGGCCCGGGCACCGGCTGCCGTTCGCCTTCATCGTCTTCGGCGTGCAGCTGCTCTTCGTCCTGGCCTGGACGATGGCCATGCGCCCGCCCGCCCTGCTGCTGGTCGCGGTGGTCAGCGCCGCCGTCGCCGGCGCGGCGGACGTCGCCGCGGTGCAGTCGGACATCGCCGCCCTCGCGCCGCTCGGATACGTCGCGGCGGGCGGATTCCTGCTCGGCGTGCTGGGGCAGCTCGTCCGCCGGGTGGACCGGATCCGGGTCACCGACTCGCTCGGCACCACCCTGCTCATCGTGGTCGGGGTGGTCGCGTTCGCCACCCTGATCACGCTCAGCCGGATCCCGGCCGGCACCCAGGCGATCACCGTCTGCCTGGCCGCCACCGGGGTCGCGCTGACCGTCGCCCGGCTCACCGACGCCGTGCTGCCCTGGCCCCGGCTCGCCCCGCAGGTGCCGCGGGGCGCGGCCGGCGTGGTGGCCGGGGCGATGATCGGCACCCTGACCAGCGCGGTGCTCGGCAGCTACCTGGTCGGCTTCACCCCGACCAGCGCCGCGCTGATCGGCCTGGTCACCGCCGCCACCGCCGTGCTGGCCGACCTCGCCGTCGGGTACGCCGAGGCGGGCCGCCTGATGGCCGGCGAGCCGCCGACGCTGTGGATCGCCCGGCACATGCAGGGTCCGCTCGGCGGGTTCGCGCTCGCCGCGCCGGCCGCGTACGCCATGTGCGTGCTGTTCCTCTGACCTACGGTTGGGCGTCACGCCGCTCGGGTACCAACGGTGCGCCCGCGCCGGTGGCGCGGTGGACACGACCGTCGCGGGACAGCGACGGCGACGGACGAGGAGGCGGCGTGGCAGAGGCGTACCCCGCGTACGAGGAGCGTCCCCGGCGACGGGGGCGCAAGGTGCTGGTCACGCTGGTCGTCCTCCTGCTGCTCCTGGTCGGGCTGCTGGTCGTGGCCGACCGGGTGGCGGCCGGGGTGGCCGAGCGCGCCATCGCCGACCAGGTGAAGCAGGAGGTCGCCAAGCAGGACGCCCAGTCCGCCCCGCCCAAGGTCGACGTCGGCGGTTTCCCGTTCCTGACCCAGGTGCTCGACGGCCGCTACGAGCGGATCTCCATCGTGCTGACCGACGTGCGGGGTTCGGTCGAGGGCAACGCGGTGAGCGTGCCCCGGTTGGACGTGGACGCCCGGAACGTCCGGGCCTCGCTGGACACCCTCCGTTCGGGCAGCGGCGACGTGGTCGCCGAGAAGGTCGACGGCACCGGCACCGTCACCTACGACAGCCTGGCCGCCCTGCTGGACCGCCCCGGTCTGAAGCTCGGCGAGCAGAACGGCAAGCTCGCCGTGACCGCCCCGGTGGACATCCTCGGGCAGAAGCTCACCGTCACCGGCACCGCCGACGTGACCGTGGCCGAGGGCAACAAGGTCGCGCTGCGCTTCAACGACCTGACCGCCGAAGGGCTGCCGGCGGTGCCGCTGGCCCGGACGCTGCTGAGCAACTACGCCAAGGGCATCTCGATCGACGTGCCCCTGCCCGAGCTGCCGTTCCAGCTCAACGTCCGCAAGGTCGAGCCCAGGCCGGAGGGCCTGGTGGTGACCGCCGACGCGGCGAACGTACCGATCAACTCGGCCCGCTGACCGGGCCACCGCACGACGGCCCGGCCGCCCGGCCGGGCCGTCGCCGTGTCCCGCGTCGTGTCCCGCATGCTGGTCGGACCGGTGGCGCTCTCCGGGACGGCTGCTAGGCTCCCTGCTCATGGGGACGCACCTCACCAAACGGCGCGCGGTCGACCTGTGCCGCGTGGCCACCTGCCTGTGTCGCTCCGTCATCTGACGGCGGGGCTGTCTCCGGCCGCCTAGCGGCCAACCGGCTTCAGGGGTCTCTCCACCCTCCGGTGCTCTTCCCACCGCACGCCCGGCAGCGGCGCCGTCGCACGAACCCGTGATCCGTTCCTCTATGGGTCCCGCGCGTGGTGCGACAATCACCGATTTCGATCCCGCGCAGGCTCACCATCCATCCTCACCAGGGAGTGATTCGATGAGTCGCGACACCGCACTCGTCTCGGCCGAGTGGGCCGAGAAGAACATCGACGCCCCGGGCGTCGTCTTCGTCGAGGTCGACGAGGACACCTCGGCGTACGACACCGGCCACATCGCCGGCGCGATCAAGCTGGACTGGCGGACCGACCTGCAGGACCCGGTCCGCCGGGACTTCGTCAACAAGACCCAGTTCGAGGCGCTGCTCTCCGAGCGGGGCATCGCCAACGACGACACCGTGATCCTGTACGGCGGCAACAACAACTGGTTCGCCGCGTACGCCTACTGGTACTTCAAGCTCTACGGCCACCGCGACGTCAAGCTGCTCGACGGCGGCCGCAAGAAGTGGGAGCTGGACGCCCGCCCGCTGGTCGCCGACCCGGTGACCCGCCCCCGGACGCAGTACGTCGCGCAGGAGCCGGACGCCTCGATCCGCGCCTTCCGCGACGAGGTGGTCGACGCCATCGGCACCAAGAACCTGGTCGACGTGCGCAGCCCCGACGAGTACGCCGGCCGGCTGCTCGCCCCCGCCCACCTGCCGCAGGAGCAGGCGCAGCGGGCCGGCCACGTGCCCACCGCGATCAGCGTGCCGTGGTCGAAGGCGGCCAACGAGGACGGCACCTTCAAGTCCGACGACGAGCTGCGCCGGATCTACGCCGACGCCGGGCTGGACGACGGCAAGGAGACCATCGCCTACTGCCGGATCGGTGAGCGCTCCTCGCACACCTGGTTCGTGCTCCAGGAGCTGCTCGGCCACCGCAACGTGAAGAACTACGACGGATCCTGGACCGAGTACGGCTCGCTGGTCGGCGTGCCGGTGGCGCTCGGCGACGAGCCTGGGGAGGCCTGAGATGACTGCACCCACCGCCGCGGGTTGCGCCGCTCCCGACCAGGCCGCGCCGCTGCCGGCCAGCCTGGACCTGGAGAAGGAAACCGTCATCACCGGTGTGGTCCGCTCCGACGCGGGCGAGACCGTGCCGGGCGCGTACGTCCGGCTGCTCGACTCGACCGGTGAGTTCATTGCCGAGGTGGTCACCTCCCCGGCCGGGCAGTTCCGGTTCTTCGCCGCGCCGGGCAGCTGGACGCTGCGGGCGCTGTCCCGGCACGGCAACGGCGACACCGCCGTGACCGCCGGACGGGGCATCAACGAGGTCTCCGTGACCGTCGCCTGACCCATGCTCTGATCGGCCCGGGGCCGGTCACCCCACCCGGGGTGACCGGCCCCGGTCGTCGCCCGGCTTCCGCCGCAGGGGGCGGCCGGCCCGACGGCGGGCGCGTGACACGATGGGCGGGTGAGCGGTGCTGTCCAGGCGGGGTGGGCCCCGCCGAGTGGTCCTGGAGAGCCGGCGCCCACCCGAGGGTGGCCGCGCTGGTTGCTGGCGGTGACCGTGCTCTGGGCGGTGCTGCTGGGCGCGCTGACCTGGTGGTCGGTGCGGCACGACCCGCCGACTGTGCGCGAGCAGCGCACCCTCGCCGAGGCCGTACCGGTGGTCGACCGGGCGGTCGGCCGCCTCGTCGCCGCCACCGGCGACGGGGCCTGGCAGCTGGCCGCGCCGCGGTTCGACCGGGGCTGTCGGGTCACCCCGATGGACGACGGCGCGTCGCTGGCCCGGGACCTGGACGTGGTGGTGGCCGAGGGCGGGGAACGGGCACTGCTGGAGGCGGTCGCCGGGCGGCTCCCGGCGGACTGGCGCGCCGGCGTCCACCTCGGCTCCGACGGTCCCCGGCTGCGGGCCGACGCCGGTGAGTTCGTCGCGGTGCACGGCCGGGTGGTCACCCCCGGCCGGGTCCGGCTGACCGTGGACACCGGCTGCCGCCCGGACGACGTGGCATACGCGACACTCCTTCCCGGCTACGCCGGCGAGCCGGCCCTGGACGAGGCGCTGCGCGCGCTCGGCCGCCCGGCGGGCACCTCGGAACAGGTCGTCGCGCCCTGCCCCGGCGGTGGGCTCGCCCGGACCGCCTGGGTCGCCGCCGGTTCCGCGCCGGCGTCGCTGGCGGGGCTGAAACCGCTGGCCGCCGGCGGCGCGGTGGTCGACAGCCCGGAGGTGTACGCCTACCGGCGCGGCACCGCCGTCGTCCTGGCCGACGCGACCGGCCAGCAGGTGCGGGTCTCCGCCTCCACCGGCTGCTGATCCCGCGCGGCACGACCTGCGTGGGCTGCCGGTCCCTCCCGGGCTCGACGGGCTGCGGTCAGGTGACCGGATCGTGGTCCTGCTCCGTGCGGCTGCGGCCGAGTGCGTCGACCTTCCCCCACCGGCCGGGGATGTCCAGCAGCTCCATCCGGCCCAGACCCTCCGGCACCGCCGGGTCGATGATCAGGTGCTCGCCCTGCGGCTCCAGCCCGAGCATCACCCGCAGCAGCAGCAGGGGCGTCCCCGCCGACCAGGCCTGCGGACTGCATGCCGTCGGGTACTGCACCGGATACTCCGTGACCTCGCGCTCGTACCCGGCGAACGCCTCCGGGAGCCGTCCGTGGAAGTAGCGGGAGGCGCTGAGCATGCCCTCGCAGATCCGCCCGGCCTCCTCCCGGAACCCGTACCGGGCGAGGCCCCAGGCGATGAAGGCGTTGTCGAACGGCCAGACCGTGCCCACGTGGTAGCCGACCGGGTTGTAGCGACCCTGGTCGGTGGCGAGCGTGCGCACTCCCCAGCCGGAGAAGAGCCGGGGGCCGAGCAGGTGGCGGGCGATCCGTTCGGCCCGGGACTCCTCCACGATGCCGCTCCACAGCAGGTGCCCCATGTTGGAGGAGAGGGCGTCGACGTGCCGCCCCTCGGGGTCGAGGGCGAGCGCGAAGTATTCATCCTTCGCGATCCAGAAGTCCCGGTTGAAGCGCTCCTTGAGGGCGGCGGCCTCGCGTTCCAGCCGCTCGGCGTAGGCGGGGTCGTTCCAGAACTGCCGGGCCATCCGGGCGCCGCGCAGCTTCGCGTCGTACGCGTAGCCCTGGAGCTCGCAGGTGGCCCGGGGGAAGCCCGGCAGCCGGCCGTCCGCGTAGGAGATCGAGTCCCACGAGTCCTTCCAGCACTGGTTCGCCAGGCCGGTGTCCAGGTTGCGGGTGCGGTACCAGAGGTAGCCCGTGCCGAGCAGGTCGCCGTAGCTGTCGATCCAGGCCAACGCCGCCCGGGCCGGGAACTCCAGCTTCCGCACCAGGTCGGCGTCGCCGGTCCACCGCTCGTACTCGTCGAGCAGGATCAGGAAGAGCGGGGTGGAGTCGGCGGAGCCGTAGTAGGGCGAGTGCGGCTGCTCCTCGAAGCCGGCCGTCTCGCCGTAGCGCAGCTCATGCAGGATCTTGCCCGGCTCCTCGTCGCGGAAGTCGTCCAGCCGATGACCCTGCAGGCCGGCCAGCATCAGGATGGTCGGCGGGATCAGCTCGGGCAGGAACGGCAGCACCTGGAACGAGGTGAGGATGCTGTCCCGGCCGAAGAGGGTCATGAACCAGGGCAGGCCCGCCGCCACCAGACGAACGCCGAGGGTGATCGACTCGTAGCGCAGCGAGGCCAGGTCGTTGAGGCTCTGCCGGTACGCCGTGGCCAGCGGCTCGTAGTCGCAGCCGAGTTTGGGCGCCTTGCGGATCAGCTCCTCCTGCTCGGCGCGGATCGCGGCGGGGCTGCGGCTGCCGACCAGCGGGGTGCTCACCCGGAAGTCCTGGCCCCGGGCGCCGTAGATCACGGTCCCCGCGTGCAGCCGGGTCGTCCACTCCGCGTGCGGACCGACGAGGATGGCCCAGGTCATCCCGCCCGGGTCCACCTCGGCGGGTGAGCTGCTGGTGATCACAGCTTCCCGGTGGAACGCCTCCCGCCGGTAGGTCAACCGCAACTCGTTCTCACCGACGCGGGCGCTGACCCGGCCGGCCTTGCGCCGCTGGTGCTTGATCTCGAACAGGTCGGCGAAGTCGGAACCCATCTCCAGCCGGACGTTGAAGCGCATCTCCTTGTCGGAGTGGTTGAGCACGGTGAGTCTCTCGCCCAGGCCGTCGTCGATGGATCGGTCCCGGATCACCGACACCTTGGCGTCGAGGTAGTGGGTCGGCTCGCCCGGGACGAGGAAGTACCGGGTCCGGTAGGAGTGCGAGTCGTCGACCGACAGGGCGTGCAACCGCTCCCCGTCGAGGGTGAGCAGCCAGGTGGAGAGGAAGCGGGTGTCGAACGAGAAGAGGCCGGTGGGGAAGTCGAACGACGGCTCGATGTCGCCACGGCGGTCGCAGACGATGAAGGTGTTGCCGTCGAGAATGCTGACCAGCTGCCTCATCCCGACCCTCCCAGCTCCTCGCGGGCGGTCTCCCGGGGGTCCCGGGCGCCGGGCGGGTCGGGGAAGAACCGGCGGAAGACGAGGAAGAGCAGGACGTTGCCACTGAACGTGGTCTCGTTGCGCAGCACGGCGGAGATGCCCTGTGCCCGGCCGGTGACCAGGCGCTCGAAGAGGTCGGCGCTGCTGTGCCAGATCGCGTCCGCGGGACCGCGGGCCCGGTTGACGATGATCTCCCCGGGGCTCATCTGGACCAGCCAGTGGTCGGTCCGGTTGTCGGTGGTGAGGTCGATCTGGATCGTCCCGCTGGTCGGGGTACGCAGCACCGCCGGGGCGCGCGCCGGCAGCGATGCGAAGAAGTCCTCAATCGCCTCGTTCACATCCGAATGGTAGGCAGCCGACCGACAAGTCGGGACAGTATCGGCACTCCACGCAGATCGGACAGGAAAATCGGGGGAGGTCAGTAGACCAGCGCCTGGGCCCCCTCGGCCATCGCCTCCTCGACGAAGACGGCCGCGCCCGCGATGCGTACGCCGGGCAGCACGTCGCCGGGGCCGATGTCCCGGCGGGCGGCGCACTGGGTGCAGGCGGTGATCCGCCCGGTGGTGAGGATGACGTGCAGCAGCTCCGCCAGCGGCGCGGAGTGCGGCAGCTCGAACTGCTCCGCCCGACCGGGCAGGGCGAACCAGGTCGACTCGCCGGTCAGCCAGAGCGACACCTCCACTCCGGCTGCGGCGGCGGTGGCGGCGACCGTGAAGGCCTGGGCGCACCGTTCCGGCGCGTCCGCCCCGGCGGTGGCCTTGACGACGAGAGTGCGGGCCATGACGCCCAGCATAGGATGACCATGATGGTTACCGAGATCGGGTTCGTCAGCCTGCTGGTCGCGGGCCTCGGCGCGCTCGCCGGTGGCCTGGTCTACCTTGCCGTACGCATTTCGAGAGGACGTTGGTAACCGGTGAGCGCGAACCCGTCGGACGAGAACCCGCTGCAGCCGCCGTGGCTGAACGCGCCGCCGGTCGAGGAGTACCCGTACGAGGAGAGCCACGACCTGCGGGTCGGGCCGAAGCTGCACCCGGCCCTCGACGGCCTGCTGCCGTACGTCGGGGTGTGGCGGGGTCGCGGCCGCGGTGGTTTCCCCACCATCGAGGACTTCGACTTCGCCCAGGAGATCCGGATCAGCCACGACGGCCGACCGTTCCTGCTCTACGAGTCGCGGGCGTGGATCCTCGACGAGCAGAGCCGCCCGGTGCGCCCCGCCGGGCGTGAGGTCGGCTGGTGGCGTCCGGTGCTCAGCGGCGACCGGGCCACCGACGAGCTGGAGGCGTTGATGATGAGCCCCACCGGGATCATGGAGCTCTACATCGGCAAGCGCACCGGCACCCAGATCGAGTTCGCCACCGACGCGGTCGTGCGGACCTCCACCGCCAAGGAGGTCACCGCCGGCGCCCGACTCTTCGGCATCGTCGAGGGCGCGCTGCTCTACGCCCAGGAGATGGCCGGCATGGGCCACCCCCTCTCGCCGCACCTCTCCGCCCGCCTCATCCGCGTGGCCGGCTGACCCACCCCCCGGCACGCCCACCCTGGACCCGGACAGGGTCAGGGGACGGGGTGGGCCAGCAGGGCCTGGAGGGCCGGAGTGTGCGGGGAGCGGCGGAGGCGCGTGGCGTCGAGGCTGCGGAACTCCGCCAGGCCGCGCACCGACGAGGTGAACCAGACGCCATCGGCCTCGGCCAGCCGCCGCGGCGTGGCCATCCGCTCGGCGGCGGCGAAGCCCAGCTCCCCCGCATGGGCGAGCAGCCAGGCGCAGGTGGCGCCGGGGAGGATGCCCGTCGCGGCGGCCGGGACGGTGCAGAGCGTACCGCCCTCCAGCCACACCACGTTCGCGCTCGGCCCCTCCAGCACGTACCCGTCCGTGGAGGTCCAGAGCACGTCGTCCACGCCGTTGCGGGCGGCCCAGCGCCGGGCGGCGCTGCTCACCGCGTACGAGGTGGACTTGACGCCGGTGGGGAGCCAGCCCAGCTCCGGCCGGGCCGCCGCGGCCACCCCGAGGGGCAGGGTGGCCACGCCGACACCGTCCCGTCGGGCCCGTCGGGCGGACGGCGGGACCTCGCCCAGCGTGGCGTAGACGGTCGCCGGGCCGCCGCCCTCCGGGCCCCGGGTGCAGACCAGCCGGAGCGCGCCCTCCACCTCCGCCGGCCAGCCGGCGGCCACCCTCTCCAGAAGTTCGACCAGGGCGTCCTCGGCGGGCAGCGCCAGCTCCACGGCGGCGGCGCCGGCCCGCAGCCGGGCCAGGTGCGCCGCGCGCAGCCAGGGCCGCCCGCCCCGCAGGTGCATCGTCTCGAAGAGGCCGTCGCCGTGCAGCACGCCGAGGTCGTCGCCGCGCAGCACCGGCTCCCCACCGGGTACGACGCCCCGGCCGAGCACGGCGACCCTGGTTGCCTCCATGGCCGTCGAGCCTAGACAGTGGCCGGGGCCCCCGGTCGCGCTCGCCTGCCCGGGTCAGCCCCGCGCGGCGGCCAGTTCGGCGTTGGCCCGCTCGGTGACCAGGGTCAGCACGCGGGCGGTGACGGCCAGGTCGGCTGCGGGAATGTCCGCGTACACCCGGCCGGCGATGCCGGCGCTGATCTCGGCGACCCGCCGCTGCCGGGCCCGGCCGGCGTCGGTCAGGTCCACCCGGGCTTCGTCGGCCGGTAGCACCCGTACCAGGCCGGCCTCGGCCAACTCGGCGATCGTCGCGAGCACCGCCGCCGCGTCGACCTTCAGGGCGCTGGTCATCCGGTCGACCAGCCGGGACCGGTCGAGCGTCCCGCCGGCGTTGGCAACGGCGTTGAGGGCCAGCGCCTGCGGGAAGGACGTTCCGGTCGGGGCCAGCTCGCCTTCGAGGACCGCGCGGGTGGCGTAGTGGGCCAGGCCGACGACCTGGCCGTTGAGGGTGGGAGTGGTCGACATCGGTCGCTCCTTCGTTCGCTCCATGCTTTCGGCACTCCGAGCATATTGAGACGGAGTCTCATTTGGCAACAGATCCCTAAGGATGTCAGGTCTCCTTCCGGTCGGGATGCGGCTAGATTGCGGCCATGACCGCCAACTCCTCGACGTCCGACCGGGCCCTGCCGCTGCGGGAGCGCAAGAAGCTGCGGACCCGGCGCGCGCTCGCCGACGCCGCGCTGCGCATGTTCACCGAGCGGGGCTTCGAGGCCACCACGGTGGAGGAGCTGGTCGACGCGGTGGAGGTGTCCCGCAGCAGCTTCTTCCGGATCTTCCCGGCCAAGGAGGCCGCCGCCATCGAGGCGGAGGCGGAGCTCTGGTCGGCCTACCTGGCCGCCCTGGAGCGGCGCGCCCTGTCCGGCCTCGTGCTCACCGAGCTGAGCGACCTGCTGGGCGAGGTGGTGACCGGGCTCGGGGCGGACTGG
Organism: Micromonospora sp. CPCC 206171; assembly: GCF_036906755.1. Taxonomy (NCBI): domain Bacteria; kingdom Bacillati; phylum Actinomycetota; class Actinomycetes; order Micromonosporales; family Micromonosporaceae; genus Micromonospora; species Micromonospora sp. CPCC 206171. Next base: position 149,136 of record NZ_JBAKHT010000009.1, on the reverse strand, counting down.
GCGGACCGCTACGTCGCCACCCGGCGGCTCGTGCTGACCTCGCCCGCCCTGCTGGCCTACGCCGCCCACTACCGCGCCGAGGTCGAGCAGCGGATCGCCGACCGGCTGGCCGGCAAGCTCGCGCTGCCGCCCGGGGACCTCCGGCCGCAGGTCCTCGCCGAGGTCACCACCACCGCCTGGCGCCTGGCGGCCCGGGCCTGGGTGCACGGCGGCGGGCAGGGCGGGCTGCCGACCCTCGTCGAGCGGGTCGCGCGCGCCTTCCGGGCCATCCCGGCGAGCCTGGAGCTTTCCGCGCCGGAACGACCCGCCGGCGCCGAACTATGATCGGACGGTGTCCGAATCCTCCCTCGCGGAAATGCTCCGCTCCCGTGGGCTGCGGCTGACGGCGCAGCGGCAGCTGGTGCTCCAGGCCGTGCTGGACCTGGGGCACGCCACGCCGGAGCAGGTGCACACGGCGGTCCGGGAGGTCGCCGCGGGCGTCAACATCACCACCATCTACCGGACCCTGGAGCTGCTGGAGCGGCTCGGGCTGGTGACCCACACCCACCTGTCGCACGGGTCGCCGACCTACCACGCGGCGGGCGAGCACCAGCACGTCCACCTGGTCTGCCGCGAGTGCGGGGCGATCGACGAGATGGATCCCGAGCTGCTCCGTCCCCTCGCCGACCAGCTCGTGGCCGAGCGCGGGTTCCGGGTCGACATCGGGCACGTGGCGCTCTTCGGCGTCTGCGGCCACTGCGAGGACGGGGAACCGAAATGATCGACATCGCGGGAGCGGTGGCCGTCGAGGCCATCGACGAGGCCAGTCGCGACCAGCCGGAGCCGGCGCACCGCGCCGCCGGGGTCCGGGGCGTCGCCGCGCACTACGGGGACCCGATGCGCGAGCAGCGCACCCTGGCCACCGGGGTCGGCCTGGTCGACCGGTCGCACCGCGGGGTGGTCGCGGTACCCGGCGAGGAGCGGATCGGCTGGCTGCACACGCTGACCAGCCAGCACCTCAACGCCCTGCAGCCCTGGCAGGGCACCGAGCTGCTGGTGCTCAGCCCGCACGGGCACGTGGAGCAGCACGCGATGGTCGCCGAGGACGGCGAGACCACCTGGCTCGACACCGAGCCGGGCGCCACCGAGGGGCTGCTGTCGTACCTGGAGAAGATGCGGTTCTTCAGCCGGGTCGAGCCGCGCGACGCGACCGCCGACCATGCGCTGCTCTCGCTGGTCGGTCCGGAGGCGGTCACGGCCGTCGCGGCGCTCGGCGTCACCGGGCTGGCCGACCCCGACGTGGTCGCGGTGCCGGGTCCGAAGTTCCGCTCCGACGAGCTGCCGTCCCGGCCCACCGTCGTGTACGACGTGCGGCCGCTGCCCGTCGGCGGCTGGGCCCGCCGGGGCCGGCTCGGCGTGGACCTGCTGGTGCCCCGGCCCGCCATGGACCAGGTCGTGGCCGAGCTGCGCGGCAACGGGGTGCCGGTGGCCGGGCTGTGGGCGTACGAGGCGGTGCGGGCGGCCGCCCGGCTGCCCCGGGTCGGGGTGGACACCGACCACCGGACCATCCCCGCCGAGGTGGGTCTGATCGCCCCGGCGGTGCACCTGAACAAGGGCTGCTACCGGGGGCAGGAGACGGTGGCCCGGGTGCACAACCTGGGCAAGCCGCCGCGCCGGCTGGTACTGCTGCACCTGGACGGGGTGACCACCGACCAGCCGCCGGCCGCCGGCACGCCGGTGACCCTGGACGGCCGGGCGGTCGGCTTCGTCGGCACCGCCGTGCACCACTACGAGCTGGGGCAGGTCGCCCTCGCCGTGGTCAAGCGCAACGTCGCCGACGACGCCCGCCTGCTGGTGGGGGAGACCGCCGCGGCGATCGACCGGGAGTAAGGGTGCCGGGTCCGCGCTCACATTGCAGGAAGTCTTCCTTCCCGCTAGGCGCGGTCCCGCCATTCTTCCGTCATTGCCGGCTCCGGCCGTCGACCGGAGCCGGCCGGGGCGGCTAGGATCCTGGCATGAGCACAGGGACGTTGATCACGGTTGCCCCCACCGGCGCGGAGTCGGCCAAGGCGGAGGTGCCGGCGCTGCCGGTGACCCTCGACGAGCTGCTGCTGACCGCCAAGGAGTGCGAGGCGCTCGGCGCCGCCGTGATCCACGTCCACATCCGCGACGACGAGGCGCGGCCGACGCTGGACCAGGGCCGGCTGCGGGACACCGTGGCGGCGCTGCGGGAGAACACCGACCTGATCGTGCAGCTCTCCTCCGGCGGCGCGGTGACCGATCCGGAGTCCGCCCGGCTCGCCGTGCTCGACGCCGCGCCGGACATGGCCTCCTGCACCATGGGCACGCTCAACTTCGGCGACGACGTCTTCCTCAACCGGTGGGAGTTCATCGTCGACCTGCACACCCGGATGCAGGAGCGCGGCATCGTCCCCGAGTACGAGATCTTCGACCTGGGCCACCTCACCGCCCTGCAGCGGCTGCTCGGCAAGTACGGGCTGCCGCACGGCGGCCACGTGCACGTCGACTTCGTGATGGGCGTGCCGGGCGGCATGCCGGGCACCACCCAGGCGCTGGTCGCCGCCCACCAGGCGCTGCGTGACCTGCCGGAGGGCACCACGTTCTCGGCCACCGGCATCGGGCGCAGCACGATCCCGGTGCTGCTGGCCTCGCTCTCGGCCGGCGGCCACCTGCGGGTCGGCATGGAGGACACGGTCACCTACGCCAAGGGCCAGCCGGTCGAGTCCAACATGCAGCTGGTCGCCCGGGCGGTCGGTTTCGCCCAGCTCGCCCAGCGTCCGCCGCTGACCACCGCCGAGGCCCGTACGCTGCTCGGCCTGTAAGGCCGGCCCCGCCGCCCACCCCTGTACGGCCACCGCCGACGTCCCTGGTCACCCGGCTGCCGACCACTGCGGGGGCGTCGGTACCGTCCACTTCGTGGGAAAGACGTACGAGGGCGGCGTGCCGCTCGTCGAGGTGGTCCGGTCCGGTTTCGTCGAGGGCGTGCACCGCGGCTCGGTGGTGGTGATCGACGCCGGTGGCGCACCGGTGGCCGGGGCGGGGGACGTCACCTCGCCGATCTTCCCGCGCTCGGCGAGCAAGCCGATGCAGGCGATCGGGATGCTGCGCGCCGGCCTACCGCTGACCGACCCGGCCGACGTGGCGCTGGTCTCCGCCAGCCACGCCGGCGAGGAGTTCCACCTGGCCCGGGTGGCGGCGCTGCTGGCCCGGGCCGGGCTGGACGGCTCGGCCCTGCACTGCCCGCCCGATCTGCCCGTCGGCGAGGCGGCCCGGGAGGCGGTGCTGCGCGCCGGCGGCGGACCGACCCGGGTGCAGATGAACTGCTCCGGCAAGCACAGCGGGATGCTGCTGACCTGCGTGGCGGCCGGCTGGCCGCTGGACGGCTACTGGCGGCCGGAGCACCCCCTGCAGCAGCGGCTGACCGCGACCATCGGGGAGTTCACCGGCGAGGAGGTGGCGGCCGTGGGGGTGGACGGCTGCGGCGCGCCGGTGCTCGCCGTCTCGCTGACCGGGCTGGCCGGGGCGTACCTGCGGCTGGTCTCGGCCGAGCCGGGGTCGGTGGAGCGGACCGTGTCCGACGCGATGCGGGCGTACCCGGAAATGGTCGGCGGGACCGGGGCCGAGGACACCCGGCTGATGCGGGGCGTACCCGGGGCGTTGGCCAAGGTGGGCGCGGAGGGCGTGATCGCCGCGGCCGTGCCCGGCGTGGGTGCGGTCGCCCTCAAGATCGACGATGGCGCCGCGCGGGCCCGGATGCCGGTGCTGGTCTCCGCGCTGCGCCGGCTCGGCGTCGACGCCCCGGTGCTGACCGAGTACGCCGAACTGCCGCTGCTCGGCGGCGGCCTGCCGGTCGGGGCCGTGCGGGCCGCCTGGTGACGCCCGGTCCGCATCGGGCCGCCTGACGCCGGCGCGTCGCAGTCGGTGGCGCCGTGACGCACCGCGGTGCGCCGGGCCGGCGGCACCGTGACGTCTCGTGGTGCGGGCGGCCGCGGTGCCGCTACAGAGCGTGAGTCCCATCCGGCTCATTGGGCCACACATCCTGCCGCGAGCGCGACACGCCCGGGTGGGCCGGGCGGTAGGCCGCGCCGCTCTCGGGCCTACCGAAGGGCCGGCACGCGACGCCTGTGCGGGGGGTCGGCCCGGCGCGGTCAGCGCAGGAAGTCGCGCAGGGCGGCGTCGACCGCTTCCGGGCGCTCCAGCGGCAGCAGGTGGGCGGCGTCCGGCACGTCGGGCAGGCGCACCGCGCCGGGCACCTCGGCCGCGATCCGGTCGGCGAGCCGGGAGATGTCCGGGACGTCGGCCGCGCCGGCGGTGACCAGCACCGGCAGCCGCAGCTCACCGAGGCGCTCGATCGCCGGCGGGTCGAGGTCGTCGACCTCCACCGCGCTGAGCGCCTGCTCGGCGGCGAGCGCCCGCTGGTCCAGCTCCTCGGCGAAGGCGACCAGGCCCGGGTCGACGTCCTCCGGGCGGCGGCCGGGGCCGACCACCCAGAACCGCACCTCGCCGGCCGCGCTCGCCGCGAAGTCCTCCGGGTCCACCTCGCCGACCAGCTTCTCCCAGAGCTGCTCGGCCTCCTCGGACCACTGGTTACCGGCGACGGCCGAGCCGAAGAGCGCGAGGGCGGAGACCCGCTGCGGGTGCGCCAGCGCGGTGTCGATCGCCACCGCCCCGCCGAACGAGCAGCCGACCAGGGCGGCCCGCTCGATGCCCAGCGCATCCAGCACCGCGACCACGTCGTCGTGGTGGGCGAAGGACGCTGGCGGCAGCTCGGAGTCGCCGTAGCCGCGCAGGTCGAGCGCGATCACCCGGTGCCGTTCGGCGAGAGCGGGCGCCAGGTGCCGCCACATCCGCCGGTCCGCGATGCCGGCGTGCAGCAGGAGCACGGGGCTGCCGCTGCCCAGATCGTCGTAGGCGAGCCGGGCACCGTTGATGTCGATCATCGTCACGCGTGCAAGCTACGCAGCGGACATCCGGTCCGCAACCGCCTATTGTTACCTTGCTAACTCTGGCAAGCGTTTTGCTTGCTGTAGTTAGCACCGCGGACTACCGTATGGCTCATGGCCGCACCCAAGGATCTACCCGACGTCGGCGGATTCATCCGTGACCTGCGCCGGAACGCCAAGATCTCGCTGCGCCAGCTCGCCGAGCAGGCCGGGGTGAGCAACCCGTACCTGAGTCAGATCGAGCGCGGGCTGCGCAAGCCGAGCGCCGAGGTGCTCCAGCAGCTCGCCAGTGCGCTGCGGGTCTCCACCCCGGCGATGTACCTGCGCGCCGGGCTGCTCGACGACAAGGAGGGTCAGGGGGTGCTCGCGGCGATCGCCGTCGACCCCGACCTGACGATGGCGCAGAAGCAGTCGCTGAGCCAGATCTACGAGACCTTCCGCCGGGAGAACGTCCGGCTCGCCGAGGCGACCGCCGCGGCCGGCCCGGAGACCACTCCGGCGGCGGAACCCAGCGCACCGGCCGAACCGACCGAGGCGGCCGCCACCGCCACGCCGGCCGCGACCGGGCCCACCACCGCGGACGGCACCCCGACCGAGGCCGTCCTCGAATCGGTCGCCGTCACCGAGGCGGGCCCCGCGCCCGCCCCCGTCACCCCCGACAGCAAGGCCGCGGAAGCGGCCGAGGAGGAGAAGTCATGACCCAGCCGAAGACCAACCGCATCCCGGCTCCGCTCTACGCCGCCGCTGGCGCCGGCGAGCTGGCGTACCAGCAGCTCCGCAAGCTCCCGACCGTGGTGAGCGAGCTGGGCACGAAGGTCGTCGCCGACGGCACCAAGGCGGTCACCGAGATCGGCGGCAAGGCCGTCGTCACCGGCTTCGAGCTGCGGCAGAAGGCCACCGAGACCTTCAAGACCGCCAACCTGACCGCGACCGGCCTGCGCGAGAAGGCCGTCCCGGCCGACCTCGACCTGGACAAGCTGCGCGAGGCCGCCACCCGCAACGCCGCCGCGTTGCTGGTCGGTGCGCAGGCCGCGCAGGAGCGCGCGCTGGCCGCGTACGGCGCGCTGATCGCCCGCGGCGAGCGGGTCGTCGGCGCCGGCGTGCTGGAGGCCGCCGACACCGTCAACGCCGACATCGAGGCGACGGACGCCACCCTCCCCACCGAGGTGAAGGACGAGGTCGCGACGGCCACCACCGCCGCACCGGCCGAGGCGGAGATCCCCACCCCGGCCGAGGTGGCCGAGGCCGTCGAGGCCAAGCCCGCCGCCGCGAAGACCACCCGGGCGCGGGCCGCCAAGCCGGCTGCCACCCCGTCGGCGAAGCTGCCGAAGGCCACCAAGCGGACCCGTCCGGCCGCCCAGTAACCGCCGCAAACCGGTACGACCCCGGAAGCGTCCTGTGGGACGTTTCCGGGGTCGTCGGCATATGCTGGCCGGCATGGCCATCGCCGCGCCGATCTTCGTGTTCGAAGTCCGCTATGTGATCGAGCTGATCCTGCTCGTCTTCGCCCTGGCCGTACAGGGCATCGCCCTGGTACACGCGATCACCCAGCGCGCCGACGCGTTCCCGGCGATCGGCACCCTGCCCAAGGGCGGCTGGATCGCCATCCTGGCGGTCTGTCTGGTGCTCACCCTGCTCGGCTTCGGCGCGCTCAGCATCTTCGGGCTGATCGGCATCGCGGCGGGCCTGATCTACCTGCTCGACGTCCGGGTCGGGCTGCGTGACCTGCACGACGGCAAAGGGTTCTGGTGAGAGGTTTCCGCTGGCCCCCGCCGCCCGACGGCGGACCCCGCACCTGGGGGCCCGGTCCGGGCGGGCCGCGTACCGGGCGACCGGCCCTGCCCGAGCCGGAGACCGAGCTGGTCACCACGCCGCACGGGGTACGGCTGGAGCGGCTGGTCACCGGCGCCGGTGACCCGGCCACCGTCTTCGCGCACGGGCTCGGCAACGGCATCGCCACCACCCGCCCGTTCGGCAGCGCCGTCACCGGCCGCAAGATTTTCTTTCAGTTCCGGGGGCACGGACGTTCCGACGCGCCGCCCGGCCCGTGGAGCTACCTGGACCTCGCGCGTGACCTGCGGGCGGTCGCCGACCTCGGTGGCGCCACCCGGGCGTTCGGGGCCAGCCTCGGGGCCGGCGCGCTCTGCCGGCTGCTGCTGGAAAGCCCCGACCGCTTCGAGAAGCTGGTCTTCTTCCTGCCCGCGGTGCTCGACAAGCCGCGCGGCCCGGTCGCCCGGCAACGGCTGACCGACCTGCTGGACGCGGTGGCCGAGGGCGACGCCTCGGCCGTCGCCGAGGTGGTCTCGCTGGAGGTGCCGGCGGCGGTCCGGAACACTCCGGCGGGCTGGGCGTACCTGCGGCAGCGGCTCGACCAGCTGCTCCGCGACGGGCTCGCCCCCGGGCTGGCCGATCTGCCGGAGCAGGCCCCGCTGCGCGACGTCTCCGCACTCGCCGCGGTGACCGCCCCGGCGCTGGTGATCGGCTGTGCCGGCGACGACCTGCACCCGGCGCACGTCGCCGAGGAGTTGGCCGCCGCGCTGCCACACGCCACCCTGCACCTCTACGACCGCCCGGGTTTCGCCTGGACCGAACGCGCCGACCTGCGGGAGCGGATCTCGACGTTCCTCAACAGGTAGCGTCTGCTGTCATGGGCGTCACACACCACGGCCGTACCCACCGTCTCGACCTCGCCGACCCCACCCTGCGGGAGTGGGAGTGCACGGTGCTCGCCGCCGACGAGCAGGGCATCGTGCTGGACCGGTCGGCGTTCTACCCGGGCGGCGGCGGCCAGCCGCCGGACCACGGCGTGCTGCTCTGGCAGGGCGTGCAGACCCGGATCGTCGGCACCCGCAAGGGCGACGACCTCTACCTGATCCCGGCCGAGGGAGATCCGGTGCCGCCGGTGGGCACCGCGGTCACCGGCGCGGTGGCGGACGAGCGGCGGACCCGCCTGATGCGCACCCACTCCGGCCTGCACGTGCTCTGCGGCGTCGTGTTCCGCGACTTCGGCGCGCTGGTCACCGGCGGCAACATGGAGCCGGGGGAGGCCAGGATGGACTTCAACCTGCCCGAGGTACCGCCGGACTTCAAGACCCGGATCGAGGAGCTGGTGAACGCCGAGGTGGCCGCCGACCGGTCGGTCGCCGTGCGGGTGCTGCCCCGGGCCGAGGCGCTGGCCCTGCCGGACATCATCCGTACCCAGTCCAACCTGATCCCGCCGGACGAGCAGGAGGTCCGGATCGTCGACATCGTCGGGCTGGACGTGCAGGCCGACGGCGGCACCCACGTCGCCTCGACCGCCCAGATCGGCAAGGTGCAGGTGGTCAAGGTGGAGAGCAAGGGCCGCGCCAACCGCCGGGTCCGGGTCAGGTTGGCCGACTAAGCGGGTGGTGTGTCCCCGGCACCGGTGCACCGGTGCCGGGGACGACCGATCAGACGAGGTCCACGCGTGCCCGCTCAATCGGGTAGGCCGCGCGGGCGAAGACGGCGGCCATCGGGTGGTTGGTCTGGTCCGTGGCGGCCACGATCTCCGTCGCGCCGCCCTCGACCAGCAGGTGCGTCCCCTCGACCAGCAGGTCGTACGCGTAGCCGTGGCCGCGCTGCTCGGGGACCACGCCGACGAAGCCGATGATCGGATCGGCGTGGTTGCGGGCCGGCACGATGATGCCGACCAGCTCACCGCTCGCGGTCCAGGCCAGTCGCCACCAGTCACGCGGGCTCGGCAGCCAGAGCAGCAGGTCCAGTTCCTCCCGGGCCGCCGCGTCCGGCCCGGAGGTGGCGGTGGTGTGGCGGTTGTGGGCGTCCAGGCTGCCCTCGCCGACGCGGCGGAGGACGTCGAGGATCACGGCATCGTCCGGTTCGGGGCGGAACGTGAGCCGACCCGGCCGGTCGGGCAGTCCACACCAGGTGGTCCAGCGGTACCGGTACCGCTCGACCAGCACCGACATGCCGGCGGCCGTGGCGGCGTCGATCCGCGCCTGCGCCTGTGCCCGGACGGCAGGCTCGTCGCGCCAGCCGGGTGGCAGCGAGAGCGAGTACTCCGCCCGCAACGGTGCGGTCCGGAGCAGCTCCACCGCCGCGTCCGGGTCGGTGAAGTCGAACCAGTCGAGCGCCAGCGGCTGGTCGTCGTCCGGTCCACCCCACCAGGCGGCGCGGGCCACGACGACGTCGTCGCGCAGGGCTACCCAGGTCCATTCGGGGCGGTACTGGCCGGCTTCGGCCATGTCGAGGTAGCGCTCGCCGAACGCGGCGCGGCCGACGAGAGCGGGGTCGGGCAGGGAGTCGAAGAGTTTTTCCTCGCCCGCGGTGATCGGGCGGATGACCAGGTCGGTCATGGGATCCTTCCGGGTGTTGACGTGCTCCCGGTTCAGGACCTCGGCGTCCTCGCCGTCGGGTGGGAGCACATGACAGTCGTGGTGGACATCGCGCTCACCTCCCTTTTCGTTGATCGAGGACGCGGCCGAACCCTAGCAGCGGGGGCGGCGCCCGGCCGAGCGGTTTTCGGCCCGGGCACCGGCGGGCCAGTGAGCGCTCAGCCCTTCGTCGGCAGGTGGGCGGCGCGCACGTCGAGCAGCCAACCCTCCACCGTCGCCTCGTCCGGCCGTTCCGGCAGCGGCGTACGGATGGTGTCGAAGTCCCGCTGCGCCGCGGCGACCAGCGCCTCCGCCTCGTCCAACGCGCCGCCGGCCACCCGCTCGCCGAAGGCCCGGAACCACTCCGGGTCGGCCAGCCGGATCTCCAGCACGCCGGTCGCGTAGAGCACCCGGCCCTGGTGCAGCAGCCGGGCCAGGTGCCGGGCGTGCTTGGCCGAGCGCCGCCGTCCGCTTACTGACGAGTCGCGGGCGGTCAGCTTGCGGAACTGCTGGGTGGCGTACCCGAGGTAGGCGTCGCGGACCCGGGGCGCGCTGAGGAACGCCGACCGGATGCCGATCAGCCGCTCGCCGAACTCCGTCCGGGTCTCGTAGCAGTCGTCCGGCAGCCACATCAGCTCGGTGGCGGTCGGGTTGCCGCTCAGCGCCAGCTTCGCGTACTTGCCGGCCTCGTGCAGGGTGACGTCCGGGTCGGTGGTGACCACGGACTCCTTCGGCGGGTGCAGGCCGTGAAACGCGACGGTGGGCGCGGCGAACACGCCGATCCGGTCGACGTCCGAGCCCGGCCCGGCCAGCCCGTACGCGACCGACCCGACGATCCCGGAGAGCAGCAGGTGCATGCCGGCGAGCATGACGCACGACACCCGGTCGGCGAAACCGGACTTGGGATGTCAGGTTTTCCTGTCAGGGTCGGACGCATGACGACGAAACCGCTGACAGGGAAGGTCGCGCTGGTCGCCGGGGCGACGCGGGGTGCCGGCCGGCAGATCGCCATCCAGCTCGGGGCGGCCGGGGCGACCGTCTACGCCACCGGCCGCAGCAGCCGCGCCGGCCGCTCGGAGATGGACCGGCCGGAGACGATCGAGGAGACGGCCGAGCTGGTCACCGCCGCCGGCGGCACCGGCATCGGGGTACGGGTCGACCACCTGGTGCCCGAGCAGGTCCGCGACCTGGTGGCCCGGATCGACGCCGAGCAGGGCCGGCTCGACGTGCTGGTCAACGACATCTGGGGCGGCGACCCGCTGATCACCTGGGAGAAGCCGGTCTGGGAGCAGCCGCTGGAGGCCGGTTTCCGCACGCTGCGGCTGGCGGTGGACACCCACATCATCACCAGCCACTACGCGCTGCCGCTGCTGATCCGCCGCCCGGGCGGCCTGGTGGTGGAGATCGGTGACGGCACCAAGGAGTACAACGACGAGAACTACCGGCTCTCGGTCTTCTACGACCTGGCCAAGGTCTCGGTCAACCGGCTCGCGTTCAGCTGGGGGCACGAGCTGAAGCCGCACGGGGGCACGGCCGTCGCGCTGACTCCCGGTTGGATCCGGTCCGAGGCCATGCTGGAGCACTACGCGGTCACCGAGGAGAACTGGCGCGACGGCGCAGCGAAGGACCCGCACTTCCTCATCTCGGAGACCCCGGCCTTCGTCGGGCGCGCGGTCGCGGCGCTCGCCGCCGACGAGGGGAAGGTCCGTTGGAACCAGGCCTCCGTCTCGGCCGGCGAGCTGTCCCAGGTGTACGGGTTCACCGACGTCGACGGCAGCCGGCCGGACGCCTTCCGCTACATCGCCGAGGTGGTCGACGCCGGCAAGCCCGCCGACGTCACGGGCTACCGCTGACCGGTGGGAGGTAGCGGGCGGCGGACCGCCTCGCGGCGTCCGCCAGCCGTGCCCTCAGCTCCGGCGGGTCCAGCACCTCCACCTCCGGGCCCAGCCCCAGCAGCTGGGAGTACGCCACCTCGACGGACTCGACGGGCAGCCGGGTCACCACCCACCCCTGCCCGTCGGGTTCGCCTGCGGCGGCGAGCGCCTCGGCGTACACGAAGGGGGCGTCGGCGAGGTGCCGGAGCCGGCGCAGGCCGGCGGGGCTGAGGCGGATCGTCACCTCGGCCCGGAGCATGCTCCGCAGGAACGCCTCGGCCTGCTCCCGCCAGTACGCGGCCAGGTCGAAGTCGTCGTCCCGGTCGAAGCTCTCCGCACCCACCTCGACACCCGTCACCCGGTCCACCCGGTACGTCCGGTACCGGTCGCCGACGCGGCCGACCAGGTACCAGATCCCGCTCTTGAGGACCAGCCCGTGGGGGCACAGCTCCCGCGTGACCTCCCGGTCGCCGCGCCGGTAGCGCAGCTCGACCACCCGGTCCCGCCAGACCGCCCGGGCCAGCTCGGCCAGCCACGGTGGCGGCGCGGACTCCCGGAACCAGCCCGGCACGTCCAGGTGGAACCGCTGCCCGGCGCGGGCGGGGGCGTCCCGCAGGCTCGGCGGCAGCGCGGCGAGCACCTTCAGCTCGGCGGCCGCCACCGCGTCCGCCAGCCCCATCTCGCCGGCCGGCCCGGGCAGGCCGGAGAGGAAGAGCGCCTCCGCCTCGTCCCGGGTCAGGCCGGTCAGCCGGGTCCGGTAGCCGCCGAGGAGGCGGTACCCGCCGGCCCGGCCCCGGTCGGCGTAAACCGGCACCCCGGCGGCGGAGAGCGCCAGCACGTCCCGGTAGACCGTCCGCTCGGACACCTCCAGCTCGCGGGCCAGTTCGGCGGCGGTCATCGTGCCGCGGGACTGCAACAGCAGCACCAGGGAGATCAGCCGGGACGCGCGCACCCGACCATCCTGCCCGGCCCCAGGGCGTGCCGGTGAGCACTAGGCTCTCCGCTCGTGAACGCACCCAGCATCGCCGCGCCGGTCACCGGCGCCGTCGGTCGGTTCCTCTCCGGCGTCGGGCTGCTCCTGCGCGGCCTCGGCCTCTACGTCCGTAGCCCGGGGCTGATGCTGCTCGGCATCGTGCCGGCGCTGATCTCCGGTGCGGTCTTCCTGTCCGCCTTCGCCGCCCTGGTGTACTTCGTGGACGACCTGGCCGCGCTGGTCACCCCGTTCGCCGACGACTGGTCGACCACCGCGCGCAGCCTGGTCCGGGTGATCGCCGGGCTGGCCGTCCTCGGGCTGGGCGGGCTGCTGGCGGTGGTCAGCTTCACCGCGGTCACCCTGGTCATCGGTGACCCGTTCTACGAGAAGATCTCCGAGCGGGTGGAGGAGCGCCTCGGTGGCACCCCGGGCGGGGTGGAGGTGCCGCTCTGGGCCTCGCTGCGGCGCAGCGTCGTCGACTCGCTGCGGCTGGTCGGGCTGTCGGTGCTGTTCGGCATCCCGCTCTTCGCCGCCGGGTTCATCCCGGTGGTCGGCCAGACGGTGGTGCCGGTGATCGGGGCGGCGGTGGGTGGCTGGCTGCTCGCCGTGGAGCTGGTGGGGGCGCCGTTCTCCCGGCGCGGGCTACGGCTGCCCGACCGCCGGTCGATCCTGAAGGCGGACCGGCCCACCACGCTCGGCTTCGGCGTGGCGGTCTTCCTCTGCTTCCTGATCCCGCTCGGCGCGGTGCTGGTCATGCCGGCCGCCGTCGCCGGGGCCACCCTGCTCACCCGCCGGTCGCTCGGTCAACCCGTCGAGGAGCGCTGACATGGAGATCACCCTCGCCGAGGGCGACATCACCACGCAGCGGGTCGATGTGATCGTCAACGCCGCCAACTCGTCCCTGCTCGGCGGCGGGGGAGTGGACGGCGCGATCCACCGCCGGGGCGGCCCGGCGATCCTGGCGGAGTGCCGTGCCCTGCGCGCCTCCCGGTACGGCCGGGGCCTGCCCACTGGGCAGGCGGTCGCCACCACCGCCGGGAACCTGCCCGCCCGTTGGGTGGTGCACACCGTCGGGCCGGTCTTCTCGGCCGCCGAGGACCGCTCGGCGCTGCTGCGCGACTGCTACGCCAACAGCCTGCGGACCGCCGACGAACTGGGTGCCGCCACGGTGGCGTTCCCGCTGATCTCGGCCGGCGTCTACGGCTGGCCGGTCGACGACGCCGTACGCCAGGCGTTGACCGTGCTGCGCGCGGCCACCCCGGCGCACGTCACCGAGGCCCGGCTGGTGCTCTTCGGCGCCGCCACCCACCAGACCGCGCAGCGGATCGTCGCCGAGGGCTGACCGGTTCAGGCCAGCTCGCGCAGGCACGGCCGCCGGGACGCCCCGCACGGCCACGGATCAGGGAGCCGTACCACGCGCCTGTTGCGCCGGGTAGTTGGTTGGCCTTCGTCACGAAGGGTGATATCTGCTCCGGAGCTCCGGACCCTCATCGACTGCTTTGCTCTGCTGCCGCCGAGGCAACACCGCGTCGAGCAGGCTTTTTCCGAGGCGACCGAACCGTGCGTCCCCCCGCACGCCCGGGCCCTCGCCAGAACCCCCGCCGGCCAGCGCCGGCCCGCCGTGCCCGGTCAGGCCGACTCGCGTACCACCAGCTCGGTCGGAAGGATGATCGCCTCCTCGATCGCCTCGCCCGCGGCGAGCCGCAGCAACTGCCGGGTCATCTCCCGGCCCAGCTCCACGATCTCCCAGCGCACCGTGGTCAGCGGCGGCTCGGTGTAGGCCGCCGTCTCGATGTCGTCGAAGCCGATCACCGCGACGTCGTCCGGCACCCGCCGTCCCGCCTCGCGCAGGGTCCGCAGGGCGGCGTGCGCCATCAGGTCGCTGGCGGCGAAGACCGCGTCCAGGTCGGGGTGCGCGGTGAGGAGCTGGTGCATGGCCGCCGCCCCGGACTCGCGGGTGAAGTCGCCGTACGCGACCAGCTCGTCCAGCCCGGCGGCGGTGACCGTCTCCCGGTAGCCGGTGAGCCGCTCGATGCCGGCGATCATGTCCTGTGGGCCGGCGATGCTGGCGATCCGGCGGCGACCGTTCTGGATCAGGTGTCGCACCGCCCGGGTCACCCCGCCGACGTTGTCGACGTCGACGTACGGCACCCGCGCGCCGTCGAGCGGCCGGCCGGCGCAGACCACCGGGATGCCGAGCCGGGCCAGCGTGCCGGGCAGCGGGTCGGCCCCGTGCAGCGAGGCGAAGAGCACCCCGTCGACGTGCCGGCCGGTGGTGTACCGCTCGACCCGTTCGTGACCGGCCGCCGAGCCGGCGAGCATCAGCACCAGCTGCTTGTCGGCCGCCTCCAGCTCCTGGGCCGCCCCCCGGATGATCCCTGGGAACACCTGGTCGTCGGAGAAGACCCGGGTGGCCTCCTCGGGCATGACCAGGGCGACCGAGTCGGTCCGCTGGGTGACCAGGCTGCGGGCGGCCAGGTTCGGCACGTACCCCAGCTCGGCCACGGCCCGGCGGACCGCCTCCCGGATCGGCTCGGCCACCGTGGTGGAGCCGTTGACCACCCGGGACACGGTCGCCCGGGACACCCCGGCCCGGCGGGCGACCGCCTCCAGGGTCGGTCGCTGCGCGGTCGTCATCCCCGTCACCACCACCTCGTCACAGCCCGTTCCGGGAGATCACCTCCTGGTACCACCGGGCGCTGGATTTCGGTGTGCGCCGCTGGGTCAGGTAGTCCACGTGGACGATCCCGAACCGCTTCCGATAGCCCTCGGCCCACTCGAAGTTGTCCAGCAACGACCATACGAGATAGCCGCGCAGGTCCACCCCCCGGGCGATGGCCTGGTGCGCCGCCCGCAGGTGCCCGTCGAGGTAGGCGATCCGGTCGGTGTCCATCACCTGGCCGAGACCGTCCGGGCCGTCGGCGCCGGGCTTGTCGGGGAAGGCGCCGCCGTTCTCGGTGATCAGCATCGGCAGCCCCGGGTAGTCCCGGGCGATCCGCTCCAGCAGCCGGGTCAGCCCGGTCGCCTCGATCATCCAGCCCATGTCGGTCAGCGGGCCGGTCGGCGGCAGGAACTCCACCACACCCTCGGTGCCCGGGTACGCCCCGCCGCCGCCGGCGGCGTCCGGCCGGCCGGCGACGTAGGTCGGGGCGTAGTAGTTCACCCCGAGCAGGTCGATCGGCGCCGCGATGATCTTCTCGTCGCCGTCCCGGATGAACGTCGGCTCCACCAGCCGGCCGAGGTGGGCCAGCACGTCCTCGGGGTAGCCGGCGCCGGTCAGCGGGTCGAGGAAGATCCGGTTGTGCAGGCCGTCGACCAGCCGGGCCGCGGCGACGTCGGCGGTGCTGGCCGGATCGGCGGGCTGCACGTCGGCCGGGTTGAGGGTGATCCCGACGGTCGGCGCGCCGGCCGCGCGCAGCGCGCGGGCCGCCAGGCCGTGCCCCAGCAGGAGATGGTGTACGGCGGCGAAGGCCGCCCCCGCGTCCCGCTCGCCCGGCGCGTGCACCCCGTTGCCGTACCCCAGGTACGCCGAGCACCAGGGCTCGTTGAGCGTGGTCCAGGTGCGGACCCGGTCACCGAGCCGGCCGTGCACGGCGACGGCGTAGTCGGCGAGGTGCCCGGCGGTGTCCCGGTTGGTCCAGCCGCCCCGGTCCTGCAGCGCCTGCGGCAGGTCCCAGTGGTAGAGCGTGACGATCGGGTCGACACCCCGGTCGAGCAGCGCGTCGGTGAGCCGGTCGTAGAAGTCCAGCCCGCGCGGGTTGACCGGGCCGGTGCCGTCCGGCTGGATCCGGGGCCAGGCCACCGAGAACCGGTACGCCCGCAGGCCCAGCTCGGCCATCAGCGCCACGTCGCCGGCGTACCGGTGGTAGTGGTCGCAGGCGACGTCGCCGGTGTGCCCCTGGAAGACCTTTCCGGGCGTACGGCTGAAGGTGTCCCAGATCGACGGGCCGCGACCGTCGTCGTGGGCCGCGCCCTCGACCTGGTACGCCGCGGTGGCGGCGCCCCAGACGAAGTTCTCGGGGAAACGCAGCTCACTCACGCCTTGACCGCACCTTCCATGATGCCGCCGATGATCTGGCGACCGAACACGACGAAGACCAGCAGCAGGGGCAGCGTCGCGATGGCGGTGCCGGTGAACACCTGCGACATGTCCTGGTAGTAACCGTCCGACAGGGCGCGCAGCGACAGCTGCACGGTCGGGTTCTCCGGATCGTTGAGCACCGCGTACGGCCAGAGGAAGTCGTTCCAGGTGGTCATGAAGGTGAGCAGGCCGAGGACGGCGGCGGCGGGGCGCAGCGCGGGCAGCACCACGTTCCAGTAGATCCGCGCGGTGTTGCAGCCGTCCATCCGGGCGGCCTCGATCAGCTCCGTGCTGACCGCCTGGCCGGCGTACTGGCGCATCATGAAGACCCCGAAGCCGGTCACCAGCGCCGGCACGATCACGGCCGGCAACCGGTCGTTCCAGTTCAGCTTGGTCATCAGCATGTACAGCGGGATGACGCCGAGCTGGGTGGGCACCATCATCGTCGCGATGATGACCATCAGCAGCGCGTTGCGGCCGCGGAACCGCAGCTTGGCGAAGGCGAACCCGGCCAGGGTGGAGAAGAAGACCACCGAGACGGTGACCGACACCGCCACGATCGTGGAGTTCACCAGTCCGGTCAGGAAGTACGCGTCGGTGTTGGCGAAGAGCCGGGCGATGTTGGCGCCCAGGTTGCCGCCGGGGGTGACCGGGGGCGGCACCTCGCCCATCGCGTCGCTGGTGCGGCTGGCGACCACGAACATCCAGTAGATCGGGAAGATCGACAGGAGGGCGGTGAGGGCCAGTGCCGCGTAGGTGAGCCGGCCGGCCGACCAGAGTCGGGTCATCGGGATTCCTCCTTGCGCCCGCCGCCGCCGAGCCGGCGCAGGACCAGCACGTTGATGGCCGCGACCACCGCGATCAGCGCGAAGAGCAGCCAGGCGATGGCGGAGCCGTAGCCGAAGTTGTAGTGCGGTGCGAAGGCGTTCTCGAACATGTACATGGTCACCGTCTGCGACTCGCGCAGCGGCCCGCCCCGGATCGCGTTGGTGCCGGAGTTGAAGAGGCGGGGCTCGGTGAAGAGCTGGAGCCCGCCGATGGTGGAGATGATGACCGCGAAGATGATCGTCGGCTTGAGCAGCGGCACGGTGATCGACCAGAACTGCCGGGCCCGGCCGGCGCCGTCGATCGAGGCCGACTCGTACAGGTCGCGCGGGATGGCCTGCATCGCGGCCAGGAAGATCAGCGCGTTGTAGCCCGTCCACCGCCAGTCGACCATGGTCGAGATGGCCACCCAGGAGGCGAACCGGTTGGACTTCCAGTCGATGGCGTCGATCCCGACGAGGTCGAGCAGCCAGTTGATCATGCCGAACTCGCGGCCGAAGAGCACGCCGAAGACGATCGCCACCGCGGCGGTGGAGGTGACGTTGGGGACCAGCACCGCCATCCGCCAGCCCGTCCGCGCCCGCAGCTGCCGGTTGAGCAGGTTGGCCAGCCAGAGCGCGAGGAGCAGCTGCGGGACGGTCGAGATGACGAAGATGCCGAGGGTGTTGACCACCGAGTGCCAGAAGTCGGGGTCGGCCATCAGCTGGGTGTAGTTCTGCGCCCCGATGAACGTGGGGTCGACCCCGAGCAGGTCCCAGTCGTGCAGCGAAACCCAGAAGGTGTAGACCAGCGGGTAGATCCCGAAGACCGCGAAGATCAGGAAGAACGGGGCGATGTAGAGGTAGGGCGAGTACCGGGTGTCGAACCGGGCGAGCCGGTTGCCCCGGTTCGAGCGGGCGTGGCGCGGCGCCGGTACGACCGGGGGGCGCGCGTCGAGCTGGACGGCCATGGGAGTGGACTCCTTCTCCGCCGGGCGGGCGGGACCGGCGACACCGGACCCCGCCCGCCCGCCTGGCTCGGGCTACTTGGCGGCGGCCTTCTTCGCGTTGTTGACGGCGTCGTTCCAGCCCTGCTCGGGGGTGCGCTGGCCCAGCTCGACGGTGCGCACCGCGTTCTCCACCTCGGTGCGGACGGCCTGGTTCTTCGGGCCCATGTAGACCGGCTTCAGGCTCTTGGCGCCGGTGCCGAAGATCTTGCCGACCGGCGCGGCGGAGAAGTACGCGTTGGTCGAGTCGACGATCGCCGGGTCGTCGAGCGCCTGCGGCGACGAGGGCAGCGGGCCCTTGGCCTTGAACGCGCCGATCTGACCCTTGGCGCTGGTCAGGAACTTGGCCAGCTCGATCGCCTCGGCCTGGTGCTTGCTCTGCTTCGGCACGGCGAGGAACGACCCACCCCAGTTGCCGCCGTTGCCGGGGACCTGGGCGATGTCCCACTTGCCCTTGGCAGCCGGGCCGGCGTTGCCCTCGATGACGCCGGTCATCCAGGCGGGGCAGGCGATGGTGGCGAACTTCGACTGCTTGAAGGCGGAGACCCACTCCTCCGACCAGGAGCCGTACTTGCCGGAGAGGCCCGAGTCGATGATGTCGACGGTCGTGTCGAAGGCCTGCTTCACGGCCGGGTTGCTGTCGACCACCAGCTTGTCGCTGGTGTCGTAGTAGCTGTAGCCGGAGGTGTTGCCGGCGGTCTGCAGCAGGATCGTGTTGAACGTGTTGGTCGCCGCGTCGAGGAAGGACGCGCCGGTGTTGGCGGCCCTGAACTTCTCGCCGGTGGCGATGTAGTCCTGCCAGGTCGGCCAGAGCTTGGAGACCTGGTCCCGCTCGGTGGGCAGGCCGGCCTTGGCGAAGAGGTCCTTGCGGTAGCACATCGCGATGCCGCCGACGTCGGTGCCGAGGCCGATCAGCTGCTTGCCGTCGGCGGTGAGCCCCTGGTTCCACTTCCAGTCGAGGAAGTTGCCCTTGAGGTCGGCAGCCCCGTGGTCGAGCAGGTTGACGAAGTTCTGCGGATTGGCCTTGTACTCGACCAGCAGCCCCTCCTCGATGGCCACCACGTCGCCGGCGCCCTTGCCGGCGGCGAGCCACTGGGTGAGCTTCGGCGAGTACTCGTCGAGGTTGCTGCCGGTGCCCCGCTCGACGATCTTCACGTCGGGGTGGCTGGCCATGTACTCCTTGTAGAGCTCCTCGTAGCCGAACTGGCCGAACACGTCGACGGTCAGCGTGATCGGCCCGTCCTTGGCGGAGTCGTCCTCGCCGGCGCAGGCGGTGCCGAGCAGGGCGGTGGTGGCCACCAGGGCCACCGCCGCCAGACGGCGGCGCGAAAAGGTACCCATCTTCCTCGGATTCCTCTCAGGTCAATCGGTGGTGAAGCGGGTGGACCTGCTGGTGAGCGAGCCGCAGCCCGGGTCCTGACGCGATCGTGAGGGGCTGAGAGAGCGCTCTCACGACAGCGTTACGGCTCGCCACGACGGTGTCAAGAGAGCGCTCTCTCGTCGCGTCCGAGCCGTGACCTGACGACCCCGGATACGCGAAGAGTGGCCATTCGGGGGGAATGGCCACTCTTCGCGGAGAGCGCGACGTGCGGACCGGGAGGTCCGGGTGCGGGTCAGCCGGTGCGCAGGCCGTCCAGGAGGGTGCGGTCGCCGGTGACGCCCAGGGCGTCGTACCCGATCCGACCCCAGAGGGCGAGCAGCAGGTCGCTGGCGGTGCCGGTGACCTGGACCCGGGCGTGGTGGTCCTCGTGGCCGAAGACCGTGGCGGTGTCGAGCAGGGCCACCCCCTCGCCGCGCAGCCGCAGGTACCAGTCCTGCGCGGCGTCAGTCGCGGTCAGCTGCACCACGCCGTGCCACTGGCCCGGCACCGCCCGGCGCCCGGCCGGCAGCCAGGTGTCCAGCACCTCGCTGACCCCGTCCGCCGCGAGCTTGGCCTCGATCGGCTCACCGGCGGCGATGGCGAGCTGGGCGTCCCAGCGGTGCACCGCCGTCTCGTGCGCCATCCGGCGCGGCCAGAACCCGGCCTTCTTCGGCTGCGGCGCCCAGTTCCACGCCGGCGCCTCCGGGTCGAGGGTGTCGAAGAGGGTCATCAGCTGGTCGTACCCGTGCTGCCACAGCTGGAGCGGGGTCACCCCGCTGGGCAGCTCCGCGCGGTCCCGGCGGGCCGGCTGGGCGGTCTCGCCGGAGCCGACGAAGGAGTGCACCCAGTGGTAGATGCCGGCGAGGTGCAGGGTGAGGTCGGCGACCGTCCAGCCCGGACAGGACAGCACCGGTGTCTCGGGCGGCGCCTCGGCCACCGCGGCGGCGAATGCCGGGCCGTCCACCCGGAGCGCCCCGATCCAGAAGTCCTTCGTGCCGTGCAACCTGCTCATCGCAATCCTCCCGGGGGTGACCGGGCCACCAGTGGGTGCCGCGGCTACCCCTCAGCCTAGGGTGAGAGGCGTGTCAGACGTCTACGCCCAGCCGACAACCGGAGCCGACCCCGCCGACCCGGCCACCCTGGCGAAGTACACCACGCTGCGCCTCGGCGGCCCCGCCGGCCGACTGGTGACCGCCACCAGCGCCGAGGAGATCGTACGAACCGTGCGCCAGGCGCGGGAGCGGGACGAGCCCGTCCTCATCCTCGCGGGCGGCAGCAACGTCGTCGTGGGCGACGAGGGCTTCCCCGGCACGGTCCTGCTGGTCCGGTCGCGGGGGCTGCGGGTGGTCGCCGAGGACGCCGACACCGTCACCGTACGGGTCGAGGCCGGCGAGCCCTGGGACGACCTGGTCGCCGCCACCGTGGACAACGGCTGGTCGGGGCTGGAATGCCTCTCCGGCATCCCCGGCTCGGCCGGCGCCACCCCGATCCAGAACGTCGGCGCGTACGGCCAGGAGGTCGCCGAGAGCATCACCGGCGTCCAGGTGTACGACCGCGCCGACGACAGCCTCGGCCGGGTCGAGGCGGTGGACTGCGGCTTCGCGTACCGGTCCAGCATCTTCAAGTACAGCGACCGCTGGGTGGTGCTCTCGGTCGACTTCCGGCTGCACCGCTCGACGCTCTCCGGCCCGGTGCGCTACGCCGAGCTGGCCCGGGCGCTCGGCGTCGAGGTGGGCGACCGGGTGCCGCTGGCCGACGCCCGCGCGACGGTGCTGAAGTTGCGCGCCGGCAAGGGCATGGTGCTCGACGCCACCGACCCGGACACCTGGTCGGTGGGCTCGTTCTTCACCAACCCGGTGCTCGACCGGGAGGCGTACGAGCTGCTGCGCGAACGCGCCACCGACGTCGGGGAACCGCCCTCCTGGCCCTGCCCGGGCGACATGGTGAAGGTCAGTGCCGCCTGGCTGATCGACAAGGCCGGCTTCGCCAAGGGCCACCCCGGCCCCGAGGGCACCGCGATCTCCAGCAAGCACACCCTCGCCCTGACCAACCACACCGGCACGGCGAGCACGGCTGCCCTGGTCGCCCTCGCCCGCGACATCCGCGACACGGTCCACACCCGCTTCGCCGTCACCCTCCACCCCGAACCCGTCCTGATCAACTGCACCATCTGACCCACCCACCCACCCCGCCCACTGAGTCCGAGTTGATCAAGAAGTTTGCGTCACCCCGGGCCGGATTCCCGACCAGAACTTCTTGATCACCGCGGCCCGGGGCGGGGGTGGTCGGGGCGGGCCGGGTGGGTGGGTCAGGTGGGGGCGACGGCGGGCCAGGGGAGGGTGAGTTCGCCGTGGCGCCAGCGGGGCGGGCGGTCCAGGACCGGCCAGCCGGACTGCTTGAGGGTGCCGACCGCGCGGAGCCAGCGCTGACGGGGGCCGAACGCGGCGTAGCCGGCGGCAGCCTGCCAGGCGTCGTCGAGGGCGCGGATCAGGTCGTGCACCCGCTCACCGGGGACGTTGCGGTGGATCAGCGCCTTGGGCAGGCGCTCGGCCAGCTGGGCCGGGGTCTCCAGGGTCGCCAGGCGGGCCGCCAGGGTCAGCGTTCGCGGGCCGGCCCCGTCGACCAGCACCCAGCTGCCCAGCCGGCCCAGCTCGTCGCAGGTCCCCTCGACCAGCGCCCCGCCCGGGGCGAGCCGGTCGGTGACCGTCCGCCAGGCGGCGGCGACCTCGCTCTCGTCGTACTGGCGCAGGACGTTGAACGCGCGCACCAGGACCGGACGCAGGCCGGCCAGCTCGAAGCCGCCCCGGGCGAAGGTCAACCCGGGCGGGTCGGCGGCGGGCGCGGCGGCGGCCACGCGTACCGGATCGATCTCCAGCCCGACCACCCGCACGTCGGCGCGGACCCCGGTGGCCAGCCGGGCGCGCAGCTCCACGGCGGTGACCGGGGTGGCGCCGTAGCCGAGGTCCACCACCAGCGGGTCGGCGGCGGCGCGGAGCCGGTCGCCGCAGGTGGCCACGATCCAGTTGTCCACCCGGCGCAGCCGGTTGGGGTTCGTCGTCCCCCGGGTCACCACGCCCTGGGGCCGCACCGGCCCGGCCCTCACCGGCGACCGGTCCGGCTCACTGCCCGACCCGGTGCACCTTGTGCTGGGCGGCCTGGGCCAGCGGGCGGACCACCAGGCGGTCCACGTTGACGTGGTGCGGGCGGGTGGCGCACCAGGCGATGCAGTCGGCCACGTCCTCGGCGACCAGCGGCTCGGGCACCCCCGCGTACGTGGCCTCGGCCTTGTCGGCGTCCCCACCGAAGCGGACCAGCCCGAACTCGTCGGTCCGCACCATGCCCGGGTCGATCTCGATCACCCGGAGCGGCCGCCCGCACAGTTCCAGGCGCAGCGTCCCGGCGATCGCGGTCTGCGCGTGCTTGGCCGCGGTGTAGCCGCCGCCGCCCTCGTACACGGTGAAGCCGGCGGTGGAGGAGACGATCACGATGGTGCCGGCGCCGGACGCCTCCAGCGCGGGCAGCAGCGCCTGGGTGACCCGGAGCGTGCCGAGCACGTTGACGTCGTACATCCACTGCCAGTCGCCGATCGCGCCGGACTCCACCGGGTCCAGCCCGCGCGCTCCGCCGGCGTTGTTCACCAGCAGGGTGACCGGCCCGGGCGCCGCCTGTGCCGCGGCGGCCAACCCGGCCACCGACTCGTCGGAGGTGACGTCGCAGGCCACCGCCGTGGCCGTGCCGCCGGCCGCCTCGATCTCCTTGACCAGCCCGGCCAGCCGGTCGGTACGCCGGGCGGCGGCCAGCACGTGGAAGCCCTCGGCGGCCAGCCGGCGGGCGGTCGCCGCGCCGATCCCGCTGGACGCCCCGGTGACGATCGCGACAGAGGTCATCCGGACATTGTCCCCTCCGGCACCGACCGGCCCGGGCGGGGGCCGTCGATGAACTGGGTCACGCCGGGGGAGAGCGCGGGCGCATTTCCGTAGCCCGATGGGGAAGATGACACCCGGCGCGCGAGTTGACCGAGAAGCGCCGGTCGTGCGGACGGCATAAACCGTGACAGAAGGAGCGGACGTGGCGGAAATGCACACCGGCGTCGGTCGTCAGCGAGGTGCCCGTCCGTGGCCCCGCCCCCGGCGGATCGCCACCCTGTCGGTGCACACCTCCCCGCTGCACCAGCCCGGCACCGGTGACGCCGGGGGGATGAACGTCTACATCCTGGAGGTCGCCCGACGGCTCGCCGAGGCCGACGTCGAGGTCGAGATCTTCACCCGGGCCACCTCCGGTGACCTGCCCCCGGTGGTCGAGATGGCGCCCGGCGTGCACGTCCGGCACATCACCTCGGGGCCGTTGGAGGGGCTGACCAAGGAGGAGCTGCCCGGGCAGCTCTGCGCCTTCACCGCCGGCGTGCTGCGCGCCGAGGCGGCCCGCCCGCCCGGCCACTACGACCTGATCCACTCGCACTACTGGCTCTCCGGTCAGGTCGGCTGGCTGGCCAAGGAACGCTGGGGAGTGCCGCTGGTGCACACCGCGCACACCCTGGCCAAGGTCAAGAACGCCCAGCTCGCCGCCGGCGACCGCCCCGAGCCCAAGGCCCGGGTGATCGGCGAGGAGCAGGTGGTCGCCGAGGCCGACCGGCTGGTGGCCAACACCCGGGTGGAGGCGGCCGACCTGATCGGCCGCTACGACGCCGAACCGGCCCGGGTCGCCGTGGTCGAGCCCGGCGTCGACCTCGACCGCTTTCGTCCCGCCCCCGGCGACCGGGTCGCGGCCACCCGCGCCGCCCGCCGCCGGCTGGGCCTGCCCACCGACGGGTACGTGGTGGCCTTCGTCGGTCGGATCCAGCCGCTCAAGGCACCCGACGTGCTGGTCCGCGCGGTCGCCGCGCTGCGCGAGTGCGACCCGGCCCTCGCCGACGAGCTGACCGTGGTGATCTGCGGCGGCCCGAGCGGTAGCGGGCTGGACCGGCCCACCTCGCTGATGGAGCTGGCCGGATCGCTCGGTGTCGCCGACCGGGTGCGCTTCCTGCCCCCGCAGACCGGCGACGACCTGCCCGCCCTCTACCGGGCTGCCGACCTGGTCGCGGTGCCCTCGTACAACGAGTCGTTCGGCCTGGTCGCCCTGGAGGCGCAGGCCTGCGGTACGCCGGTCGTCGCGGCCGCCGTCGGTGGTCTGGTCACCGCCGTACGGGACCGGGTCAGCGGAGTGCTCGTCGACGGCCACGACCCGGCCGACTGGGCCGCTACGCTCGCCCGCCTGCTGCCCGACCGGGCGCTACGGGCCGACCTGGCGGTGGGCGCGGCCCGGCACGCGCGCAACTTCTCCTGGCAGCGCACGGTCTCCGGCCTGCTCGCCGTCTACGGGGAGGCGATCGTCGAGCACCGGGGACGGCTGGCTGCCCAGCTCGCCGGGGACCCGGCGCTGTCCTGTTCCTGGTGACCCGGGCCACTCCCGCGCGCCCGGTGCGTCCCGGCGGGCGCCCGTAGAGTGGGTGCGATGAGCGCGAAGAGCGATCTGGCCGCCCTGATCGAGTCCGTCTGCACCGAGCGTGAGCTGGACTGGGAGTCGACCGGCGAGGGTTCCTACGCGGTCACCCTGCCCGGTACGCACAAGCTGAAGACGGTCTGCAACCTGATCGTCGGCGAGCACGCGCTGCGGGTCGAGGCGTTCGTGATGCGCCAGCCCGACGAGCGGCGCGAGGAGCTGTGGGCCTGGCTGCTGCAGCGCAACGCCCGGATGTACGGCGTCTCGTTCTCCATCGACGCGGTGGGGGACGTCTACCTCACCGGGCGGGTCAACCCGGCCGGGGTCGACGCCGACGAGCTGGACCGGCTGCTCGGCGCGGTGCTCACCTACGCGGACGAGTCGTTCGACACGATGCTGGAGATCGGCTTCGGCAGCTCGATCCGCCGCGAGTGGGAGTGGCGGGTCAAGCGGGGCGAGTCCACCGCCAACCTCGCCGCCTTCGCCCACCTTTTCGAGCCGTCCGCCGGAGGTTCGGACCGGTCCTGACGGGTATGCCGCACCGCTGCGGTGCGGCGAAACGGGACCCGCCGCAGGCCGAGACGGACTGTCGAGGAGCGTGCGATGGCTCAGCGGAACAGCTCAGGTCGCGGCGGAACTGCGACCAGGACGAAACAGCAGGCGGGCAACCAGACGCCGAACACCCCGGGGATCTCGGAGTCGGAGATCTCGCGGATGCGGGTCGACGACATCCGGGGTCAGCTGCGGCGTCGCGGTGTCTCCGGCATCTCCGCGCTGCGCAAGCCCGAGTTGGTCAAGACGCTCGCGCGGACCCTGCGGTCCGAGGGCCGCCCCGGCGCCGCGGCCCGGCGTAGCACCGGCCCGACGGGCCGGGCACCCGCCAAGAAGGCCGGCGCGACGAAGGCCGCCGCGAAGAAGACGACGGCCGCTCGGAAGACCACGACCGCCCGGGCGAAGGCCGCGCCGGCCCCGGCCCGCAAGGCGGCGCCGGCCCGCAAGGCCGCCCCGGCGGCCCGCAAGGCGACGACCGCCCGGGCGAAGGCGACACCGGCCAAGGCGGCCCGGGCCAAGGCCGCGCCCGCGAAGGCGGGCGCTCGCGCGAAGGCCGCGCCGGCGAAGAAGACCGCACCGGCGAAGGCGGGCGCTCGCGCGAAGGCCGCGCCGGCGAAGAAGACCGCACCGGCGAAGGCGGGCGCTCGCGCGAAGGCCGCGCCGGCGAAGAAGACCGCACCGGCGAAGGCGGGCGCTCGCGCGAAGGCCGCGCCGGCGAAGAAGACCGCACCGGCGAAGGCGGGCGCCCGCGCGAAGGCCGCGCCGGCGAAGAAGACCGCACCGGCGAAGGCCGGCGCCCGCGCCAGGACGGCCCCGGCGAAGAAGACCGCTCCGGCGAAGGCGGGCGCCCGGGCGAAGGCCGCCCCCGCGAAGAAGACCGCACCCGCGAAGAAGACCGCACCGGCGAAGGCCGGGGCTCGGGCGAAGGCCACGCCGGCGAAGGCCGGGGCGACGCCCGCCCAGCGGGTCATCGCCCCACCGGCCGCCGTCGGCGCGGCCGCCGGGGCCCGGACCACCGGCGTACGGACCGGCCGGTCCAGTTCCCGGTCGGTACGGTCGTCGCAGGTGATCTCCTCCCCGGCGGACCGCCCCGAGCGCCCCGGGCGCAGCCTGGTCACCAGCAACCACGAGGTGATCCAGAACTGGGCGCGGGCCCGTGGCGCCCAACCGGCGACCATCGCCGGCACCGAGCGCGAGGGCCGACCGGGGGTGCTGACCTTCGAGATCCCGGGCTACCGGGAGAGCAGCCGGGTCCAGGTGATCAGCTGGGACGACTGGTTCCGGACCTTCGACACCCGCCGGCTGAACCTCATCTACCAGGAGCAGATGCGCGACGGTCGGCAGAGCAACTTCTTCCGGACGGAGTCACCCGATCGTGAGGACGCCTGAGGTGTTTGCGGGAATGGTCGCCGGGTACGCCGTGTTGACCCTGGCGAGGCCCGGAGCAGGGGTGTCGGACGCCACGTCGGCGCTGTGACCGGCGAGACAGCGATCCGGGTTGAATCCGGAATCCGGGCGAACTAACTTTATTGCACCGCGCCACGCTCGGAACCGTTCGGGGGAGCGGTGGATCGATCAGATCCGAGCACCGAGCGAGGCGCAAGAAACGGGTGGAGCACATCGTTGGGGGACGGTGCCACCCGTGGAACCGGCGGCGCGAGCGGGCGACGCTTACGGGGGTGAGTGTCGCCCGCCGCCGCCGGGCAAGCGGTGCGGATGCCCATCACGACCACGGTCGTGGTGGGCGTTCTGCCGTCAGCCCACCGGCTGCGAGGCGCGCGTCGGTGCGGCCACCCGCCGCGCCGCCACCCGACGCTCCCGGCTCGGCCCGGCCAGCAGGTGCCCGCCCGCGGCGAGCAGACCCAGGGCGGCCACCACCAGCCAGTGCCGCTCCCCGAGGTACTGCAGGCTCACCCCGCCCAGCGTCGGCGCGACGAAGGACGCGGCCGGGAAGGTCAGGTAGAACACCGACTGGTAGCGCGCCCGCAGCTCGGGCGGGGCCAGGTCGGCGTTGATCTGCGCGTTCGGCGGCGCGGCGAGCATCGAGCCGACCGTCCAGACCACCGCGGCGGCCAGGTACACCCAGAGCTGGTCGGCGACGGCCAGCGCACCGAACCCCACCGCCAGCAGGCCGGTGGAGAGGGCCAGCACCCGGTGCGCCCGACGCCGGTCGATCAACCCGGGTACGAAGAGCTGCCCCACCACGATCAGCGCGCCGCCCAGCGCCACCACGATCCCGTACGCCGACGGGCTGAGGCCGTCCGCGCGCATGGCCAGCGGCATGATCGTCGAGGTCTGCATGGTGAGCACGGCCAGCACGAAGGTGAGCCCGACGAAGACCAGGAAGGTCCGGTCGGTCAGCGCGGTGTGCAGCCCCGGCGGCCGGGATCGCCCGGCGCCCGCGGCCACCTCGCCGACGGTCCGGGCGCCCACGGCCACCGGCTCCCCGACGATCCTGGCGCCCGCG
This sequence comes from Micromonospora sp. CPCC 206171, assembly GCF_036906755.1. Taxonomy (NCBI): domain Bacteria; kingdom Bacillati; phylum Actinomycetota; class Actinomycetes; order Micromonosporales; family Micromonosporaceae; genus Micromonospora; species Micromonospora sp. CPCC 206171. The sequence continues at coordinate 121,246 of NZ_JBAKHT010000009.1, read as the reverse complement.
GCCACCGGCTCCCCGGCGGCGCGCCCGGTCCCGGCCGGGTCCGGGCGGGTCTCCACCGGTCCGGTGCGGCGGCGGGGCAGGGTCTCCGGGACCTTCCAGGCGATCAGCGCGGCGGCGGCCAGGGTGGCGACGGCGTCGACCAGGAAGAGCGCGAGGAAGCTCGCCTCGGCCAGCAGCCCGGCCAGCAGCGAGGCCACCGCCATGCCGAGGTTGAACGCCCAGAACTGGAGGTTGAACGCGCGGGAGCGGCGGTGCTCGGGGACCACGTCCACGATCGCCGCCACGAAGGCCGGACTCGGCATCGAGTGCGCGATCCCGACCAGCGCGGCCAGCGCCGCGATCACCGCCAGGTGCCGGCTGAACGCCAGCCCCACCATCAGCCCCGCCGCCGCCAGGTGCGCGGCGAGCAGGGTGGCCCGCCGGCCCCAGCGGTCCGCCAGCACCCCGCCGAGCAGCACCCCGACCGCCCCGCCGGCCCCGTACGCACCGACCACCGCGCCGGCCAGCGACTCGCTGGCCCCGCGCGCCTCGGTGAGGTAGAGCGACAGGAAGAGCACCGCGAAGGCGCCGGCCCGGTTGACCAGCAGCCCCGCCCAGAGGTACCAGAAGGTGGCGGGCAGACCGCCGGCAGTTCCGTCCCACCAGCGCCGCAACCCGCGCACCCGTCCTCCAGAAACTTTGTTAACCGATACGTTCCCGACCGTATGCAGCCCCGCGCGACCTCGCCACCGTGTCGGTGATCACCCGGGGCGGACCCGGAGGTGGCGCCTCGGATTACGGCACGGGCGGGTTCGGGCGGGCCGGAGGCGGACGGTGGTCGGAGGTCCTGTCGAGCTGGTGTCGTCAACGATTCGGGCCGGGCGGGCGGTAGCGACCCCGCCGGTCCGCGTGCCCGGTCGGGGTGCCGGCGGTCGGCGTACTCAGGACGGGGTGTGGGCCGCGACCGGCTCGGCCGGGGCGGTGGCGGCGGCCTCGGCCGCCTGGGGAGCCGGCTGCCGGACGGCGGTGACCGGCGTGACCGGCTGCGTCGCCGGCCGGAGCTGGGCGGCCCGCCGCTCGCGGGCCGGCCCGGAGACCAGGTGGGCCACCGCCATCAGTGCGCCGATGGCGGCGCAGCCGAGCCAGAGTTCGGTGTTGCCGGCCCGTTCCCGGACCAGGCCGCCGAGGATCGGCGCGACCGCCCCGGCGATCTGCCAGGACAGCGAGAAGACGCCCTGGTAGCGACCGCGCAGCCGGTCGGGGGAGAGCTCGGCGATGAGGGTGGCGTTGGACGGCGAGTTGAGCATCTCGCCGAGGGTCCAGATCAGCACGGTGAGGCCGTAGAACCAGGCGGCGTCGGCGAACGCGGTCAGGCCGAAACCGACGCCCATCACCAGCGAGGCCAGGGCGAGCACGTGCGACCGGCTGCGCCCCCTGATCAGCCGGGGCACGAAGAGCTGCCCGACGACGATCAGCACACCGTTGAGCGCGATCACCGAGCCGTAGGTGGCGGGGCTGAGCCCCGAGTCACCCATCGCGATTGGCAGCATCGAGATGTGCTGGAGGAAGACCAGCGCGGCGAACAGGTTCAGTGCCACGAAGCCCAGGAAGACCCGGTCGGTGGCGATGGTGCGCAGCGCGCCGAGCGGGGCGGCGCCACCCGGGCGGGCCGGGGCGACCGAGACCCGGCGGGTCTCCCTGACGCGGGTGAAGATGATCAGCGCGGTGACCACGGTGGTGGCCGCGTCGACCACGAAGAGCAGCAGGTAGCCGGCCTGTGCGGCGAACCCGGCGAGCACCGCGGCGCAGGCGAAGCCGAGGTTGATCGCCCAGTAGTTCAGCGAGAAGGCGCGCAACCGGTCCTTCTCCGGCACCACGTCGATCATCATGGCGCCGAACGCCGGCCGGGCCGCCTCGGCGAACATGCCGAGCAGCAGCGCGCCCGTGGCCACCGCCCAGAGCGGCCGGGCGAAGCCGAGCGCGAGCATCATGGTGGCCGCGCCGAGGTGCGCGGTGAGCAGCGTGGGCCGCCGTCCCCAGCGGTCGGTGAGCGTGCCACCGACGGTGGTGCCGACCGCGCCGCCGACGCCCCACAGGCCCAGCACCAGGCCGGCCTGGGTGGGGGAGAAGCCGCGTTCCTGGGTGAGGTAGATGGCGAGGAAGACCAGGACGAACGAACCGAGCCGGTTGATCAGGGTGCCGGTCCAGAGGTACCAGAAGGTCCTCGGCAGCCCTCCGGTGGTGTCCTGGAACCAACTTCGCACCGTCCGCACGCCCGCGCCCCCCGCTTTGGTAATGACCGCCAAGTTCTAAGCGCCTTACAACCTAGTGCCGGCCCGGAACGCGGGTCATCGGTTTTTCCACGTGGTGGTCGTCACGGCCACCACCCGCGTGTCCACCGGCGGGGTGCGGCAGGATGATCGGCATGACTGCGAGCGAGGGGCCCACCGTCGGGACGCTGGTCCTGCTGCGGCACGGCGAGAGTGACTGGAACGCCAAGAACCTCTTCACCGGCTGGGTGGACGTCGACCTGACCGAGAAGGGCGAGAACGAGGCGCGGCGCGGCGGCGAACTGCTGCGCGAGCACAACCTGCTGCCCGACGTGGTGCACACCAGCGTGATGCGCCGCGCGATCCGCACCGCCGAGCTGGCGCTCAACGCCGCCGACCGGCACTGGATCGCGGTGCGCCGGTCGTGGCGGCTCAACGAGCGGCACTACGGCGCCCTCCAGGGCAAGAACAAGAAGCAGACCCTGGAGGAGTACGGCGAGGAGCAGTTCATGCTCTGGCGCCGGTCGTACGACACCCCGCCGCCCCCGATCTCGGATGACGACGAGTTCTCGCAGGTCGGCGACCCGCGCTACGCGCTGCTGCCGACCGAGCTGATGCCGCGCACCGAGTGTCTCAAGGACGTCGTCGAGCGGATGCTGCCGTACTGGTACGACTCGATCGTGCCGGACATCCTGGCCGGCCGTACGGTGCTGGTGGCCGCGCACGGCAACTCGCTGCGCGCCCTGGTCAAGCACCTCGACCAGATCAGCGACGAGGCGATCGCCAAGCTGAACATCCCCACCGGCATCCCGCTGCGCTACGACCTCGACGCCCAGCTGCGCCCGCACACCCTGGGCGGCACCTACCTCGACCCGACCGCCGCCAAGGAGGCCGCCGCCGCGGTGGCCAACCAGGGCCGCTGACGTACCCGCGACAGGCCCCCGGTCCGCACGGACCGGGGGCCTTCGTCGTCGCCCGGGTCAGCTCGCCGAGGGGGTGGTCTGCCCGGTGATCAGGTAGACCACGTGCTCGCCGGCGTTCACCGCGTGGTCGGCGAAGCGCTCGTAGAAGCGGCCGAGCAGGGTGGCGTCGATCGCCGTCTCCACCCCGTACGGCCAGTCGTCGCCGAGCAGCACGCCGAACAGGCTCTTGTGCAGGTCGTCCATGGCGTCGTCGTCGCGGTCCAGCTCGGCGGCGAGGTCGGCGTCGGGCTTGGCCAGCACCGTGCCGATCTTCTCCGCCATCCGATCGGCGATGGCGGCCATGTCGGTGAAGACCGGCCGCAGCTCGGCCGGCACCGCCGGCGACGGGTGCCGACGCAGTGCCGTCTTGGCCACGTGGTCGGCCAGGTCGCCCATCCGCTCCAGGTCTGCCGCGACGTGCAGTGCGGTGATCATGGCCCGCAGATCGGAGGCGACCGGCGCCTGCCGGGCGAGCAGGTCGCAGACCCGCTCCTCGACGTGCTGGTAGAGGTCGTCGATCTCAGCGTCCCGCGCGATCACGGCCTCGGACGCCTCACGGTCGGCGGTGAGCAGGCCGCGGGTGGCCTGGCGCATCGCGGCGCGGACCCCTTCCGCCATGTCCACCAGCAGCTGGCTGACAATCTGCAGGTCGGCCCGGAACTCGTCGCGCATCGTCACTTCCTGGGGTCGGTGCCGCCGGGCCCCAGGGGGGCGTCCGGCGTACGGGTCGAGCGGGTGCGCGCCAACCGTAGGCGGGGGGAGCGGATCCCAGGTGAACTCCGGTGAACGACGCGAGGCCCGGGAGTGAACTTCTGCGGAAGTGAGGATGATTCGTCCCGTTATGGGCGATAGCCAGGTTAACAATGACCCTACGATCGCCGGGTGGAATGGGTGGGGGCGGCCGTGGTGGCCGTGGCGCTGGCGACCGGCCTGGTCGCCGGTCTGCTGCTGTCCGGGCCCGTCCGCGAGTGGCGGCGCCGGGCGGCGTCGTCGGGGAGCGGTCGCTCCCGCTGGAGCTCAGGGAGGCTCGCGATTCCCGACGACCAGCAGGGCGGCCTCACCGGGCTCGGCCGCAAGACGATCGACTCACTGCGCGCCGGCGTGGTCGTGCTCGACCCGGACGACGTGCCCGTGCTGGTCAACCCGGCCGCCCGGGCGATGGGCCTGCTCCGCACCGGCCCCACACCCGGCTCCATCGCCGCCCACCCGCTGATCCGTACCCTCGCCGGGCAGGTGCGCCGCACCGGCGTGCGGCGCGAGATCGAGCTGGACCTGCCGCGCGGCCGCGACAACCCCGGCGTGAACCCGCTCGGGGTGCACCTGCGGGCGATGGGGCTCGGCGCCGGCTACATCTCGATCGAGGCAGCCGACGTCACCGAGTCGCACCGGCTGGCCCGGGTCCGCCGGGACTTCGTCGCCAACGTCAGCCACGAGCTGAAGACCCCCATCGGGGCGCTGCAACTGCTCGCCGAGGCGCTGCTCGACGCCACCGAACCCGCCGGGGCGGCCGCGCCGGACCTCTCCGAGGACCTGGTCGCCGCCCGCCGGTTCGCCGAACGGATCCAGCACGAGTCGACCCGGCTGGGCCGGCTGGTGCAGGAGTTGCTGGAGTTGACCCGGCTGCAGGGCGCGGAGCCGCAACCCGCGCCGGAGCCGGTCGCGGTCGACTGGGTGGTCGCCGAGGTGCTCGACCGGACCCGAACCACCGCGGCCGCCCGGCATATCCAGGTGGTGACCGAGGGCGAGAAGGGGCTGACCGTGTACGGCAGCGACGCCCAGATCGCCACCGCCGTGGCCAACCTGGTGGAGAACGCGATCAACTACTCCGGCGAGGGCACCACGGTCCGGGTCGCCACCCGGGCCGACGAGGAACACGTCGAGATCGCCGTCACCGACCAGGGCATCGGCATCGCCCCCAACGAGGTGGACCGGATTTTCGAGCGCTTCTACCGGGCCGACCAGGCCCGCTCCCGCTCCACCGGTGGCACCGGCCTCGGCCTGGCCATCGTCAAACACATCGCCAGCAACCATGGCGGCCGGGTGGAGGTGGCGAGCACTCTTGGTGGGGGATCGACGTTCACCCTCCGGTTACCGGCCAGCCCCCCGGCCGACCTGGAGACGATACTGCCGTCGACTGGGATCGAGGCCGGCCCGGCCGAGCTTCGCCAGGTCTGACCGCACGAGAGGAAGCACCGTTGAGCCGCGTTCTGGTGGTCGAGGACGAGGAGTCGTTCTCCGACGCCCTGTCGTACATGCTCCGCAAGGAGGGTTTCGAGGTGTCCGTCGCCGCGACGGGACCCTCCGCCCTCACCGAGTTCGACCGGACCGGCGCGGACATCGTCCTGCTCGACCTGATGCTCCCCGAGATGTCCGGGACGGAGGTCTGCCGGCAGCTGCGGCAGCGCTCGCACGTACCGATCATCATGGTCACCGCCCGGGACAGTGAGATCGACAAGGTGGTCGGCCTGGAGATCGGGGCCGACGACTACGTCACCAAGCCGTACTCGCCCCGGGAGCTGGTGGCCCGGATCCGGGCGGTGCTGCGCCGGCAAAGCCCCGAGGTGACCGAGTCGGGCGCGCCGACGCTGGCCGCCGGCCCGGTCCGGATGGACATCGAGCGGCACGTGGTGACCGTCGACGGCGCCGCGGTCCAGTTGCCGCTGAAGGAGTTCGAGCTGCTGGAGCTGCTGCTGCGCAACGCCGGCCGGGTGCTCACCCGGGGGCAGCTCATCGACCGGGTCTGGGGCGCCGACTACGTCGGCGACACCAAGACGCTGGACGTGCACGTCAAGCGGCTGCGCTCGAAGGTCGAGCCGGAGCCGTCCGCGCCGCGGTTCATCGTCACCGTGCGCGGTCTCGGCTACAAGTTCGAGCCGTAAGCCGGTCAGGAGACGTCGGGAGACGTCAGGAAACCCAGCCGTAGCGACGCTCCGGGCGGCCGGCGGAGCCGTACCGGAGGTTGACCTCCGCCCGCCCGGTGTCGGCGAAGTGCTCCAGGTAACGCCGGGCGCTGACCCGGGAGATGCCCACCGCGTTGGCGCACTCGGCCGCGGAGAACGTCCCCGAGTGTCCCCGCAGGGTACGTTCGACCAGCTCGGCGGTCTCCGCGCTGAGGCCCCGGGGCAGCGCCGAGGTGGCGATGTGCGCGCCGCTGCGGGACAGCACCCGGTCCACGTCGGCCTGGTCGCTCACCACCGTGGCGCGCAGCGCGTTGCGCCGGGCGGCGTACTGCTCCAGCCGGGTCCGCAGCTCGTCGAAGCCGAACGGCTTGAGCAGGTAGTTGACCGCGCCGTAGCGGACCGCCCGACGTACCGCCTCGGCCTCCCGGGCCGCGCTGATCACCAGCACGTCGCAGTCGTGCCGGGCGGCCCGCAGCCGGGTCACCACGTCCAGGCCGAACATGTCCGGCAGGTAGAGGTCGAGCAGCACCAGGTCGGGGCGGAGCTCGTCGACGGCGGCGATCGCCTGTTCGCCGGTGCTGGCCGTACCCACCACCCGGAAGCCGTCGATCCGCTCGACGAAGCCGCGGTGGATCCGGGCCACCATGAAGTCGTCGTCGACCACCAGTACGTCGATCACCGGACCCCCTCCAGAGTGCCGGTCACCGACATCCGGGCCGTGAACATCGCACCCTCCTCGGTGTTCGTCACCGCGACCTCACCGCCGCGACGGTGACAGACCAGCCGGGTGAGCGCCAGTCCGATGCCCCGTTCGCCACCCCGGGCGGCCTTGGTGGTGAAGCCGTGGGTGAAGACCTCCTGGGCCAGTTGGGGAGCCACCCCCGGCCCCGAGTCGCGGACCACGATCTCCACCGACGAGGCGTCCCGGCGTAGTTCGACCTCCACCCAGGCCGGCTCGTCCGGTCCGCCGCCGCCCGGTCCGCCGCCGGGTCCGCCGCCGTCGGGGCTGCCGCCGTCCGGGGTGCCGCCCTCCGGGCTGCCGGACGGCAGCGCGGTCCGGCCCTCCCAGCCGCCGGCGACCGCCTCGACAGCGTTGTCGACCAGGTTGCCGAGCACCGTCGCGACGTCCGCGGCGACCGCCGGCTCCAGCCGGTCCAGGCCGGTCCGCTCGGAGATCCGCAGCTCCACCCGGCGCTCGGCGGCCAGCGCCGACTTCGCCATCAGCAGGGCCGCCACCGCCGTGTCGTGGATCCGGCTGGTGACGGTGAGGTCCAGCGAGGCCCGGTGCCGGCTGAGCGCGTCGACGTACCGGACCACCTCGTCGTGCTCGCCGATCTGGATCAGCCCGGAGATGGTGTGCAGCTGGTTGGCGAACTCGTGGGTCTGCGCCCGGAGCAGCTCGGTGGTGCTGCGGAACGAGCCGATCTCCTGCTCCAGCCGGGCCAGCTCGGTGCGGTCCCGCAGGGTGGTCACCGAGCCGAGCCTGCGGCCGTCCTTGGTCACGGTCATCCGGTTCATCACCAGCACCCGACCGCCCCGGACCACCACCTCGTCCCGGGCCTCCGGGCCGCCGTCGGCGCCGGCCAGCACGTCCCGCAGCCGGCCGGAGATCCGCAGGTCGGCGAGGCTGCGGCCGAGGCAGTGCTCGGGCAGGTCGAGCAGCCGGCGGCCGACCGCGTTGACCAGGGTGATCCGTTGCTGCGGGTCCAGCGCGATCACCCCCTCGGCGATGCCGTGCAGCAGCGCCTCCCGGTGCTCGGCCAGGCCGGCGATCTCCCGCGGCTCCAGGCCCAGGGTCTGCCGCTTGATCCGCCGGGCCAGCAGCCACGACCCGGCCACCCCGAGCAGGCTGGCGATGCCGAGATAGGTGAAGAGGTACGACGAGGCGCCGACCAGCCGCTCCGACCAGGTCGGTGCGGCCTCGCCGATCATCACCACCCCGAGGTGCCGGCCGAGGTTGTACTCACGAGCCCCGAGCACCGGCACCTGGGCCACCAGCTCCCGGGAGCCGCCGACCTCCAGCTCGCCGGACCAGGCCCGGCCCCGCGCCACGTCGGGGTCGCCGAGCACGAGCTGGCTCCCCACCAGCGTCGGATCGGTGGAGCTGACCACCCGCCCCCGGGCGTCGGCCACGGTCACCGACGTCACCCCGGACCGGTTCAGCGCGTTCTGCACCAGCGGGGCGACCAGCTCCGCCGGCGCCGGCTGGTTGAGCCGGTCGCGCAGCAACGGGCTGCCGGCGAGCTCCTCGCCGAGGGCGGCCACCCGCCGCCCCTCCACCCGGTTGAAGGTCGCTTCGGACTGGGCCAGCGAGACGGCGGCCACCGCCACCAGCACGACCACGATGATCGCGAGCTGGAGTACGAGCAACTGCCCGGCCAAGGTGCGGCGGGGCGTGACCGCGACCACAAAGACCTCAATTTCCGCTGGTGACAGAAGGCAGACAGGGGATCCGCCCGGGGGCCATCATCTTGCCGCCGGACTCCTTCGAAATGGAAGAGAAACATGATGGCAACTCGGAGAAAACTGCTGGTCGTGGGCGTCGCCGCCGCCACGGCGCTGGCGCTGGGCGCGTGCGGCGCCACCGCCGACAAGAACGAGGGCTCGTCCGGCGGCGGTGACGGCAAGCCGGCCACCGGGCTGCGGCTGATGGTGCCGAACACCCCCGGCGGCGGGTACGACACCACGGCCCGTACCGCGGCCAAGGTGATGGAGGACGCCAAGATCGCCACCGGGGTGCAGGTCTTCAACCTGCCCGGCGCGGGCGGCACGGTCGGCCTCCAGCGCACCGTCAACGAGAAGGGCAACGGCAAGCTCGCCATGCAGATGGGGCTGGGCGTGGTCGGTGCCTCCTACACCTCCAAGTCCAAGGCGACGCTGACCCAGACCACCCCGCTGGCCAAGCTGATCGAGGAGGCCGGCGCCATCGTGGTGCCGAAGGACTCCCCGTACAAGACGATCCAGGATCTCGTCACCGCCTGGAAGGCCAACCCGAAGGGCATCGCCGTCGGCGGGGGCTCCTCGCCCGGCGGTCCGGACCACCTGCTGCCGATGCAGCTCGCCAAGACCGTCGGCATCGACCCACGCCAGGTCAACTTCGTCTCGTACGACGGCGGCGGCGAACTGCTGCCGGCGGTGCTCGGCGGCAAGGTGGCCTTCGGCGCCAGCGGCTTCGGCGAGTTCCTCGACCAGGTCGAGGCCGGCCAGCTCCGGGTCCTCGCGGTGACCAGCGAGGCGCCGATCGACGCCCTCAAGGACGTGCCGACGCTCAAGTCCGCCGGCATCGACCTGGTCTTCACCAACTGGCGGGGCATCGTCGCGCCGCCCGGCATCAGCGACGCCGACAAGAAGGTCTGGATCGACGCGCTGACGAAGATGCACGAGTCCGACCAGTGGAAGGCCGAGCTGGCCAAGCGGGGCTGGACCGACGCCTTCGTCACCGGCGACCAGTTCGCCACCTTCCTCACCGAGCAGGACAAGTCCGTGGCCGACCTGCTCAAGCAGCTCGGGCTGGCATGACCGGCATGGCGACCGCACCGGACCGGGGCGGCGACCCGCCGCCCCGGCCGGCGGCGCGCGAGGGGACCGTCCCCGCCGTACCGCCGATCCCGGCGCAGCCGACCGCAGGGGCCGCCGATCCGGCGACCCCCGCGGCGGTCCCGCCGGCCGCGGAGCGTACGCCGGGCCTGCCGGCGGTGACGCGGCCCGCCGCGGCCGACGACGCGCCCGCAGCCGCGAACCCGGCCGACGGTGCGGCCCGGACCGGGAAGCCGGACCGGGCGCAGTACGCCGTCTGCGCGTTCCTGGCGCTGGTCGGCGGGCTGGTGATCGTCGACGCGGCGCGCACCGGGCACGCGATCAGCACCGCCGACCCGATCGGCCCGAAGCCCGTGCCGATCCTGCTCGGTGTGCTGCTGCTGATCGTGGCCGCGATCTACGCGGTGGACGTGGCGCGCGGCGGCAGCGGTGAGCCGGAGGCCGGCGAGGACGTCGACCTGACCACCCCGATCGACTGGCGGACGGTGCTGCTGCTGATCGGCGCGTTCCTGGTCAACGCGGTGCTCATCGACCGGCTCGGCTGGGTGATCAGCGGCACGCTGCTCTTCTGGGGCTCGGCCTTCGCGCTGGGCAACCGGCACCACGTGCGCAACCTGCTGATCGCCGTCGCGCTGTCGTTGATCACCTTCTACACGTTCGCCATCGGGCTCGGCGTGAACCTGCCCGCGGGCGTGCTGCAAGGGATCCTGTGATGGACAACCTCGGAAACCTGCTCGACGGGTTCGCCAACGTGGTGACCCCGATGAACCTGCTGATCGCGCTGCTCGGGGTGACCATCGGCACCGCCGTGGGCGTGCTGCCCGGCATCGGCCCGGCGATGACGGTGGCGCTGCTGCTGCCGGTCACCTACGGGATGGAGCCCACCCAGGCGTTCATCATGTTCGCCGGCATCTTCTACGGCGGCATGTACGGCGGCTCGACCACCTCGATCCTGCTGAACACCCCCGGCGAGTCGTCGTCGGTGGTCACCGCGATCGAGGGCAACAAGATGGCGAAGGCGGGACGCGCGGCGCAGGCGCTGGCCACCGCCGCGATCGGCTCGTTCGTCGCCGGCACCATCGCCACCCTGCTGCTGGTGGTGGTGACCCCACCGGTGGTGCAGTTCGCGATCAGCCTCGGCGCGCCGGACTACTTCGCGCTGATGCTGCTGTCGTTCGTGGCGGTCACCGCGGTGCTCGGGGCGTCCCGGGTCCGCGGCTTCGCCTCGCTGCTGATCGGCCTGGTCATCGGCACCATCGGGATCGACGCGGTGAGCGGCCAGCAGCGGCTCACCCTGGGCATTCCGCAACTCGCCGACGGCATCGACGTGGTCGTTGTGGCGGTCGGCATCTTCGCCGTCGGCGAGGCGCTCTGGATCGCCGCGCACCTGCGCCGCCGCGCCGCCGAGGTGATCCCGGTCGGCCGGCCCTGGATGGGGCGGCAGGACTGGAAGCGGTCCTGGAAGCCGTGGCTGCGCGGCACCGCGTACGGGTTCCCGTTCGGGGCGCTGCCGGCGGGCGGCGCGGAGATCCCGACGTTCCTGTCGTACGCCACCGAGAAGAAGCTGACGAAGTACCCGGAGGAGTTCGGCCGGGGCGCGATCGAGGGCGTCGCCGGCCCGGAGGCGGCCAACAACGCCTCCGCCGCCGGCACGCTGGTGCCGATGCTGGCCATCGGCCTGCCCACCAACGCCACCGCCGCGGTGATGCTGGCCGCCTTCCAGCAGTACGGCATCCAGCCGGGCCCGCTGCTCTTCGAGCGGGAGTCCGGTCTGGTCTGGACGCTGATCGCCAGCCTCTTCGTGGGCAACCTGCTGCTGCTGGTGCTGAACCTGCCGCTCGCGCCCGCCTGGGCGCGGCTGCTGCGGATTCCCCGCCCGTACCTCTACGCCGGGATCCTCTTCTTCGCCTCGATGGGCGCGTACGCGGTCAACGCCCAGCCGTTCGACCTGTTCCTGCTGCTCACCCTCGGCCTGCTCGGGTTCGGCATGCGGCGGTTCGGGCTGCCGATCCTGCCGCTGATCGTCGGGGTGATCCTCGGCCCGCGCGCCGAGCTCCAGGGCCGGCGGGCGTTGCAGCTCTCCGGCGGCGAGCTGCACGGCCTGCTCGGCGGCTGGGTCTCCTGGACGATCTACGCCGTGGTCCTGGTGGTGCTGCTCTGGCCGGTGCTCGGCCGCTTCGTCGTCCGAGGAGTTCGGGAAAGGCTGGTGACCCGATGACCGTGCTGGTGGGGTACGTCCCCTCGGCCCTGGGTGAGGCGGCCCTGCGGGCCGCCGTCGAGCAGGCCCGTTTCCGCGACGAGCCGGTGCTGGTGGTGAACACCTCGCGCGGCGACGCCTACGTCGACCCGCGCTTCGCCCAGGAGAGTGACCTGGCGCGGGTGGCCCGCGAGTTGACCGGGGTGCCGCACACCGTCCGGCAGCTGGTGCGGGGCCGGGACGCGGCCGAGGAGATCGCCGAGATCGCCGAGGCGGAGGAGATCTCGCTGGTGGTGATCGGCATCCGGCACCGCACCCCGGTGGGCAAGCTGATCATGGGGTCGACCGCGCAGGAGATCCTGCTCCGGGTGCCGTGCCCGGTGCTCGCCGTGAAGGCCGACTGAGTGGCGCCCGGGGGCTCCGGGGTCCCCGGGCGCGGCCAGACCGGCCTGCTGCTCACCCACACCGTCGTGGTGCAGGCGGCCACCTTCATGCTGCGCCCGGCGTCGGCGTACCGGGCCCTGGACCTGGACGTGCCGGCGGCCTGGCTCGGCGTGCTCGGGGCCAGCTTCGCCGTCGTGCCGCTGGTGCTGGCGGTTCCCTCCGGCCACGCGGTCGACCGGTTCGGCGAACGCCGCATCGTGCTGGCCGGGTCGGGCCTGCTCGCCGCCGCCGGCGCCTGCTTCGTGCTCTTCGCCGACTCGGTCGCCGGCCTGGTCGTGGCCAGCATGGTGCTCGGCACCGGCCACCTCTGCGCAGTGGTGGGCCAGCAGGCGTTGGTCGCCAACCGCACCGCGGCGGACCGGTACGACGCGGCCTTCGGCTACTACACCTTCGCCGCCTCGCTCGGCCAGGCGTTGGGACCCGGCCTGATCGTGGTCTTCGGCGGGGACCGCCCGATCCCGGACACCGGGGCGATCTTCCTCGGCGCCACCGCGCTCACCCTGCCACTGCTGGTCGCCGCCGCGTCTCTCCGCCCGTCGGCGCACCACCGGCAGGCGGCGGGCCCGGCCGCCGGCGGACTGGCCGGCCTGCTCCGCCAGCCCGGACTGGTGCGCGCCCTCGCGGTCAGCTGCGTCGTCCTGGCGGCGGTCGACATCACCCTGGTCTACCTGCCCGCCCTCGGTGCCGAGCGGGGCATCGCCGCCGGCTCCATCGGCGTACTGCTGGGGTTGCGGGCGGTCGCGTCGATGGCCTCGCGGCTGCTGCTGGGCCGGCTGGTCGCCGCCGTCGGCCGGCGCCGGCTGCTGATCGGCACCGTCGCCCTCTCCGCCGCCGGTGTCGGGCTGCTGCTGCCGCCCCTGCCGCTCGGGGCGATGGCGGTGGTGGTCACGGTCTCCGGGCTGGGTCTGGGCGCCGGGCAACCGCTGACCATGTCGTTCCTGGCCGAGTCCGCCCCGCCCGGGTTGCGGGGCCGGGCGATGTCCCTGCGCCTCACCGGCAACCGGCTCGGCCAGGTCGTCATCCCGAGCGCCGCCGGCGCGCTCGCCGCCGGTGCCGGGGCGGCGGGCGTGCTCGCCTGCACCGCCGCCGGCCTGGCCGGCGCGGCCGTCGCCGCGACCGGACTGCACCAGGGCCCACCTTCCGATCCGACACCCCGACCAGAGAGGGAAGAACCATGCTGACTCCGACTGCCGACCTCTACGACCGGTACGGCGACGTGCTCGGCTCGTGCGACACCCAGCTACGCCAGTTCGGCGCCGCCCGCGCCTTCGCCGGGCCGGCCGTCACGGTGCGCTGCTTCGAGGACAACGCCCTGCTCAAGTCGATCGTCGCCGAGCCGGGGGACGGCCGGGTGCTGGTGGTGGACGGCGGCGGGTCGGTGCACACCGCCCTGATGGGCGACCTGATCGCCGGCACCGCGGCGGCGAACGGCTGGGCGGGGGTGGTGATCAACGGCGCGGTCCGGGACGTCACCGCGCTGGCCGGCCTGCCGATCGGCATCAAGGCGCTCGGCGCCAACCCGCGCAAGAGCGCGAAGGTGGGAGCCGGCGAGCGGGACGTGCCGGTGTCGTTCGGCAACTGCGTCTTCACCCCGGGAGCCGACGTGCACAGCGACGACGACGGGGTGGTCGTCCTGCCGGCCGGCGCGCGGGAGTAGCTTCGGCGGTTAGCTCTCGCTGGCCGGGTGCGGGGCGACCTGGCCCTGGCGCAGTCGCGCCCCACACAGCTCGGCCAGCTTCGCGTAGGCGGGCGCGCCGATCAGCGCGGTCAGTTCCGGGCCGTACGAGACGTACATCGGCTCGGTGCCGACGTGCGCGTCGGTGGACGACGTGCACCACCAGTCCAGGTCGTGCCCGCCCGCACCCCAGCCCCGCCGGTCGAACTCGGTCAGCGTGGAGACCAGCACCTTGGTGTTGTCCGGTCGCTTGGTCCAGTCCTGCTCGCGGCGGATCGGCAACTGCCAGCAGACGTCCGGCTTGTATTCCAGCGGGTGCACCCCGTCGCGCAGCGCCTGGCCGTGCAGGGCGCAGCCGCCACCGCCGGGGAAGTCGGCGTCGTTGAGGAACACGCACGGCGCGTCCACGTCCCGGGTGGCGGTGCGCCGCGCCGGGTTCTTGCCGTCGATCGTGTCGTCCGCGGTCCAGTTCTTGACGCCCCGGCGGAAGTGCTGCCAGGTCTGCGGCGTGAGTCGCTTGACCGCCGCCCGGACCCGCTTCTCGTCGTCGCCGTCGGTGAAGAACGCGCCGTGCGAGCAGCAGCCGTCGCTGGCCCGGCCGGCGATGATGCCGTGGCAGCCCTTGCCGAAGACGCACGTCCAGCGGGACAACAGCCAGGTCAGGTCGGCGCGGACGAGGTGCCGCTCGTCGGCCGGGTCGATGAACTCGATCCACTCGCGGGGGAAGTCCAGCTCCACCTCGCGGCTGCGCGGGTCGCTCGGGTCGTCCACCAGTACGTGCAGTTCCACCTGGCTCGTCACCCGGACCAGCGTACGCGGGGTGACCGGGGCCGGCCGGCGAGCCGCGGAAACGTGTTGGCCCTAGGGTCGACAGCATGCGACTGGGTGTCCTCGACGTCGGTTCCAACACGGTGCACCTGCTGGTGGTCGACGCCCACCACGGGGCGCACCCCTGGCCGGCGCACTCGGAGAAGGTGGTGCTCCGGCTGGCCGAGCAGATCGGCCCGGACGGAGCGTTGACCGAGGAGGGCGCCGACGGGCTGGTCAAGGCGGTCGGCATGGCGCGTACCGCCGCCGCCGGGATGGCCGCCGACGACCTGCTCGCCTTCGCCACCTCCGCGGTGCGCGACGCCACCAACGCCGCCGAGGTGCTGGCCCGGGTCCGCGACGAGACCGGCGTACGGCTGGAGGTGCTCTCCGGCGCCGACGAGGCGCGGATGACCTTCCTGGCGGTGCGGCGGTGGTTCGGCTGGTCGGCGGGGCGGCTGCTGGTGATGGACATCGGCGGCGGCTCGCTGGAGCTGGCGGCCGGCATCGACGAGGACCCGGACGTCGCGGTCTCCCTGCCGCTGGGGGCCGGGCGGTTGAGCCGGGAGCGGCTGCGGGTGGACCCGACCGGGCAGGTGCCGCCGTCCGCCGAGGCCGTGGAGGAGCTGCGGGAGTACGTCGACGGGCTGCTCGACCCGGTGGTGGAGAAGCTCGCCGGGGTGGGCTGGGAGCGCCCTGTCGCCACCTCCAAAACCTTCCGGATGCTGGCCCGGCTGGCCGGCGCGGCGCCGTCCGCGGCCGGGCTCTGGGCCCGGCGCAGCCTCACCCGCACCGGGCTGCAGCAGGTGCTCGGCTTCATCCGGCACATCCCACCGGCCCAGCTCGCGGAGTTGGAGGGGGTCAGCACGGGGCGGGCGCACCAGCTGCTCGGCGGTGCGGTGGTGGCCGAGGCGGTGATGCGTCGCTTGGACGTCCCGGCGCTGGACATCTGCCCGTGGGCGTTGCGGGAGGGCGTCATCCTCCGCCGGCTGGATCAGCTGGAGCCGATGTGATCCGCGTCGGTCGTTCTGCGCCATTTGACGCCGCTCGTCCTGAGGCGTGGGGACGGGTCGGGCTACCCTGAGGGGTGTGACTTCCCGCGTCCCCGTGCTCCTGTCCAGTTCCTCGGTCTTCCCTGAGCGGACCGCGGCGGCGTTCCAGCTTGCCGCGGCGCTCGGCTACGACGGCGTCGAGGTGATGGTCTGGACCGACGCCGTGAGCCAGGACGCCGGCGCGCTGCGCGGCCTCTCCGAGCACTACGGCGTGCCGGTCCTGTCGGTGCACGCGCCGTGCCTGCTGGTGACCCAGCGGGTGTGGAGCCCCGACCCCTGGGAGCGGCTGCGCCGCTCGGCCGAGCTGGCCGCCACCCTGGGCGCGCCGGTCGTGGTGGTGCACCCGCCGTTCACCTGGCAGCGGGACTACGCCCGCAACTTCGCCGAGGGGCTCGACGCGATCGCCGGCGAGTTCCCGGACCTGCTCTTCCCGGTGGAGAACATGTACCCGGTCCGGATGGCCGGCCGCCAGTTCGTGCCGTACGTGCCCGGCTGGGACCCGACCGAGGCCGGGTACGCCTCGTACACCCTCGACCTGTCGCACTGTGCCGCCTCGCACACCGACTCGCTGGCGATGGCCGACCGGATGGGCGACCGGCTGGCGCACGTGCACCTCGGCGACGGCACCGGCGAGGGGCGCGACGAGCACCTGGTGCCCGGGCGCGGCAGCCAGCCCTGCGCCGAACTGCTGCGCTCACTGGCCGGCCGGGGCTTCACCGGCTCGGTGGCCGTCGAGGTCACCACCCGGGGCGCGAAGAGCCGCGCCGACCGCGAGGCGGACCTCCGCGAGGCCCTCGCCTTCGCCCGCGCCCACCTCACCGCCCCCTCCCCGGTCGACGCCTGACCGCTCCCGGCCCCGGCGCCTCCCCGTTGATCAGGAAGTTGTCGCCCTCCGCCTCGGCGTGCCGGGGCGACAACTTCCTGATCGACCGGGCGATCAGGTGGGTCAGGGGACGGGGGTGAGGGAGTCGGCCTGGGTGGGGACGGGGAGCTGCTGCTCGCCGACGGCGGCGCGCTTGCGGGCGCGGTGGGCGGCCACGTGGGAGCGGGTGGCGCAGCGCTCCGAGCAGAACCGGCGGCAGCAGTTGGACGAGGTGTCCAGGTAGACGTTGCCGCAGCGCTCGTCCGCGCAGACCCCGAACCGGGCGCTGCCGTACTCGCAGAGCCAGACCGACAGGCCCCAGACCGCGCCGGCCAGGTATTCCGCGCTGACCGACGCGCCCCGGCTGGTCACGTGCATGTGCCAGTCGCTGGAGTCGTGCCCGGAGATCCGCGGCTGCACGGGGAACGCCTCCAGCAGGGCGTTCAGCTCGGCCACCGCCTGGACGTCCCGCCCGGAGGTGCCGAACTCGAACACGTCGCGCAGGCGCTTCTGCGCCCGCCGGAAGATCACCAGGTCCCGTTCGGCGACCTCGTCGCGCATCCACGCGTTGTCGTCCGGGAAGAGGGCCCGCAGGTCGTCGAGGTCGTCCAGGCGGGCGTTGACGAGGTCAACGCCGGTCCGGGCGTACGCGTCGAAGTTCACGACCCCAACGGTAGACGACTCACGGGGCGCGCGGCGCGTCGATGTAGTGCGGCAGGAACCGCGCGTAACCGTCAGTGATGAGACTCTCGCTCTCCCGCAGGCCGACGCCGGCCGACTCGCCGTCGACGATCCAGCTCCCCAGCACCGTACGGTTGCCGGCGAAGTCCGGCAGCGCCCGGAACTCCTGGTAGCAGAAGCCCTCGTCGCCGTAGTCGCCCGGATTGGTGATCTCGGTGTCGCCGGTGACGATCCGCACCGCGGCGCCCTCCCGGCCGAGCAGCGGCTTCGCCACGTACTCCGCCATCCCGCGCGGCGAGTCCAGGTACGCCGGCAGCAGGTACTCGTGCCCCGGGTACAGCTCCCAGAGCACGGCGAGCAGCGCCTTGTTGGACAGCAGCAGCTTCCAGGCCGGCTCGATCCAGGTGGTCGGGGTGCCCGGCTCCAGCGCCGCCGGCCCGTACGGCTCGGCCAGCATCCACTCCCAGGGGTAGAGCTTGAAGCAGGTGGTCACCGGGTGGTCGTCGGCGTCGACGAAGCGCCGGCCGTCCCAGCCGACGTGCTGGATCGGCAGCAGCGTCACGTCCAGCCCGGCCTGGCGGGCGGTCTCGGCCAGGTACCCGGCGGTGATCTGGTCCTCGCCCGACTCCTCCTCGTTCGACCAGGTCACGTGCACCCGCCGGTCGTGCAGGCCGGCACCGATCTTGGCCCAGGCGCCCACCAGCCGCTCGTGCAGGCTGTTCCACTGGTCGGCGTCCGGGTGCGTCTGCTCCAGCCAGTACCACTGGATGATGCTCGCCTCCACCAGGGCGGTGGGGGTGTCGGCGTTGTACTCCAGCAGCTTCGGCGGCCAACTGCCGTCATAGGCGAGATCGAAGCGGCCGTAGAGGGTCGGCGGACCCTCGCGCAGCGACCGGGCGACCGCCTCGGCGGCCCAGGCCGGGATGCCGAACTCGGCGTACCGGCCGCGGGCGACGACGTGCTCGGCCGCGGCCACCGACATCCGGTGCAGCTCCTCGGTGGCTTCCTCGAGCCGCAGCACCTCGGTCAGGTCGAAGGCGTACGCCGCCGTCTCGTCCCAGTACGACATGGTCCCGCCGTCGGGCAGCTCGGTGTCGACGTACACCAGGCCCTGCTCGCGGATGGTGGCGTCCCAGTCCGGGCGGGGGGTGGCCGCCTCGCGCCGCACCTCAGCCCCCGCAGGAGGCGAGGTGGGTGCCGAAACCGCCGCGCTCGGGCAGGGCCGCGGCCACCGGCCGGGGCTCGGCGCCGGCGCTGCCGGTGGTGACCGTCGGTACCCGCATCGCCAGCGCGACCGTGTCCCCGCCGCCGGCCGGACCGAGGGCGCAGTCGTCGTCATCGTCGTCGTCGGAGGTCATGTTGCAGCCGGAGAGGGCGAGCGCCAGGGCGGTGAGCGCGCCCAGCTGCACGGAGGCCGACCGGAGCCGGCGGCGGGGGTGTCCATCCACGGCATCGTTGTAGCTGATCGACGCCACTTCCGTCGTCCCCCGGACGGTGCTCGTGATGCCATTGGGACGGCTGTCACGGGCCGTCGCGGCGGCTCGGCCGCCCCGCGACGGAGCCCGGTGCACGGGCGTTACGCTCGGCTCATGCTCCGTTCCGTCATCCTTGCCGCCTCCCGGTCATCCCAGGTCGAGCGGCTCATCGCGACGGCCCCGTTCACCCGGGACGTCGTCCGCCGGTTCGTCGCCGGCGCCGGCACCGACGACGCGTTGCGCGCGACCCGCGAACTCGTCGCCGACGGCCTCGCGGTCACCATCGACAACCTCGGCGAGGACACCGTCACTCCCGAGCAGGCCAACGCCACCCGCGACGAGTACCTCAAGCTGCTGAAGCTGCTCTCCGCCGCCGGGCTCACCCCGCCCGCCGAGGTCAGCGTGAAGCTCTCCGCTCTCGGCCAGAAGTTCGACGAGCAGCTCTCCTACGACAACGCGCGGGCCATCTGCCTGGCTGCCGACGAGGCGGGCACCACGGTCACCCTCGACATGGAGGACCACACCACCACCGACTCGACGCTGAGCGTCCTGGCCAACCTGCGCAAGGACTTCCCGGCCACCGGCGCGGTGCTCCAGGCGTACCTGCGGCGGACCGAGTCGGACTGCCGCGAGCTGGCCGGCGCTGGGTCCCGGGTACGGCTCTGCAAGGGCGCGTACAAGGAGCCGGAGTCGGTGGCGTACCAGTCGGCCCGCGAGGTGGACAAGTCGTACGTCCGCTGCCTGAACGTGCTCATGTCCGGGGACGGCTACCCGATGCTGGCCACCCACGACCCGCGCCTGATCGCCATCGGCGAGGACCGGGCCCGCTGGTTCGACCGCGGCCCGGACCGCTTCGAGTTCCAGATGCTGTACGGCATCCGGCCGGAGGAGCAGGCCCGGCTGGTCGGCGAGGGCTACACCGTGCGGACCTACCTGCCCTACGGCGAGGACTGGTACGGCTACCTGATGCGCCGGCTCGCCGAGCGCCCCGCGAACCTGATGTTCTTCGGCCGGGCCCTGGTCTCCAAGAAGTGACTCAGCCGTTGAGGTGACTCGGGCGTTCGACCGTTGACACACCTGGCTAATGCTCTTAGCTTTATGGCTATGAGCATTAGCCGGGTGGAGCGGGACGGCGGCACCATCGCGTACGAGGTGCACGGCGAGGGGCCGCTGGTGGTCCTCGCGCACGGCATGGGGGAGAACCGACGATCCTTCCGCCACCTGATCCCGCTGCTGGTCGCGGCCGGCTACCGGGTGGCCTCGGTGGACGTCCGGGGGCACGGCGACTCCAGCGCCCACTGGCCGTCGTACGCCCCGGCCGAGGTCGGCTCGGACCTGCTGGCCGTGGTGCGTACCCTCGGCGGCCCGGCCACCCTGGTCGGCAGCTCGTCCAGCGCGGCGGCCGTCGTCTTCGCCGCCGGGGACGCGCCCGACCTGGTCAACGGCATCGTGCAGATCGGCGCGTTCGTGGCCCAGCCCCGGCCCAACCCGGCGATGCGGCTGGCCCAGGCGGCGGTGCTGCGCAGTCCCCGGCTGTTCGGCATGTTCCACCGGACGCTCTTCCCCGGTGACCGGCCCGCCGACGACGCCGCGTACCGCAGGGAGCTGGTCGCCGGCCTGCGCGGCCGGATGGCGGCGGTCCGCGGCGTGGTCGCGCCGGTCGCCCCGCACTGGACGGCCCGGGCGGCCGACGTGCGGCAGCCGGTGCTGGTGCTGATGGGCGCGAAGGACCCCGACTTCGCCGACCCGGGCGGCGAGGCGCGCGCCGCCCGCCGCCTCTTCGACACCGCAGAGGCCCGCATGATCGCCGACTCCGGCCACTACCCGCACGCCGACCAGCCGGCGGCCACCGCTGCCCAGCTCGTCGAGTTCCTGGCGGTGACCACGCGTGCCTAGGGCCGGGCTCACCCCGTCGACGGTGGTCCGCGAGGCGGCCCGCCTCGCCGACGAGGTCGGTTACGAGCGGCTGACCCTGGCCGCGCTCGCCGGCCGGCTCGGCGTCGCGCTGCCCAGCCTCTACAAGCACGTCAAGGGTGCCGACGCGTTGAGCCAGAAGCTGGCCGCGCTGGCCGTCGACGAACTCGCCGACGCGATGACCTCGGCCGCCGCCGGGCGCGCCGGGGCGGACGCGCTGCGGGCGGTCGCCACCGCCTGGCGCGACTACGCCCGCCGGCACCCCGGCCGCTACCCGGCGGCGCAGCGGGTGCCCGACCCGACCGACCCCGAGCACGTCGCCGCCGGCCGGCGGGCCCTCGACACCGTCTACGCGATCCTGCACGGGTACGGCCTGACCGGTGACGCCGCCGTCGACGCCGCACGCCTGTTCCGCAGCGCCGTGCACGGCTTCGTCACCCTGGAGGCGGCCGGTGGCTTCGGCCTGCCCCGAGGCATCGACCGGTCCTTCGACCAGTTGGTGGCCGCGTTGGACACCGCGTACCGGGACTGGGAGTCCTGATGAGGGCCGTACTGCTGACGATCGCCTTCCTGGTGGAGATGGCGATGCTCGTCGCCGCCGGCTGGTGGGGCTTCACCCTCGACGCGGGCCTGGCCGTCCGGCTGGTCGCCGGGCTCGGCGCACCGCTGTTGATCGCGCTGGTCTGGGGCGTCTTCTGCTCGCCCCGGGCCCGGGTCCGGGGCGCCCCGGCAGCCAAGTACGCCGTCCAGGCGGCCTGCTTCCTCGCCGCCGGCGTGCTGCTCGCCCTCGCCGGGCATCCGTTGCTCGCGGTGGGTCTGGTCGCCCTCTGGGCCGTGGACCGGGCGCTGCTCAGCCACAGCGGCCACCCGGCCTGACCGGGCCCAGTCACCCGCTCGCGCCGCCGGGTAGCTCGTGGTCGCGCCTCCTGTGGTGGCTGCTGGTCGGTCCGATCTCGGCGCCTGCCGGTGGTTCATGGTCCGGCCTTCCGGTGGTGTCTGCTGGCGGGTTGGATCCCGGCGCTGTGGGTGACCCGCTGACGGCGACCGCTGGTGAGGGCTCCGGTGGGCGGCCCGTCCACGGCACCCCACCTGCGGTGGTCGCGCCCTGTCGATCTGATGTCGTAAACGATTCGGGCCACCCCTGACGCGCGGCTGTGGTCCGGCGGCCAGCCGGGTAGCGGCCCGTCTCTGTCGGACGGCAGCCGGCTCCGTCGCAACGCCACCGGAGCCGGCCTTCCGTGAGTCGTTAACGTCATCAGCTCGATAGGCGAGTAGACACCCCCTTCCGACGCCGCCCCGGTCACTGTCCGTGTGCACGCCACCGTCCTGCGGCAGAGGGTTCCACCGGGTGTGCAGGCCCGCCGGCATGCTGCCGACGCGCGGGCGGCTCTGGCCGGATCGCCCCGATTGGTCGTACCCTTCGCCGGTGACCGACGGGGTGGACGAGCCGCGCCTCACCGACGGGGCCGACGAGTCGCGCCCTACTGACGGGGACGAGTCGAGCCCGACTGCACGGGTGGACCAGCCGCCCCCGACCGCCGGGGTGGGCGAGCCCGGCTCACGCCGCCGCTGGCCGCTCTGGGTCGCGGTCGCGGTGGTGCTGGCGGTGGTGGGCTGCGGCGTACCGGCGGCGCTGCTGGCCGGCTTGGTCGATGGCACCCCCGAGCGCGCCCCGGTGGATCGCTCCGCCACCCGCCCGCCCGATCCGGCCACGGCGGCTGCCCGCCGGATGGGCGACCAGCTCTCCGCCCAGCTCGCCCGGCAGGCGGACGCCCTGCTCGGCGGCGATCGGCGCGGTTTCCTCGCCGTCGCGGACCCCGCCGCCCGCGCCGATCTGGGCCGCCGCTTCGCCGCACTGCGCGCGCTCCGGGTGACGGTGTGGCGGGCCGAGCCGTCCGGGCTGCCCATCCCGGTCGCCGGGCAGGCGGGGCAGTGGCGGCAACTGGTGACCTTCCGGT
The DNA here is from genome assembly GCF_036906755.1 of Micromonospora sp. CPCC 206171. Taxonomy (NCBI): domain Bacteria; kingdom Bacillati; phylum Actinomycetota; class Actinomycetes; order Micromonosporales; family Micromonosporaceae; genus Micromonospora; species Micromonospora sp. CPCC 206171. Next base: position 98,533 of record NZ_JBAKHT010000009.1, on the reverse strand, counting down.
ACTGCTTCCTCGTGCCGAACTGCGCGCCCAGCCCGGTCCTGATCGGCACCCGCTGGCGGGAGAACGGCGGCGTACCGCTGCTGGTCGCCGTCGAGGAGTCTCGCTCCGCGCAGGCCGGGGTCCGCCCCTGGGAGGTCAGCGACCTGGTCGTCGCCGTCGGCCCGCGCACCATGGTGGCCACCACCCCGGCGTTGCGCGGGAAGCTGCCCGGCCTGCTCGCCGAGGCCGAGGCCGCGGCGACGGTCGCCGACCGGTACGCGGTCGCCGGCCCACCGCCGGACCGCTACCGGATCTTCTACGCCGGCGGCCCCGAGTGGCGACGCTGGTACGGCGGTGGCCGACCGAAGTGGACCGCCGGGTACGCGGTCACCGTCGGCGGCGGCCACCACGAGGTGGTGCTCAACGCCGACGGGCTGACCGCCACCGCCACCGGTGAGCTGCTGCGGCACGAGCTGACCCACGCCGCCTCGCTGCCGGCGCGGGGCTACCCGGGCAAGCAGACCTGGTGGCTGGTGGAGGGGCTGGCCGAGTACGCCGGTGCCGACGGGGCGCCGGTGAGCCGCTACGAGGGGCTGGACGAGGCCGGGCAGCTCGTCGCCGGCGGGTGGAACGGCCGGCTGGACGCCCTGACCCCGGCCGACGCCGCCCCGGCCGACCGGGTCGGCGGCAGCTACGGGGTCGGCTACCTGGCCGTCCGCCACCTCGTCGACCGGTACGGCGAGCAGCAGGTGCTCGACTTCTTCCGGGCCGTGGTGCACGACCGGCGGTCGCTGGACGACGCGTCCGAGCAGGTTCTCGGCGACCCGTGGACCGCCCTGCACGACGAGTGCGTCGCCTACGTCCGGACGATCGTCCGATGACAGGGGACCGACTCTTCGCCGGGTGGACGCGGGCCGGCCGGTAGGCCGATCGCGCCGTTCGGCGTCGTATCGACGCGGGGCTAAGGTTGGCCCGTGCGCCGCCCCGATTCGCCGCGGCCCCCCGTAGCCACGCGGCCCCGCCTGCTCACCGCCCTGCTCGCCGTCGTCGTCCTCACCGGCACCACCGCCGCCTCCTGCGGGGACGACGAGTCCACCGTCGCGCTGGCCCCGGCCGGCCGGGCCGCCGTCGCCGAGGTGATCGACGCTCCGGCCACCGTGACCGCCCGCGCCGCGGCCACCCTGACCGCACCCGCCGACGGCACCGTCAGCAGTCTGCGGGTCCAGCCGGGCCAGCGGGTCAGGCGCGGTCAGGTGCTCGCCGTGATCAACTCCCCGTCCGCCCAGGAGCGCCTCCGCCAGGCGCGCGACGCCCTCCGGGCCGCCGAACGGGCCGGCCGGGGCGTCGGCGTGGGCGACCTGGGCATCCGCCGGCGCGGCACCGACCAGGCCGCCGACGAGGCGTTCGACGCCGCCCGGAACGCCGCCGGGAAGATCGCCGACCAGCAGGTACGGGACGCGCTGCTCGCCCAGGTGACCTCCGCCCAGCAGCAGTACGCCGCCGCGGCGCGTACCGCCGACCAGGCCGTCCGGTCGGTGCAGCGGGGCGTCGCCGGTCTCAACTCGGCGGTCGGCGCGCTGTCGGCCGCGCAACGGCTCCAGGCCCGGCAGGCGTACGACCTGGCGAAGGCGACCGTCGACGCGCTGACCCTGCGCGCCCCGATCGGGGGAGTCGTGCAGCCCGGCGGCGCCCCGGGCGGCGGTGGCACCGACCTGTCCGCCCTGCTCGGCGGCGGGCAGGTGCCGGCCGGGATCGATCCGTCGGCGCTCACCCCGTCCCGCGCCGGCCCACCGCCGGGCGTGGACGACGCGGTGGTCGCCGGCGGCCGGGTCACCGCCGGCACGCCCGTGCTGACCATCGTGGACACGGGCGCGCTCGGCCTGCTCGCCGAGGTGGACGAGACCGACGTGCTGCTGGTCCGCCCCGGCCTGGTCGCCGACGTCGAACTGGACGCGGTCACCGGCGCCAGCTACGACGCCACGGTCCGCTCGGTCGACGTGCTGCCCACCAGCTCCGCCCGGGGCGGGGTCACCTACCGGGTGCGGCTCGCCCTCGGTGCGGGCCGGCTCGGCGAGGGCGAGGCCGCACCGGCGCCCCGCCCCGGCATGAACGCCGTGGTGCACCTGCGGGTACGCGAGGCCGCCGACGCGGTCACCGTCCCCGCCTCGGCGGTCTTCTCCGCCGACGGCCGGGACGCCGTCTGGCTGGTCCGCGACGGCCGGGCGGACCGGGCGCCGGTGACGGTGGGCGTGCAGGGGCAGGACCTGGTGCAGATCCTCGACGGGGTGCAGGCCGGCGACCGCGTCGTGGTGCGCGGCACCGACCAGGTCCAGGACGGCCAGGAAGTCCGGTGAGCGCGAGGAGTGCGCCGGTCCCGCGAGCCCCGCAGCCGCGAACGACGGTGACCCGGTGAGCGTGCGGACCAAGCCGACGAGGGGATGGCCGTGAGCGGTCCGGCGGCGATCGAGGCGGTGGACGTCTCCCGGACGTACCAGCTCGACGGTGTCTCCGTGCCGGCGCTGCGCGGCGTCTCGCTGACCGTGGCGCCGGGAGATTACGTGGCCGTGGTCGGGCCGTCCGGCTCCGGCAAGTCGACCCTGATGCACCTGCTCGGCGGGCTGGACCAGCCCACCGGCGGTCGGCTGGTGATCGGCGGTCGCGACGTCGGCGCCCTCTCCGCGCCGGAGCTGGCGACGCTGCGCAACGAGACCATCGGCTTCGTCTTCCAGGCGTTCCACCTGCTGCCGCGCACGTCGGCGGTGGACAACGTGGCGCTGCCGCTGGTCTACCGCGGCGTCGGGGCCCGGCAGCGGCGCGAGCGGGCGGCCGCGATGCTCGGCCGGGTCGGCCTGGGACACCGGCTGGACCACCGCCCCAACCAGCTCTCCGGTGGCGAGCAGCAGCGGGTGGCGATCGCCCGGGCGTTGGTCACCGACCCGACGGTGCTGCTCGCCGACGAGCCGACCGGCAACCTGGACACGGTGACCGGCCAGGCGGTGCTGGCCCTGCTGGAGCAGCTCAACGCCGAGTCCGGAGTGGCGCTGGTGATGGTGACCCACGACAACGAGGTGGCGGCCCGGGCCCGACGGCGGATCGCGATGCGCGACGGGGTGGTGGTGTCGGACAGCGCCTCGACCGCTCATGATCGACCGGCGTCCGGGCCCGTGGCGGTACCTGACACACTGGTGGACGCTCCCAGCGCGGAGCCCCGGTCCGCGTCCGGAAGCGGCCCGGGGCGCCCGTCCGGTGGCTCCGGTGGCGCCACCGGAGCCACCGGACGCCTTCCGCGCGATCCGGCGGCCGATCGGCGTACCCCCGAAGGGGCCGGACCGGGATCCGAGGTGGACGCCGCCGACCGGCCGGGACCGGACGCGGACCGTGCGGCCGGGCCGCGACTCGGCGCGGACGCCGCGACCCGGGGCATCTCCCAGGTGGACGCGGCCGGGCCGGACCGGGTGGGCGACGAGCGGGCCGGCGGGGTGTCGTGAGGCTCGCCGAGGCGTGGCGGGTGGCGCTGGACGCGCTGCGGGCCAACCGGATGCGCAGCGCGCTGACCATGCTCGGCGTGATCATCGGGGTGGCGTCCGTGGTGTTGCTGGTCGCCATCGGCACCGGTACCAAGCAGAAGGTCGAACAGCAGGTCGAGGGGCTCGGCTCCAACCTGCTGCTGGTGGTACCGGGCCGGATCGACGTCGGCACCGCGCCGGTGGTCTCCCCGCTGACCCTCTCCGACGTCGACGCGGTCTCCCGGGTGGTCGGCGATCCCAGCCGGGTCGCGGTCACCATCGCCTCCGGCGCGACGGCCCGGGCCGGCAACCGCTCCGACTTCACCACCGTGCAGGGGGTGCTGGAGACCACCCCGACGGTCTTCACCCGCTCGCTGGCCCGGGGCCGCTACCTGACCGGTGCCGACGTGGACACCAGCCGCCGGGTGGCGGTGCTCGGCGACTCGGTGGCCCGCGCGCTCTTTCCCGACCGGGATCCGCTCGGCCAGCAGGTCGCGCTCGCCGGCGTCCGGTTCCGGGTGATCGGGGTGTTCGCGCCGCTCGGGCAGAGCCTCGGCGTCGACCGGGACGACGAGGTGCACGTGCCGGTCACCGCGGCCCAGCGGCTCTGGGGCACCCAGCGGGTGGACGGCATCGCGGTCAAGGCCCCGGACCGGGAGCGGATCGACGAGCTGGGCGACCGGATCGTCGCCGAGCTGTCCCGCCGGCACCCGGACACCGAGTTCAGCGCGGTCACCCAGCAGCAGATCCTCGGCGTGCTCGGCGACATCCTCGGCGTGCTCACCGGCGTGCTCGCGGCCATCGCCGGCATCTCGCTGCTCGTCGGCGGGGTGGGCGTCTCCAACATCATGCTGGTCTCGGTGCGCGAACGGACCCGGGAGATCGGCCTGCGCAAGGCCGTCGGCGCCCGCCCCCGCGACATCGGCGTGCAGTTCCTGCTGGAGGCGGTGCTGCTCACCGCGATCGGCGGGCTGACCGGGATGGCGCTCGGCGTGGGCACCGCGCTGCTGGTGGACGCCTTTTCGCCGATCCCGGCCGCGATCACCTGGTGGTCGCTGGCGCTGGCGTTCGGGGTGTCGGCGGCGGTGGGCATCGTCTTCGGGGTGGTGCCGGCGCAGCGGGCCGGCCGGCTCGACCCGGTGGTCGCGCTGCGGGCCGAATGAGTCCGCCGGTCGCCGTCGGGGCCTCGCGGGACCGGTGCCCGCCACCGGTCCCGGGAACGGGACGCCGCGCGCAGGCGGGGGCGAAACGGCAGGTCACGGTCGGGTGAACGGCGACCCGGGCATGATCAGTTGTACGAAGGGATCGCGCCGGTCACAGCGGCCCCGCTACCGTACTGGTAACACGCGCGTTGCCGGCCCGGACGGAAGCTCCGGTCGCTCGGTACGCGCCGGGCATGGGATGGGTCGGGTGAGCCATGGCCGGGTCGCAGTCCGACGGTCGGCTGTCGGATGTCAAGTTCCTCACCGTCGCCGAGGTGGCGTCGGTCATGCGGGTGTCCAAGATGACGGTCTACCGCCTGGTGCACAGCGGTGAGCTCACCGCGGTCCGGGTCGGCCGGTCGTTCCGGGTCCCGGAGCACGCGGTGCACGACTACCTCCGGGGCGCGTTTCAGGAAACCGCCTGATCCCTCGCCGGGCGGTGCGCCGACTGCGACGTAACGGGCATCGACGGGGGCGCGTTGGTCCTGCTGACGCACTCCGGCTACCCTGGAGCCGATCGTGACCCTCGCCGGTGAGCCCCGACGCCACCAGGCTGGTCCGGTCCGTTGTCCGCAAGCGGTCACCGGCGCCACCGACGTGGCGTCACTCGTCCGCCCCGCACGTTTGCATTGAAAGGCTGTCGTATGGGCTCGGTGGTCAAGAAGCGCCGCAAGCGCATGGCTAAGAAGAAGCACCGCAAGCTGCTGCGCAAGACCCGCGTCCAGCGTCGCCGTCTCGGCAAGTGACCGGGGCCGGGCCACGGCCCGGCTTCCGGCACCACTTGCCAACTGTCGACCCTCGGAGGCTCAGGTGATCAGGCCGCGGACGTCCCGGCTCGGTCCCGTCTGCCGGTCAGGGCGTACGAGATGACCCCCGGTGGCACCTCAGGTGCTCCGGGGGTCGTCGTCGTCACCGGGGTCGGCCGCTATCTCGGCGCGCACGTCGCCGCCCGGCTCGCCGCCGACCCGCGCATCGAGCGGGTGATCGGCGTCGACCCGGCCACCCCCGGCCCCGAGTTCACCGACCTGCTCGACCGGGTCGAGCGGGTCCGGCTCGACCTCGGCTCGCTCGGCGGGCTCCTCGTCGACCTGGACGTCGACGCCGTGGTGCACCTCGCCCTGGTCAGCTCGCCCGACCCCCAGCACGGCGGCCGGGCGGCGATGAAGGAGCAGAACGTCATCGGCACCATGCAGCTGCTCGCCGCCTGCCAGCGGGCGCCGCGGCTGCGCAAGCTGGTGGTCCGCTCCTCCACGGCCGCGTACGGTGCGTCCTTCCGCGACCCGGCGGTCTTCACCGAGGAGACCGAGCCGCGCGAGGTGCCGCGCGGCGGTTTCGGCCGCGACATCCTCGACATCGAGGGGTACGTCCGCGGCTTCCGCCGCCGCCGTCCCGACGTGACCGCGACCGTGCTGCGCTTCGCGCCGTTCATCGGCTCCACCGCCGACACCACGCTCACCCGCTACTTCTCCCAGCCGGTGGTGCCCACCGTCTTCGGGCGCGACCCGCGGCTGCAGTTCGTGCACTTCGACGACGCCTTGGAGGTGCTGCACCGGTCCATCGCCGAGGAGCACCCGGGCACCTACAACGTCGCCGGGCCGGGGGTGCTCTCGCTCTCCCAGGCGATCCGCCGGGCCGGCCGGGTCGCCGTGCCGGTGCTGGAGCCGGGCCTGTCCGGTGCCGCCGCGCTCGCCCGCAACCTCGGCTTCGGCCGCTACGGCCTCGACCAGGTCGACCTGTTCGTGCACGGCCGGGTGGTCGACACCAGCCGGCTGGAGCGGGAGTACGGCTTCACCCCGCGCTCCACCGCCGCCGCGTTCGACGACTTCATCCGCGCCCACCACGGCGGAGTGGTGCTCACCCGCAACACCCTGGCCACCGCCGAGCAGCTCGTGCTGGAGAGCATCCGTCAGGTCCGGTCGGCCGTTCGGGAGCGCTCGTGAGCCGGTCCGAGGAGCGGCCCGACGGTCGGTACGACGTACCGCTGACCGTGGCCGGGCCGGGCGGTCAGCCGACGCGAAGCAACGGGCACCGGCGTACCACGGCCGCCGCCGCCGCGGAGCCGGCGGCCCTGACCGAGCCGGACACCTCCGCCACCGACGAGCCGATCCCGTCCGCCCGGACGGGCGCGAACCAGTCCACCAGCGACGAGCCGTCCGCCGGGACCGACGAGCCCGGCACCGCCGCCGACGAGCCCGGCGCCCGGAGCGACGAGCCCGGCACCGGGGCCGACGAGCTGAACATCGGGGTCGACGAGCCGGCGACCGGGGCGCGGAACCGGTCCACCCATGGCGACGAGGCCGGGCGGGTGCCGGCGGACGCCCCGACCGGGGCGGCGGTGCCGGACCGGCCGGGGGACCACTGGGACCGCAGGGTCGCGGCCGGCCTGGCCTTCCTGCGCCGACGGCTCTCCGGCGAGTACGAGGTCGACGAGTTCGGCTTCGACCCGGACCTGACCGACTCGGTCTTCCACCCGCTGCTGCGCCTGCTCTACCGGGACTGGTTCCGCACCGAGGTCACCGGCCTGGAGAACGTGCCCGGCGACGGGGCGGGTCTGGTCGTCGGCAACCACTCCGGCACGGTCGCCCTGGACGCGCTGATCCTCTCCACCGCCCTGCACGACCAGCACCCGGCGCGCCGCTACCTGCGGCTGCTCGGCGCCGACCTGGTGTTCCGGATGCCGGTGGTCTCGGAGATCGCCCGCAAGACCGGCGGCACGGTCGCCTGCAACCCGGACGCGGAGCGGCTGCTCCGCAACGGTGAACTCGTCGGCGTCTTCCCCGAGGGCTTCAAGGGCATCGGCAAGCTCTACTCCGACCGCTACAAGCTGCAACGGTTCGGCCGAGGCGGTTTCGTCTCGGCGGCGCTGCGCACCGCCACCCCGATCGTGCCGGTCGCCATCGTCGGCGGCGAGGAGATCTATCCGATGCTCGCCGACATCAAGCCGCTCGCCCGGCTGCTGAAGCTCCCGTACTTCCCGGTCACGCCGACGTTCCCGTGGCTCGGGCCGCTGGGCATGGTGCCGTTGCCGAGCAAGTGGCTGATCGAGTTCTGCCCGCCGATCCCGACGGCGCACCTCACCGACTCCGCCGACGACCCGCTGGTCGTGTTCAACCTCGCCGATCAGGTCCGCGAAACCATCCAGCACACCCTCCACAAACTCCTGGAACGCCGCCCCGACCCCTTCGGCCCCTGACCCGCACCCCCGCCCGTCGCACCTCCTCGCCGAGCCGCACTTACAGAGAGAGCGTGGCTATTCCTCGCCGAATAGCCACGCTTTCTCTGTAGGTGCGCGCTTCGGTGGGGGCGGGCTGCGCGGCGGGGCGGGGTGGGTGCTTCGTGGTGGGGGTCAGGGGGTGCGGCGGCGGCGGTGGAGGGCCAGGCCGGCGCTGACCGCGCCGGCGAGCAGGCCGGCCGCGGCGGTGGAGGGTACGGCGATCTTGACGGCCCGCCGCCCGGTGCGGAAGTCCCGCACCTCCCAGCCCCGCTCGCGGGCCTGCCGCAGCAGCGTCCCGTCCGGGTTGATCGCGACCGCCCGCCCGACGGCGGTGAGCATCGGCAGGTCGTTAACCGAGTCGCTGTAGGCGGCGCAGCGCGTCAGGTCCAGCCCCTCCACCGCGGCGAGCTGGGCGACCGCCTCCGCCTTGGCCGGCCCGTGCATCAGGTCGCCGACCAGCCGCCCGGTGTACGCGCCGTCGACCACCTCGGCCACCGTACCCACCGCACCGGTCAGGCCGAGCCGAGTGGCGATCACCCGGCCGATCTCCACCGGGGCGGCGCTGACCAGCCACACCCGCTCGCCGGCGTCGAGGTGCCGCTGCGCGAGCCGGCGGGTACCGGCCCAGATGCGCGGGGCCATCAGCTCGTCGAAGATCTCCTCGGCGAGGCGCTCGATCTCGTCCACCCGCCAGCCCTCGATGAAGGCCAGGGCGGCCTCCTTGGCCTGCGACATGTCGACGGCGTTCTCGGTGGCCAGCAGCCGGAACCGGGCCTGCTGCCAGGCGAACCGGGCCAGGTCGCCGGTGGTGAAGTACTTGCGGGCGGCCAGGCCACGGGCGAACCAGTAGATCGAGGCGCCCTGCATCATCGTGTTGTCCACGTCGAAGAAGGCCGCGGCGGTGGGGTCCGGCTCGGCGGGGACGGGCCGGTCGAGCTCGGCGTCGGCCCAGCCGGCGGTGTGCCCGTGGACGTCGGTGCTGACCGTGACCTTGCGGGTGCGGGCCATCCGACCTCCCTCCGTACGACGACCGCTGCACCCCTGAGGGTAGTCGGGGGTCGGTTACGGGCGGACGTCCGAAGGCGCAACTGTGGTGTGAACGGCTCTGCCGCTCAGCGGTCGCTGGGGCAGGTCGCCGGGGCCGGGCCGAGCGCGTCGCTGGCGACCGGCGCGGGCAGGCCGCAGGCGATGGCGGCGCGCAGCGCGTCGGAGCGCTTGCGGATCGCGTCCAGCAGGGCCAGCGAACGGCGGGTCCGGTCCCGCTCGGCGCGGCTGGCCCCGTCGAGCAGGCCACCGACCGCCTTGCGCTGCCCGGTCACGAAGGTGTTCACCGCGTCCAGCCCGGCCGGGTCGGAGCGCTGGGCGGCGGTGGTGGTGAGCAGCCGCACGCCCTGGCGGGTGTCGGCGTCCATGTCGTCCAGCACCGCGCTGAACCCGGCCAGGTCGCCGCGGAGCGTGCCGGCCTCGTCCAGCCGGGTACGGGCGAAGTCGAGGAAGAGCTGGCCCCGGCTGAGGTCGGAGCCGGTCAGGGCGAGCTGGGCGCGTTCGGTGGAGCGCTTCATGCCGTACAGCGCGTCGCCGGGGACCGCGTCCTCGCTGGCGGCGGAGATGCCCGACACGGCGACGGCGCCGGCGGCGATGCCGACCAGGATGGCGCCCCGGGCGCGGATCTGACGGGCGGTCACCGCGCCCAGCAGCGAGCCACGCGAAGCCGCCTCGGTCGTGCGGGCGGGTGTGGTCGTGGTCGCCGCGCCCATGCCGTCCCGCTCCGCGGTCGCCACCAGCATGGCCCGGAGCCCGCTGCGGAACTCCGCGTCGACCTCGATGTCCGGCCGCTCGGCGACGAGTCGCTGACCGACCGCCACCAGGGCGGTGAGCGACTCGTCGGCACGGGACCGGACATGGTGACGCCGGCCGCCGTTCGCCTCGTCGAGAAGCTGGGCGAAACGTGCGGCCCGACGACGGGAGAAGAGGTCACTGTCCACCGCAGGCACCCCCTCTCGCTGGTCACGGCCGCCTCGGCCGTGGTGGTTCCCAGCGACCGGCGGCGGCGTACGCCGACGGACGAAGGTGTTGGCCGGCCGCGCTGCTCCGGACCGGGTGGTCCGGGGGCGCCGGGGCAACCACCGGTCGCACCCGGAGAAACGGTCCGCGGCGGGCACGGGTTACGGGCCGGCCGCTGCCGAAATCACGAAGAGTGATCGTCGTCGCAGGGGCTCAGGGCTGGAAACCGTCCGGGAGCAGGCGGGCCAGGGCGCGGACGGCGCGATATTGCAACGCCTTGATCGCGCCCTCGTTCTTGCCCATCGCGCGGGCCGTCTCGGCAACTGAGAAGCCCTGCAGGAAGCGGAGCACGATGCACTCCTGCTGTTCCGGGTTGAGCTGCTTGACGGCGGTGAGCAGCGCGACGTTGGTGATGTGCTCGACCACCGCCGCCTCGGGGCTACCCTCCGGGCCCCGGTCCTCCCGGTCGGCGTCGAGCACGTCGCCGGTGGTGACCTCCAGCCGGTAGCGGCCGGACTTGAAGTGGTCCGCCACCAGGTTGCGGGCGATGGTGACCAGCCAGGCGCCCAGGTCGCGGCCCTGCCAGGTGAAGCTGCCGATCCGCTTGAGCGCCCGCAGGAACGTGTCCGAGGTGAGGTCCTCGGCCAGTTGGCGGTTGCCGACCCGGAAGTAGACGAAGCGGAAGACGGTGTCGACGTACCGGTCGTAGATCAGGCCGAACGCCTCGGCCTCGCCGGCCTGCGCGCGCTCCACCAGCGCCCAGACCTCGGTCGCCGGGTCGGACGGGTCGGGCCGGCTGGGAAATCCGGTCGCCGGCGTCGCGGTCGCCGGCACGGCCGGCAGCACGGCGGTGTCGGCGGCGGGCACGGCCGGCAGCACGGCGGTCTCGGCGCCGGACGGGTCGGTCACCGCCGGCGGCTCGCCGACCCGCCGGCTCTGCACCGGCATGGTCGGGCGGGCCGGGGACGCGACCCGGCCACCGGCCGGTTTCGCGTTCCCACCGGGTACCGCCGGCCGGGCCGGGGCCTCGTTGTGCCGGTTGCGCCGATCGGAGCCGTGCCCCGGGTCCAGCCGCTCGTTGGGCGACGTCCGGGGTGTCGGGCCGGTCAGGCCGGCGGGGCGCTCCGCGTAGCCGAAGGTGGTCACCGCGCCTCCCCGGTCCGCGCGCCGGCCGACCGGGCGGTGCGGCGACGGGTCGCCGCGGCGTCCGGTCCGCCCCGGGCGGGCAGGGTCGCACAGGGGTGTGCCGACGTGCGGCAGATCCCCCTGAGGTGCTGGTCCAATGCGCTCACAGGCACGGGGGCCTCCTCGGGCTGAGGGGTGTCGACTCACGGCAAATGGGGTGAGCCGACCCGAGTGATGATAGGGCCAACGTCACCCGCGCGTGGCAAGTCCGTTACACAGGGCCAAAGTATTTCCGGCCCCGTCGCACAGATGGCGGACCAGTTGTCCGTCGTGTGCGGTTGACTTTCACGTCGCGCCTTGATCCCGAGTGGAAAGTCCAGGTCGGACCGGAAATGAACCGGCTTCGGCGTGTCGGCGTGTCGCCGGACCGGCGGCGTGCCCCCCGACGCAAGCATGGTCCCTCCGGGGCTGCTGTGCCAGACTCAGCGACCGTGCAGGACGCCACCGACAGCTCCGCGCCCGACCTCGCCGACCGGCTCCGCCGAGCGGCCGCCGACCACGGCGACCGACCCGCGCTGCACTGGCGCGAGCAGACCCTGACCTGGTCCGAACTGGACGCCCGGGTGACCGCCGTGGCCCGGGCGCTGGCCGCCGCCGGGCCGGCCGTGCCGACCGACCCGCCGGCGCGGGTGGCGATCGCGTTGCCGAACACGCCGGACTTCGTGGTCGCCTACCTGGCCACGCTGCGCGCCGGGCTGGTCGCGGTGCCGGTCAACCCCGGCCTCACCGCCCGCGAGCTGCGGCACGTGCTCGCCGACTCCGGCGCGACGCTGCTCTGCGGCACCGAGGCCGTCCGGGACCGGGTGGCCGGTCTCGAGCTGCCGGCGCTCACCGCCGTGCACACCACCCCGCCCGAGGAGGCGGGTGAACTGCCGGCGCGCCCCGGCGGCGACCTCGCGGTGCTGCTCTACACCTCGGGCACCGAGGGGCAGCCCAAGGGCGCGATGCTGTCGCACCGGGCGCTGGCCGCCAATCAGGACCAGGTGGGCCGGATCTCCCCGCCGGTGGTCGGGCCCGGGGACACCGTGCTGCTCGCGCTGCCGCTGTTCCACGCGTACGGGCTGAACACGGGGCTGGGGGCGGTGATCCAGCACGGCGCGACCGGGGTGCTGGTCGACGAGCTCGGCCCCGGCTGCGCGCTCGACGAGATCGCCCGGCACCGGGTCAGCGTGCTGGTCGGCGTACCGTCGATGTTCCTGGCCTGGTCCACGGCGGACGCCGACGCGGTCGTTGCGGCGATGGCGTCGGTGCGGGTCGCGGTCTGCGGCGCGGCGCCGCTGGACCCGGCCGCCGCGGCGCGCTTCACCGAGGTCACCGGGCATCCGGTGCACGTCGGGTACGGCCTGACCGAGACCGCGCCGGTGCTCACCACCACCCTGGTCGGCGGCGAGCCGAAGCCCGGCTCGATCGGCCGGCCGCTGCCCGGTGTCGAGCTGCGCCTGGTCGCCGCCGACGGGACCGACCTGTGGCGCGACGGCGTCGCGGAGCCGGACGACGACCCGGACGACGACCCGTGGCTCGCCGACTCCTCGCCCGGCACCGACCCGGGCCAGATCGTGGTCCGCGGGGCGAACCTGTTCACCGGCTACTGGCCGGACGGCCGGGGCGGCCCGGACGCGGACGGCTGGTGGGCCACCGGCGACGTCGCCTACGCCGACGACGACGGAGACCTCTTCCTGGTCGACCGGTTGGGCGAGCTGATCCTGGTCAACGGCTTCAACGTCTACCCGCGCGAGGTCGAGCTGGTGCTCGAGGCGCACCCGGGGGTGGTCGGCTCGGCCGTCCTGGGTGTGCCGCACCCGCGCACGGGTGAGACTGTGCGGGCGTACGTGGTGCCGGCGCCGGGGCGTCCGGTCACCGGCGAGGAGCTGCTCGCCCACTGCGCGCGTAACCTGGCCCGGTTCAAGTGCCCGACCGCCGTCGAGTTCGTCGACGAACTGCCGTACTCGGTGATCGGGAAGGTACGCAAGACCCAGCTGCGGTCGGCGCCGTCCCCGGCGGCGCCGCCCCGGCCCCGACGCACGGAGGTCCCCGATGTCCAGTGACGCCCGGCTCACCCTGATCACCCGGCCCGGCTGCCACCTCTGTGAGGACGCCAAGGCGGCGCTGGACCGGGTGGTGGCGGTCACCGGCGACAAGTGGGTGGAGAAGGACGTCACGGGCGACGTCGAGCTGGAGCGCGACTACGGCGACCGGCTGCCGGTGGTGCTGCTCGACGGCAAGGAGCACGGCTACTGGCGGGTCGAGGAGGACCGGCTGCTGCGGGACCTGACCACACCGCAGCTCTGAGCAGGGCCTTAGGCTGCTGCGATGAGCCCTGCGCGCGACCACCTGGTGTGGGACTGGAACGGCACCCTGCTCAACGACCTCAGCCTGGTGGTGCAGGCCACCAACGTGGCCTTCGCCAGCGCCGGCGGCCCGTCGGTGACGGTCGACGAGCACCGGGTGCGGTTCCGCCGGCCGATCGTCGACTACTACGCCGAGATGCTGGGGCGGGCGATCGACGCCGAGGCGTTCGGCGCGCTCGACCGGATCTTCCACGACGCGTACCGGGCCGGGCTGACCAGCTGCGGGCTGGCCGACGACGCGCTGGCGGCGATCGCCGCCTGGCCGGGCAGCCAGTCGCTGCTGTCGATGTGGTTCCACGACGAGCTGGTGCCGACCGTGCACACCTACGGCCTGACCCCGCACTTCGCCCGGGTGGACGGGCTGCGCGCCACGGTCGGCGGCGGCCACAAGGCGGAGTGGCTGGAGAAGCACCTGGCCGAGCTGGGCCTGGCCGGCGAGTCGGTGGTGCTGATCGGCGATTCGGTCGACGACGCGCACGCCGCGGAGAGCGTCGGCGCCCGCTGCGTCCTCTACACCGGCGGCCTCTCCGACCCCGCCGCCCTGCGCGCCACCCCCCACCCCACCGCCGACACCCTCACCGAAGCGGTCACCCTGGCCACCCGTTTCTGACCCCACCCCGGCCCCCGTCGGTCCGGCCGCGTTGATCAAGAGGTTTGCGTCAGGAATCGGCCCGGACGCGACGCAAACTTCTTGATCAACCGGGAGTCGGACTGGCGCTGGGCCGGGGGTCGGTCAGGCACGGAGGTGGGCGAGGACGGCCAGGACCCGGCGGTGGTGGTCGGTGTCCGGCGGCAGGTGGAGCTTGGTGAAGATGTTGCGGACGTGCTTCTCCACCGCGCCGTCCGTCACCACCAGGGATTTCGCGATGGCGGCGTTGGAGCGGCCCTCGGCCATCAGCGCCAGCACCTCCCGCTCGCGCGGGGTCAGCTCGCCCAGCGGGTCGTCCCGGCGGCGCCGGACCAGCAGCTGGCCGACCACCTCCGGGTCGAGCACGGTGCCGCCGGCGGCCACCCGGGCCAGCGCGTCGAGGAACTCGTCGATCGCGGCCACCCGCTCCTTGAGCAGGTAGCCGATCCCGCCGCCGCCCCCGCCCGCCGTGGACAGCAGGTCGTCGGCGTACGACACCTCGACGTACTGGGAGAGCACCAGGATCGGCGTACGGGGGACCAGCTCGCGGGCCCGGACGGCCGCGCGCAGCCCCTCGTCGGTGTGGGTGGGCGGCATCCGCACGTCCACGATCGAGACGTCCGGCCGGTGCGCCACCACCGCCTCCACCAGCGCCTCACCGTCCCCGACGGCGGCCACCACCTCGTGTCCCTGTTCGGTGAGCAGCCGGACCAGGCCCTCCCGGAGCAGTACGGCGTCGTCGGCGATCAGTACTCGCATGCCGCGGTGTCTACCACGTCCGGGCGGGTGCCGGGGTCACAGCGGCAGCACGGCCCGCACGATGGTCGGCCCGCCGACCGGGCTGTCCACCCGGAGTACGCCGCCGGCGGCGCGTACCCGGTCGGCGATGCCGGCGAGGCCGTGCCCCTTCGCCACGTGCGCACCACCGGCCCCGTCGTCACTGACGGTGACGTCGAGCTGGTCGTCGCGGCGCTGCACGGTCACCGCGCAGCCGGTCGCGCCGCTGTGCTTGGCCACGTTGGTCAGCGCCTCGGCGACCACGAAGTAGGCGGTGCTCTCCACCAGCGGGTCGAGCCGGCCCTTCGGGTTGCCCAGCCGGTCGTCGAGGGTCAGGTCGACCGGCACCAGGCTACGGCCGGCCAGGGCGGCCACCGCGCTGGGCAGGCCCCGGTCGACCAGCACCGGCGGTGCGATGCCCCGGGAAAGGGCCCGCAGCTCGGCCAGGGTGTCCCGGGTCTGGGCGATCGCCTCGTCCAGGGTCCGGGCAGCGGCCTGCGGGTCGGTGGCGAGCTGCTGCCGGGCCCGGCTCAGGTCCATCGCCAGCCGGACCAGTCGCTGCTGGGGGCCGTCGTGGATGTCCCGTTCCAGCCGGCGCAGGGCCGCCGCCTCGGCCGACACCGCCGCCCGCTTCTGCTCCTCCAGCACGGTGATCCGGTCGCGCATCTCGGCCACGCCGGTGAGCAGCCCGCGCGCGAAGCCGGCCTGGAGCAGCGCGCAGCCGCGGACCACGATCGGCAGGGTGAGCAGGAAGATCAGGCCGATCGCGGTGTTCAGGCCGATCCGGGCCACCGGCCCGTCACCGAGACCGAGCAGGTCGGCCAGGCTGCGGTCGTCCGGGCCGTAGGGGAGGGCCCAGTCGTACGCGGGGTAGAGGGTGCCGGCGAGCGCGACGACCCACCAGGCGACGGTGATGGCGAACGTGACGACCGCTACCACCGACCGGGCGATGCCGTGCGCCAGGTCGAGCCAGGACTGCCCGTCCCGGATCGGGGTGAAGATCCGTCGCCAGGCGCCGGCCGCCGGTGGCGGGGTCAGGTAGCGGGGGCGGATCCGGGGCATCCGGAGCACCGTGGGCAGCCGCAGCCGCTCCACGTCGGCCAGGCCGCGCGCGGTGTAGAGCGTGCCGGTCATGATCGGCAGGCCCACCACCAGCACCGCCAGCCCGACGCCGAGCGCGAGGCCGGCCGTCAGCACCACCAGGCCGAACAGCGCCAGGGGGAGGCCGAGCAGGACGTACCCGGTGTCGCGCATCAGTTGGCGGCTCACGCTCGGTACCGGCGTGACCGCGGTGGCGGTGGTCATGCTCCGAGGCTAGGGACGCCCGGCCCGGAATGCCCATCCGGCGGGCTGCCCCGTTCGCGGTCGGGTTGGCCCTACCCCGGGCCGGCACCGCACGCCGGGCCCGGCCGGCCGCGCCGGGTGGGACCGCTCCGGCGCTGGTGAGGAGTACGCCGCGGGCCCGCCGCGCCTTGTGTGATTGGTCAGAGAAGTCGGGATTGAGCAATAATCGCCGAGCGGCGCCGGCCAAGGCCGCCGGATCGATCTTGCGGAATGGAGGGCCTGGTGGACGGGCGTCGCGAGTCAGCAAGATCGCGATTTGTGCACGTCTTCACAAGCGCCTACTCTGTAGTTCCGACGCGCCCCGCTAGCACGGCCGACACTCTCGGCCGCGAGCGGGGGTCCCGAAACGGCCGGGCACCGGAGCTGGCCGAGGATCGCACCGCACGGAGTCTCATGAGTCAGCACCGTCACCCTGGCGCGCCCGGCCGCGCCGGTGCCGTACCGGCGCTCCCGGATCTTCCGGAGGCGACCGTCGCGCGGCTCCCCGAGTACCTCCGCGCGCTGCACAACCTCGCCGAGAGCGGTCACGAGACCGTCTCCAGCGAGGGACTGGCCAGCGCCGCCGGGGTCAACTCGGCCAAGCTCCGCAAGGACCTCTCCCACCTCGGCTCGTACGGCACCCGGGGCGTCGGCTACGACGTCGCGCTGCTGATCGAGCAGATCGAGTACGTGCTCGGGCTCACCCAGTGCCGGGCCGTCGCCCTGGTCGGAGTGGGTAATCTCGGTCACGCCCTGGCCGGCTACGGCGGCTTCGCCAGCCGTGGCTTCCGGATCGCCGCGCTCTTCGACGCGGACCCGTCCCGGGTCGGCGAGGTGATCAACGGCCTGGTCGTGCAGCACGTCGACGACCTCGCCCGGGTGGCCGCCGAGGAGTTGATCTCGATCGGCGTGATCGCCACCCCGGCCTCGGCCGCCCAGCCGGTCGCCGATCAGCTCGTCGCCGTCGGCGTGACGAGCATCCTGAACTTCGCGCCGTGCGTACTCTCGGTGCCGGAGGGGGTCGACGTGCGCAAGGTCGACCTCGCCATCGAGCTGCAGATCCTGTCCTTCCACGAGCACCGCAAGGCGTCGCTGACCGCGCTCCCCGCCACCGGCGGGTCCGCCCTCACCGCTCTGCCCGGCGGGCTCGCGGCCACCGACACCCAGGAGGCGATCGGCACGTGAAACTGCTCGTCGTCGGCGCGTCCTACCGCACCGCCCCGGTCGCCACCCTGGAACAGCTGGCGGTCGCCCCCGCCGACCTCACCCGCACGCTGGACCGCCTGGTCGCCCAGCCGTACGTCGCCGAGGCGGTGCTGGTCTCCACCTGCAACCGGGTGGAGGTCTACGCCGCCGTGTCCGGTTTCCACGGCGGCCTCGGCGACATCTGCGCCGTCCTCGCCGAGCAGGCCGGCGCCCCGCCGGCGACGCTGGCCAACCACCTCTACGTGCACTACGACGCCGCCGCGGTCGACCACGTCTTCCGGGTCGCCGCCGGGCTGGACTCGATGGTGGTCGGCGAGGCGCAGATCCTCGGCCAGCTGCGCGACGCGTACCACTGGGCGACCGGGGCCGACTCGGCCGGGCGGCTGCTGCACGAGCTGATGCAGCAGGCGCTGCGGGTGGGCAAGCGGGCGCACGCCGAGACGAACATCGACCGCGCCGGGCAGAGCGTGGTCACCGCCGCGCTGGACCTGGCCGCCGAGCACCTCGACGGCGACCTCTCCGGCCGCCCCGCCATGGTGGTCGGCGCGGGCGCGATGGGCTCGCTGGGCGTGGCGACGCTGTCCCGGCTGGGCGCCGGGCCGCTCGCCGTCACCAACCGGGGCGCCGACCGGGCGGTACGCCTGGCCGAGTCGTACGGGGCGAACGCCGTGCCGATGACCGAGCTCGTCGACGCCCTCTCCACAGTGGACATCGTAGTGGCCGCCACCGCGGCCACCGAACCGGTCCTCACCCTCGACCGGGTCACCCGGGCGCTGGCCGGCCGCGACGCCGACCGGGGTCCGCTGGTCCTGCTCGACCTGGCCGTGCCGCGCGACGTCGAGCCCGGCGTCGCCGAGCTGCCCGGCGTCGAGGTGATCGACATCGACCGGATGGCGGCGCTGCTCGCCGACGGTCCGGCCGCCGCCGACGCCGCCGAGGTCGCCCGGATCGTCGCGGGCGAGGTCGAGTCGTTCCTGAGCTGGCTGCGCGGGGCCGACGTGGCGCCCACCGTGGCCGCGCTGCGCGGTCGCGCCGACGACGTGGTCACCGCCGAGCTGCGCCGGCTCGCCCAGCGCCGCCCCGACTTCGACGACGACCAGCGCGCCGAGGTCGCCCGGACGGTGCACCGGGTGGTGCAGCGGCTGCTGCACCAGCCCACCGTGCGGGTCCGCCAGCTCGCCGCCGAGCCCGGCGGCGACCAGTACGCCGCCTTGCTGCGGGAGCTGTTCGACCTCCACGTGCCGCAGACCTCGCCGGTCGACACCGTTCCCGACGTCGTCGAGAACGCCGACGGCCGGCCATCCTTCGACGTCGTCGACGTCCCGCCCACCGGAGGTGAGCGATGAGCACGCCCCTGCGCCTCGGTACCCGGGGCAGCGCCCTGGCAATGGCCCAGTCCGGCCAGGTCGCCGAGGCCCTGACCGCGGCCACCGGCCGCGAGGTCGAGCTGGTCGAGGTGGTCACCGCCGGTGACCGCTCGGCGGCCCCGGTGCACCGGCTCGGCGTCGGCGTCTTCGTCTCCGCCCTGCGCGACGCGCTGACCGTCGGCACCATCGACCTCGCGGTGCACTCGTACAAGGACCTGCCCACCGCCGCGGCGGCCGGGCTGCACATCGCGGCGGTGCCGCCCCGGCAGGACCCGCGCGACGCGCTGGTCGCCACGGGCGGCCGTACCCTCGCCGAGCTGCCGCCGGGCGCCGTGGTCGGCACCGGCGCGTTGCGCCGGATCGCCCAGCTGCACGCCCTCGGGCTGCAGCTGGAGGTCACCCCGATCCGGGGCAACGTGGACAGCCGCCTGCGGCGGGTGCTCGGCCCGGAGGCCGACCTCGACGCCGTCGTCCTGGCCCGGGCCGGCCTGGCCCGGCTGGGCCGGACCGACGTGATCACCGAAACGCTCGACCCGATGCTGATGCTGCCCGCGCCCGCCCAGGGCGCGCTGGCGGTGGAGTGCCGGGCCGACGACCAGGACCTGGTCGAGCTGCTCGCGGTGCTCGACCACGCACCGTCCCGGGCCGCGGTCACCGCGGAACGGGCGTTGCTGGCCACCCTGGAGGCCGGATGCTCCGCTCCGGTCGCCGCCTACGCCGAACTCGCCGAGGGCGACGCCGGTGATGAGATCTACCTGCGCGGGGCGGTGATCAGCCCGGACGGCACCCGAGACCTCCGGCTGTCCCGCACCGGTACGCCCGCCGACGCGGCGGAGATCGGCAAGGCACTCGCCGCCGAACTCCTCGAACTCGGCGCCGACTCGATCCTCGGCCACGAAGGACACACCGGCCCGGGGACCCAGCAATTTGGGAGCACAGAATGACCCGCACCCGTAAGCCCGTAGGCCGGATCGCGTTCGTCGGGGCCGGTCCCGGCGACCCGGGCCTGCTGACCCGCCGGGCGCACGACGCCCTGGTCGACGCCGACCAGGTGGTGTACGACCGGGGGGTCCCCGAGTCGCTGCTCGACGCCGTCCGCGCCCAGGCCAGGTCCGACGCCCAGTTCACGCCCGCCGAGGGTGTGCCGGGCGACGTGGCCAAGGTGCTCATCTCCGCCGCCCGGTCCGGGCTGAACGCGGTGCACCTGGTCGCCGGTGACCCGTTCGGGCACGACTCGGTGGTCAAGGAGGTGCAGGCGGTGGCGCGTACCGCCGCGCACTTCGAGGTGGTCCCGGGGGTCGGCCAAGCCGAGGGTGTCGCCACGTACGCCGGTGTTCCGCTGCCGGGCGTGCGCACCGCCGCCGACGTCGAGGACGTCAGCACGCTGGACTTCGACGCGCTGGCCGCGGCCGTCGGCCGGGGCTCGTTGGCCCTCGCGGTCGACGCGGGCGACCTCGCCGCCGTCCGGGACGGCCTGCTGGCCGCCGGGGTGGACGGCACCACCGGCGTCGGGGTGACCGGCGACGGCACCGGCGAGACGCAGTACACCACCACGTCGACCGTCGACTCCTTCGTCGCGGCGGCGCTCGGCTTCACCGGCCGGGTCGTGCTCACCGTCGGTGAGGGCGTCGCCCAGCGCGACAAGCTGAGCTGGTGGGAGAATCGCCCGCTGTACGGCTGGAAGGTGCTGGTGCCCCGCACCAAGGAGCAGGCCGGTGCGATGAGCGCCCGGCTGCGCGCGTACGGGGCGATCCCGTGCGAGGTGCCGACCATCGCGGTCGAGCCGCCGCGCACCCCGGCCCAGATGGAGCGGGCGGTCAAGGGCCTGGTCGACGGCCGGTACGCCTGGGTGATCTTCACCTCGGTCAACGCCGTCCGGGCGGTCTGGGAGAAGTTCGCCGAGCACGGCCTGGACGCCCGCCACTTCGGCGGCGTCAAGATCGCCTGCATCGGCGAGGCGACCGCCGACGCGGTGCGCGCCTTCGGCATCCAGCCGGAGCTGGTCCCGTCCGGGGAGCAGTCCTCCGAGGGGCTGCTGGCCGAGTTCTCGCCGCACGACGAGATCCTCGACCCGGTGGGCCGGGTGCTGCTGCCGCGCGCCGACATCGCCACCGAGACGCTCGCCGCCGGGCTCACCGAGCGCGGCTGGGAGGTCGACGACGTGACCGCGTACCGGACCGTCCGGGCCGCCCCGCCGCCCGCCGAGATCCGGGACGCGATCAAGTCCGGCGGGTTCGACGCGGTGCTCTTCACCTCGTCCTCCACCGTCCGGAACCTGGTCGGTATCGCCGGGAAGCCGCACGCGCGTACCGTTGTTGCAGTCATCGGGCCCAAGACGGCGGAGACGGCGACGGAGTTCGGCCTGCGGGTCGACGTGCAGCCTGCGCACGCCTCGGTGCCCGACCTGGTGGAGGCGCTCGCCGCCTACGCCGTCGAGTTGCGCGAGAAGCTGGCCGCCATGCCGGCCAAGCAGCGCCGCGGCTCGAAGGTGCAGGGGCCGACCGCCCTGAGGTTCCGCTGACAGGAGGCTGTCGTGCCGTACCCCGAGATCCGGCCCCGCCGGCTGCGTCGTAACGCCGCCGTGCGGCGGCTGGTCTCCGAGACCCGCGTCGACCCGGCCGAGCTGGTCGTGCCGATGTTCGTCAAGGAGGGGCTGACCGAGCCACGGGCCGTCGCGTCGCTCCCGGGGGTGCTCCAGCACTCCCGGGACTCGCTGCGCAAGGCCGCCGTCGAGGCGGTCCAGGCCGGGGTGGGCGGGATCATGCTCTTCGGGGTGCCGGCGTCGCGGGACGCCACCGGCTCCGGCGGCATCGACCCGGACGGCATCCTCAACGTCGCCATCCGGGACGTCGTCTCCGAGGTGGGCGACGCCACCGTGGTGATGAGCGACCTCTGCCTGGACGAGTTCACCTCGCACGGGCACTGCGGGCTGCTCACCCCGGACGGTGGCGTCGACAACGACGCCACCCTGGCCGCGTATGCCGAGATGGCGGTGGCCCAAGCGGCCGCCGGGGTCGGCGTGGTCGGGCCGTCCGGGATGATGGACGGCCAGGTCGGCGTGGTCCGCCGGGCCCTCGACGCCGCCGGTCACCAGGACGTCGCGGTGCTGGCGTACGCGGTGAAGTACGCCTCGGCCTTCTACGGCCCGTTCCGGGACGCGGTCGAGTCGGCGTTGGAGGGCGACCGCCGCACCTACCAGCAGGACCCGGCCAACCTGCGGGAGTCGCTGCGCGAGGTCGAGCTGGACGTCGCCGAGGGCGCCGACATGGTGATGGTCAAGCCGGCGCTGCCCTACCTCGACGTGGTCGCGGCGGTCCGGGCCGCGGTGGACGTCCCGGTCGCCGCCTACCAGGTCTCCGGCGAGTACGCGATGGTCGAGGCGGCCGCCGCGAACGGCTGGATCGACCGGGAGCGGGTGATCCTGGAGACGCTCACCTCCATCCGCCGCGCCGGCGCGCAGATTATCCTCACCTACTGGGCGGTCGAGGCCGCCCAGCTGCTCCGCCAGCGCTACTGAGTGGTGGCGGAGACGATCCGCATCACCTCGGGCACCTGGTAGACCCGGTCGGCGCCGGGCGGCAACTGCGCCCACACGGCGCGCGCCGTCCGGTCGTCGTCCCAGGCGAGGCCGTACACCGTACCCGCGGTCGCCGGGTCGCCGGTGAGCGTGCCGACCGGCACGTCGGCGAGCTGCCTCCCGGTGCCGACGTCCCAGATCCCGAGTCGCTGCTTCCGGCTGTCGGCGAGCGGACGGTGGACGGCGGCGAGGCTCCGGCCGTCCGGGGAGAGTTCGAACTGGCAGCCCAGGCCGGTCTCCACCCGGCCACGCCGCTCCCGGCCGGTGAGGTCGAACACGTCGATCAGGCAGACCGTCCGGGTGGCCTCGCCACGGACCGCGATCCGGCCGCCCGTCACCCGGGCCTCCGGGGCGATCAGGTTCGGCCCCACCACCGAGGAGTCGAGCACCACGGTCTCCACGCCGGTCGACAGGTCGCGGGCCACCACTCCGGTCGGCCGGACCAGGTAGACCGTCCGGTCGTCCGCGCCGACGATCCCGACGCGCTCCCCGGGAGTCGGGAGGCGATACCTGCGTTCGCCGCCGCCCGGCTCCACCAGCACCAGGTCGACGGCGCCCCGGTCGGCGTTCGCGCCGGGCGACCGCGGCCGGCCGGCGCCCCGGTGCACCAGGCCGACCAGCCGGCCGTCCGGCAGCGCCGCGCCGAGGTGGAATCCCGCCGGTACGCGGTACGGCACCACCGACCCGTCGGGACGTACCTCGGCCGCCGGGAGCGCGGCCACGCCGACCCTCGGTCGGTCCGTACCGTCCGGGACGAACCACTCGGGCCCGTCAATCACGAGCCGCTGCGCCACCCGGTCCGGCGCTGGCGCGGGGGAGGAGGCGCCGGCCACGGGGGGCGGTCCGTCCGCCGGCGTGCCCGCCCGGCCGTCCAGCAGGGACACCGCGCCGCCGGTCAGCGCCACCAGCGCCACCAGCCCGCCGGCCAGCACGGCCCGCCGCCGGCGCCGCCGGGCCTGCCAGCGCCGACGCATCCCGGCCAGGTCAGCGGGGTACGCGGGCATGGTGGCGGCGGCGCGGTGCACCAGCTCCGTCAGGGGCTCGGGTACGACGTCCATCGTCACTCCTTCTCGGCCAGCGCGGCCCGCAGCTCGGCCAGCCCTCGGGACAGTCGGCTCTTGGCCGTCCCCTCGCTGAGGTCGGGCACCGTGGCCGTCTCAGCGGTGGAGAGATCCAGCAGCACCCGGCAGACGATCACGGTGCGCCGAGGGTCGTGGTCGGAGGGTCTGCCATGTCAGGTACACGCCACCCGCCCCCCGTTCGGTTGCCCCGGGTCCCTCCCGGACACGACGACGGCCCGCCGGCCAGGCGTGTGCCTGGCCGGCGGGCCGTCGCCCGTGCGTCGAACGGTCAGTCGTCGTTCGTGACGGTGCCGACCGCCAGCGGATCGGCCAACCGCAGGTTCAGCGGGCCGGCGACCGCGAAGGCGATCTTCTCGTCCGCCTCGACCTTCCGGTCACCCCGGACGGTCACCGGGAAGGCCAGCGAGGTCTGCCCGGCGGGCAGCACCCGGCAGCCGACGTACGGGTCGAAGTCCGACCCGGCCGTGGCGGTCAGGCCGACGGCGGCGGCACAGATCGTCGTCGGCGCCGACAGCGGCCGCGACACGGTCGCGGTGAACGTCAGCGTGCTGTCGCCCTTGTCGCCCTCGGCGACCGACGCGTCGGCCACCCGCAGCGACGGCTGCGCGCGGAACCGGGCGACCGACGGGTCGTGGTCGCTCGCGCCACGCGACCCGTCGCCGCTGACGTCGGACGGCCAGTCGGCGTTGACGTGCGCCGTGCGCACCTGCACCAGGTCGGCGTGGAGCGCGTCGTTGACGAAGATGCTGTCCAGCGTCTGCGCCTGCCCGCTGAAGGCGTACGAGTACGCCGCCGCCGGGACGTCCGCGACCAGGTCGTCCCAGAGGTTGTGCAGGCCGGCCTCGTAGAGCGGGGCGAGCTGGTCCGACGGGGTCGGGTTCGCCGCGGTGGCGATCGGGTCGTCCGGGCGGGGGAAGACGTTCATGTCGCCGCCGTAGACCACTCGGGCGTGCGGGTCCGACTCCTCGACCGCGGTGACGATCGCGGCGCCGTACGTCGCCTGCTCGGTCCGCTGCCCGACCCTGGTGTCCGGGCCGGACGAGTAGTGGTTGCTCAGCGCGTACAGCAGGTAGGACTCCGAGCCGTCCGGCGTCGCCCGCACCACGAACTTGCCCAGCTGGGGGGCGCGGGTGAAGACGTTGTCGCCGTCCTTGCCCGTCGAGGTGTCCGTGTCGGCGGGCAGCCGCGCGTTGAGCGCCTTCGGGTTCTGCACGTCCGCGTTGGACGGCAGCCCCGCCGACCGGTACTCCACCGTCGGCGTGGCGCCGAGCAGCGGGTCGGTGGCGGTCGCCTCGGCCAGCGAGAGCCGGTCGGTGCGGTAGAGGAACGCGGAGGTGATGCCCCGGGCGTCCGCGCCGGTCCGGTCGTACGCGGCGGCGTAGGCCGGGCCGCCGGCGGTCGCGATCGTCAGCGCCAGGTCCTGGAGGGTGTCCGGAGCGCCGTCGGCGTCGTTGGTGTCGCCGCAGACCAGCTCGGTGCCGGAGACCGTGCAGATGTCCTGGTCCTCGGCCTCCTGCACCAGGATCAGGTCCGGGGAGTGCAGGTCGGCGCGGATCTGGTCGGCGAGGGCGGCCAGGTGCTCCCGGTAGTCGGCCTCGTCGGCCGGCACGTAGTCGAACGGCGGCCGGACACCGGTGCAGCCGGGGTTGCCGGTGAAGTCGCAGCCGTCGAACGGATCGTCCCGGAAGTCGTACAGGTTCTCCACGTTGTAGGTCGAGACGGCCACCTCACGGTTGCGGTCGGCCGGCTGCGGCGGGTTGTTCGCCGACGGGTCGGCGCCCGCGGTGAGGGAGAGCGTCTCCGGCTGCACGGTGAACTTGCTGAAGCCGTAGGCGACCGCGCCGAACGCGTCCGTGGCGAGGGTGTCGAAGGTGCGGGCCGGCGGCAGCAGCGCGGTCGAGTCGCCGGCCGTGGCCTTGAACCCGCCTGCGCCCAGCAGGACGCGCTGGTTGTTGCCGTTGTCGAAGAGGGTGCCCGGGATGTCGTCCAGCGGGTGGGCGTCCCGGAACACCCGCCGGGCGTACGGGTCGGTCCGCTCCATGATCGGGTCCTCGCGGTCCACCACGTAGATCTCGGAGTCGGCGGTGGAGGCGAAGATGTGGCGCGGGGCGGACACCCCGCTGCCCGAGCGGACCCGCATCCGGGTGCCCTCGTGCCGCTCCCAGAACCGGTTCGCGTCGGCCGCCTCGGCCGGCGGGACCGCGTCGTCCACCGCGACGGCGGTGTTCACGTCCAGGCCGGAGTCGAGCTTGCGTACCAGCGAGGCGCCGGAGAGCTGGCTCTGGTTGAAGTACTCCGACACCCGGCCGCGCAGCACCACCTCGTCGCCGACGGTCGGCGCGTAGCCGCCGATCAGTGTGGTGAACGAGCCCGTGAAGACGAAGAGGCCGTCGGAGGTGAGCGGGTCGCCGTCCTCGGTGCCCTTGCGGCTCTGCAGGTAGAAGCCGTACTGGTCGGCGCCGGCCGAGGTGCGGGTGAGCGACTTCTGGGTGATCACGCCGCGCACGTCGTACAGCGTGGAGCTGGTGCCGTTGCCGCTGGCCGGGGCGAGCGGCGAGCGGTCGGTGTGGCCGTCCTCGTCGTCCCGGGTCGGGCCCTGCACCTCGCCGACCGAGAGCACGGTGGTGACCTGGACGGTCAGCGTGCAGGTGGCGGTGCCGCCCTCGGCGTCGGTGGCGGTCAGCGTCACGGCGTACGCCCCGCCGGGCAGGCCGGTCGCGGTGACCGTGGCGGTGGCGGTGCCGCCGCTGGCGGTGGCCGGCGTGACGGCCGTCCGGCTGATCGAGCCGGTGGCCGGCGTCGGGTTGACCGAGGTGACCGCGAGGTCGGTGATCGTGTCGTCCGCGTCGGTGGCGGTGACCTGGCGGGTGGCGGTCGCGCCGGCCTCCAGGGTCAGCGTGCCGCCGCAGTTGAGCGTGGCCGGCTGGTCGACCGGGCCGCCGCCGTCCACGCTGTGCGCGCCCAGACCGTCGAAGGTGTCGGTCGGCAGGCCCGTCCACTGGGCGGCCGGGTCGAACGCGTCGGACGGGTCGGTGTCCCCGCTGGAGACCGACGGCAGCCGCCGCAGCGTGTTGTCGGCGGTGCTGGTCAGCCCGCTGCCCCACTCGGTGCCGGGGTCGACGCCGATCTGGCCGATCGAGTCGAGCACCGCGCCGGCCTTGCGCAGCACGATCGCGTCGTCCCCGTTGAACAGCGACGCGCCGGTGGTCTGGTCGGCCTGAGCGAGCACCGCCGGGGCGGCCGAGGAGGCGGCGAAGACGAAGGCGTCGCCGGCGGCGACGGTGCCGCTCAGCGCGACGTTCGTCGGCGTGGTGGAGCCGTTGAAGTACAGCTGGAGCTGGTAGCCGCCGGCCGTGAGGTCGACCGGGGAGCCGGTGCCGTTGAACAGCTCGATCGCCTTGTTGTTCGACGAGCCTTCGACGTACTCGGAGATGAACAGGTCGGTGGGCGCGGCGATGGCCGCGGTGGGTGCGACGCCGATGACCGGAAGGGTGACGGCGGCGGCGGTTGCGAGCGCGGCGTATCTGCGGCGCGGGCGCATAAAGCCTCCACGATGGGTGGACGGGGACTAACGCACGTTAAGTGTCGGTGCTTGCCGCCGTCCATCCCCCGTGGGGGGCGGTGTGGTGAACTCGCGGTCAGCGGGCGGCGTCGAGTCGGTGCACCAGCTCGGCGACGTCCACGCTGTATTCGCACCACTCCCGGTCGGGGCGGTAGCCCAGCTCGGCGTTCACCTTGAGCATCGCCTCGTTGGCCTGGGCGTTCCAGGTCTGCACCTCGGCCAGCGTCGGCTCGGCCGAGCGCAGCTCCAGCAGCATCCGGGCCTTGATCGCCCGGTCGATGCCGTAGCCGCGGTGGTCCTGCACCACGATCGTGTCGTACTGGTCGGCCCGGGTGGGGTGCTGCGCGGGCACCACCACCTCGGTCAGCCCGGCGACCTCGCCGCTGTGCTCGTGCAGGGCCAGCACGATGTATGGCTTCATGCCCCGCCGGTGCAGCGTGTCCAGGCTGTCCCGCAGCCGCTGCGGGTCGTACGAGCTGGGGCGCAGCTCGCCGTCGTCGACGTCGCGCACCTCGGCCTTGGCCCGCGCGTACGCCTCGATCAGGTCGTCCGGCGGGCCGCCCGGGCAGAACTCCAGGTGGTAGCCGGCGCCGATCCCGGTGGCCATCTCGGCGAGCGCCGGCCAGTCCACCGCGCCGAGGTCGAGCACGCTGCGGGTCTCGACGTACTCCCGAGAGAAGCCGAGCGACTCGTAGAAGGCGATCGCCGGCGTGTCACCGACCACCTCGACGCCGATCGACTGGAAGCCCTCCTGGTAGACCCGACGGGCGGCGAGCAGGACCAGCTCGCGGCCCAGTCCGGTACGCCGGATGTCGGGGTGCACCAGCACCTCCAGGACGCCGATGTCGCCGAGCAGCAGCACGTGCACGTGGCCGAGGATCGGGCCGGGGCGGCCGTCCGGCCCGGGCTCCGCCTGGGCGACCCAGGAGATCCGCCGTTCACCCGGCATCACCTCGGAGAGGTATTCCCGCAGGGAACTCTCCCGCCAGGGCGGGTCCTGCGGGAGATCCGCCGCCAGGACCGCGTTCAGCGTGTCCAGCACGGACGCGACCTCGTCGGACGACGCGGTCCGGGGATCCCACTCGCGCACCATCACCCGTCTAGCTTGCCGTCATCGGCTGCCGGGGGGAAGTGTCTGGTCCGGCAATGTATGCGGACGATCACCTCACGTACGGCTGGCCACCCCGTACTGGTTGGCCTTGTCGAAGACATCCTGGGCGTACCGGCGCACATCGTTGTAGGAGAGAATGGCGCCCCACCAGTCGCCGGGGATGGTCATGTTCCGGCCGCCCTTGCAGAGGTACCGGGCGGCGGCGAGCGCCGCGTCGTCCAGGTCGTGCGGGTCCTTGCGGCCGTCGTTGTCGGCGTCGACGCCGATCTCCTGCCAGGTCGTCGGGATGAACTGCATCGGCCCGATGGCCCGGTCGTAGACGGTGTCCCGGTCGAAGAGTCCCCGGTCGGTGTCGGTGATGCGGGACCGGCCGCCCTGCCCGTCGAGCGGGTCGCCGATGATCTCCGGTTCGGCCCGGCCGGTGGACTGGAGGCTGGCGCCGTTGGCCTGCCCGTGCCGCGACTCGACGTACCCGATCGCGGCGAGCGTGGTCCAGCTCAGCTGGCAGCTCCGGTTGGTCTCGGCGAGCACCAGCTCGGCGTAGCCGTACGCCTGCATGGCCACCGGCGAGATGCCGACCCGCGCGCCGGTGGTCTGGGCCCAGGCGGCCAGGGCGTCGGCCGGGCGGCCGGTGGCGGGCGGGACGACCGGCCCGGTCGGCGGCACGCCGCCGGGCAGCCCGGTCGCGGGCGGCAGCCCGGGCAGCGCCGTCCCGCCGGGCAGCACCGGCACGGCGGTCGCGCCGGGCAGCGCACCCGGCGCGGGTACGACCACGGCGCCGTCGGTCGCGTCCACGGCCACCGGCTTCGGCGACCGGACGGCCGACGGGACCACCACGGCGCCCACCACGGCGGTGGCGGCGACCAGCGCGACGAGGAACACCCCGGGCAGGGTCAGCCGGCCGCTCGGGCGTCGGGACCAGGCCCGGGTGGCCCGGGCCGCGCCGACCACCGCCTGCCGGGGCGGGGGAAGCCGGACGGCGTGCGCGAACGGCACCCGGCGACGCCGTCCCGGCTCGCCGCCGGCCTTGACGTCGTCCTTCGCCGGCTCCTTCTCCGGGCCGTCGGTGGGCGTGGCGGCGGCCTGCGCGCCGGCCCTGCTCCCGTCACCGGCCTCCGTGTCGGTCTTGTCCGCGCCGGCCTTGCTCGGGTCGGTGGTCTTGTCCGCGCCGGCCTTGCTCGGGTCCGCAGCCTTCGCCCCGGCTCTGTCCGCCCCGGTCCTGCCCGGGTCGCCGGCCTTCTCAGCGACGGCCCTGCTCGGGTCGGCGGCCTCGGCGTCGGCTTTCTCCGGGTCAGCCCGCTCCGCGTCAGCCCGCTCGGTGTCGGCCCTGCTCGCGTCGACGTTCTCCCGGCCGGCCTCCGACACGTCGGCCGTCCCGGCGTCCGCCTTCGCCGTGCCGGGCGTCCCCGGCCCGGCCTGCGCCGCGCCGGCGGCGGTCGGCTCCACGGTGGTCGGCGCGCTGCCGGCGGCGGTCGGCTCCACGGTGGTCGGCGCGCTGCCGGCGGTGGTCGCGGTCGACGGTTCGTCGGCGGACCGGCCGAGGAAGGGGCGGCGGGGACGGGGGACCGGGGTCGGGTCCGGCGCGGCGCCGGAGCTGCCGAGCGGCCCGTCGGGCGGCGTCGCCGGTCGCAGGGGTCGCACCGTCGATGGTTCCTCGCCGCTCGCCACCCGTCGAGTATCACCCATCCGGGTGCGACCGTCAGGCCCGGCCGTACGCTGGGAGCATGCCCCGGTACGAGTTCCGCTGCCGCGCCTGCGGCGACACCTTCGAGGTCAACCGCCCGATGGCCCGGGCCGGTGATCCGGCGTCCTGCCCGCAGGGACACGCCGACACGGTCAAGCTGCTCTCCACCGTCGCGGTGACCGGCCGGGGCGGTGGTGGACCGGTCGGCGGCGCTCGGCCGGCGCCGGCCGGTGGCTGCTGCGGGGGTGGCGGCTGCTGCTGAGCGGCCCCGACCGGCCCGTTCGGCGGCGCAGACCTTGCCGCTGACCGGGGGCAATGGCACCTTGGGGCGGACGCCGCCCGGCCGTTCTCACGATGCGTGACGGCCCGACCATAGGGCAGCATGAAGCCGACGTCAGGGGCGGAGGTTCCACGCATGTCGCCACGGATCCACCTCCCGAGCGGGTGGGTGACCTTCGTGTTCACCGACATCGAGGGTTCGACCCGGCTGGCCCAGCTGCTCGGGTCGGGCTACCGCCCCGTGCTGTGGGAGCATCGCCGGCTGCTCCGGGACACCCTCGCCGGCACCGACGGCGCGGAGCTGCTGACCGAGGGCGACTCGTTCTTCCTCGCCTTTCCCGACGCGGCGGCGGCGCTGACCGCCTGCCTGAGCGCCCAACGCGCGCTGTCCACCCACGACTGGCCCACCCCGGAAGCCACCCCCAGGGTGCGGATGGGGCTGCACACCGGCTACGCGGAGCCGCGCGACGGCGAGTACGCCAGCCCCGAGGTGCACCGGGCCGCCCGGGTGGCCGCCGCCGCCCACGGCGGGCAGGTGCTCTGCTCGGCGGCGACCGCCCGGCACGCCGAACCGCTGCCGTCCGGTGCGTCCCTGCTCGACCTCGGCCTGCACCGGCTGCGCGGCTTCGACGACCGGGAACGGCTCTTCCAGCTCGTCGCGCCCGGCCTGGAACGGCAGTTCCCCCGGCCGCGCACCGCCGACGCGGTGCCGCACAACCTGCCCACCCAGGTCACCTCCTTCATCGGCCGGGAGGCCGAGCGCGCGGAGCTCGACCTGCTGGTACGCCGGCACCGGCTGGTCACCGTGCTCGGCGCCGGCGGCGCCGGCAAGACCCGGATGGCCGTCGAGCTGGCCGGCGGGATGGTCGAGGCGTACCCGGACGGGGTCTGGTTCGTCGACATCGCCACGGTGACCGACCCGGGGCTGGTGGCGTTCGCGGTCGCCGCGGTGCTCGGGCTGCGCCCGGAGCCGGGCCGCCCGATGCTGGACACCCTGGTCGAGTACGCCGCCGCCCGGCAGATGCTGGTGGTGCTGGACACCTGCGACGCCCAGCCGGCCGCCTGCGCGGAGGTGATCTCCCGGCTGCTCGCCGGCGGGAGCAAGGTGCGGGTGCTGGCCACCAGCCGGGAGTCCTTCGGCCTGCCCGGCGAGGTGGTCTGGCGGATCCCGCCGCTCTCGGTGGACCCGCAGCCGGGGCGTACCGAGAGCGACGCGGTGGCGCTGCTGCTGGACCGGACGGCGGCGGCCCGGGGCGGCCGGCCGCCGGACTGGGCGGAGGCCGGTGACCTGCGTCGGGTGGTGCGGCGGCTGGACGGCCTCCCGCTCGCGATCGAGCTGGCCGCCGCCCGGCTCCGGGTGCTCTCCGCCGGGCAGCTCGCCGCCCGCCTCGACGACGTGCTCGGCACGCTGGACGCCGGGCGGGTCGTGCCGGAGCCGCCGGCGGACCGGGGCTGGACGGGCAACCAGCAGGACACCGTGGACCTGGTCGCCGCGGCGGCCGGGGCCGTGCCCCCGTCGGCCGCGCACCGGGCGGTGCAGCGTTCCGCCACCGAGCGCCACCTCACCATGCAGGCGACGGTCACCTGGTCGTACCGGACGTTGGGGCCGCGCGCGTCGCGGCTGCTCCGCTGGCTGGCGGTCTTCGCCGGTCCGGTCGAGCTGTCCACCGTGGAGTGGCTGCTCGACGACGACCCGCTCGACCCGCTGTCGGTGCTGGTGGACAAGTCGATGCTGCTGGCCGAGCCGCACGCGTCGGGCAGCACCTACCGGATGCTCGACCCGATCCGGGCGTACGCGGCCCGCCGGCTGGTGGAGGCCGGCGAGGAGCAGGCCGCGCGGGACCGGCACGTCGCCTGGTCGGCGCACGCGCTGGAGCGCGCCCACCTGGGCCCGGACGGCCAACCGGTGACCCTCTCGCTGTACGCGCTCGACCCGCTGGCCGGTGAGCTGCGGGCCGCCCTGCGCTGGTGCGCCACCGGGGGCAGCGCCCGGGCCGGGTTGCGGCTGGCCGGCGGGCTGGACCAGTGGTGGCGGGAGCGGGGGCTGTCCCGGGAGGCGCGGCTCTGGCTGTTCCGGCTCTACGGGCGGATCGCCGAGACCGGCGAGGCGATCCCGGAGGCGGAGCTGGCGGCGGCGTACCACCTGCACTCGTTGCACGCCGGCGCGGACGGCGAGTTCGCCGAGGAGCTGCGCTACTCGCAGCGGGCGGAGGCGGCGGCCCGGCAGGCCGGTGACGCCGGGCTGCTCGCCCGGGTGCTGGCCGGGCGGGCCGCGCCGCTGATCGACATGGGGCAGTTCGCCGAGGCGGAGCGGGTCTGCCGCGAGGTGATCGACTGGGCACACGAGCAGCGGGTGACCGGCGACGCGCTCTTCGCCGTCTACAACCTGGCCGAGCTGCTGTGGCGGCGGGGTGCGCTGAACGAGGCGGCGGAGCTGCTCGGCGCGGCCCGCCCGGTGGAGGCGGCGCGGCCGGTCGAGCGGGGCCGGCGGTCGGTGGACATGCTGCTCGGTATGGTCGCCCTGGCCCGGGGCGATCTGGTCGCCGCGCACGAGCACCTGCTGGTGGCGCTCCGGTCCCGGATGAGCCACGGCTACCACGGCCGGGCCTGCGACACGGTCAACGCGGTGGCGGTCCGCTGCGCCGCCGGTGGTGAGCTGGGCACCGCCGCCCGGCTCTTCGGCGCGGCGCAGGCGACCCGGGCGCAGCTGCGGGGCAGCCCGGGCATCTACGGCAGCTACTGGCTGGAGCGCCAGGCCGAGCTGCGCCGGGTGCTCGGCGACGCCGCCTTCGACACCGCGTACGGCGAGGGGGGCGAGCTGGG
The DNA here is from genome assembly GCF_036906755.1 of Micromonospora sp. CPCC 206171. Classification (NCBI taxonomy): domain Bacteria; kingdom Bacillati; phylum Actinomycetota; class Actinomycetes; order Micromonosporales; family Micromonosporaceae; genus Micromonospora; species Micromonospora sp. CPCC 206171. The sequence goes on along the minus strand of NZ_JBAKHT010000009.1, from coordinate 65,676 downwards.
CCTGGAGGAGGCGGCGGCGCTGGCGTTGGCGGTGGAGCACCCTGACCTGGGGGCGGACTCGATCCGGTTCCGCACCGCCGGCGCGGCCGCGCCCCGGCAGGGTGGCCTGGGCCGGCAGGAGCTGGACCGCCGGGAGCGGGCCTGACACCGCCGGGCGCCCCGGTCTGGGACGCCCGGCGGAGTCGACGGCGGCGGGGTCAGCCGCGCAGGGCGGCGCGGCGCTCCGCGTCTGCCTTCATCCGGGCGGCCCGGTCGATGTCGGACTGCTGGACGGCGGCGACGGAGCCGAAGGTCTTGACCGCCTGGTAGTAGGTCCAGGCCAGGCTGTAGCAGGCCGGCCGGACGACGACGTTGTACGGGGCGCAGGCCCGCTTCAGGTCCTCGTAGAAGGCGCTGTCCACGCGGGCCTTGTTGGCGGAGAACTGGCCGACCGCCTTGTAGTTGCGGTAGCCGAAGTCGTGCCGGGCGCAGGAGAGAGTGAAGTTGAACCCGAGCGGGTTGTCCGGGCTCGACGAGCAGTAGTCGGTGGACCAGTCGAAGGCGTAGTCGGCCCAGGCGGCCTTGTTCAGCCGGGCGGAGTTCCAGGCGTTGTAGCTGGTGGCGCTGGTCTGTGTCCAGCTGGAGAGCACCGAGAGCTTCTGCTCGGGGGTCACCGCGAACGCGGGCGAGCTCACGCCGAGCAGGGCGAGCAGGGCGAACGCGCCGGCGGCGAAGAGGGTGGCGAGTCGTCTGGGCATTCGGGTACCTCCGCGGGGGTGGCGTACGACCAGTGACCGGTGGATCACCGTTGGTCGCATCAGTTTCGATCAATCCCCGTACCTGGAGGTGTTACCCGCGGGTACTATTGATGACAGACGATGAAACAGACCAATGCCCCGGGCGGTCGCCGCCCGGGGCATTCGCGGCTGGGTCAGCGCACCACCCGCGCCGGGCTGGGCAGGCTCTCGTTCCAGAGCCGGTCCAGCGCGGTCACGTGGTACGTGTACGTTCGCCCCGGCTCCGCCGTGGCGTCCACGAAGGACTGCACCGCGGTGGCGTCGTCGGCGCGCAGGGTGCCGACCAGGTGAGACGCGTCGGCGAAGCCGCAGGCGTCCACCCGCTCGTCGGAGTCGAAGCGGTAGACCGCGTACGAGGTGGCGTCGCCGAACGGACCCTGGCCGTCGGCCGGCTGCCGCCAGTTCAGCCGTACCCCGTCGTCGGACCGCTCCGCCCCGGTGACCACCGGGGGCAGCAGCGGCTTGGCGGGCAGGTGCGGCATCGCCGGCACCAGCGCCGGCCGGGAGTAGTGCTCGGCGGCGTAGATGTCGGTGGCGCCGAGCCGGTTGGCCCGCACCTGGACGGCCGAGAAGTGCACGTTGCCGAGCACCTCGGGGTACGACCGGTTGAGCGTCAGGTGGTCGGAGAGTTCGCGCGGGTTCTGCCAGAACGGCCCGTACACCGGCTCACCGCTCTTGTAGTCGGCCTGGCCGATGTAGAGCTGCACCCGGGTGCCGCGTACCGTCTCGGCCCACCACGGCACCAGCCGGGCGTAGTCGGCGGCCGGGTACTGGCCGATGTACCAGTAGAGCTGCGGCACCACGTAGTCGATCCACTCCTGCTTGATCCAGGTACGCGTGTCGGCGGAGATGATGTCGTACGACTGGCTGCCGGTGGTGTCCGAGCCCAGCGGGTCGGCCGACTTGTTACGCCAGATGCCGAACGGGCTGACCCCGAACTTCACCCACGGCTTGACCGCCTTGATCTTGGCGTTCATCTCCTGGATCAGCAGGTTGATGTTGTCCCGCCGCCAGTCCGCCTTGTCGGTGAAGCCCCGGTTGTGGGCGGCGAAGGTGGCGTCGTCCGGCACCTGGTGGGTGCCGCTCGGGTACGGGTAGAAGTAGTCGTCGAAGTGCACGCCGTCGATGTCGTACCGGTTGACCGCATCCATCATCGCGGTCTGGACGAACTCGCGGACCTCGGGGATGCCGGGGTTGTAGTAGAGCCGGCTGCCGGCCACGCCGGCCGGCGGGTAGGCGAAGGTCCACTCCGGGTGCTGCCGTGCCGGGTGGTTCGGCGCGAGCTTGGTGAGGTCCGCGCCGGCACCGCCCGGGGCCGGCATGGAGACCCGGTACGGGTTGAACCAGGCGTGGAACTCCAGGTTCCGCTTGTGCGACTCGGTGACGAGGAACTTCAGCGGGTCCCAGCCCGGGTCCTGGCCGCGCACCCCGGTGAGGTACTCCGACCACGGCTCGTGCGGCGAGGGCCAGAACGCGTCCGCGGTCGGCCGGACCTGGACGACGACGGCGTTGTGGTTGAGCTTCTGCGCCAGGTCGAGCCAGGCCAGGTACTCCGCCTGCTGCTTGGCGACCTGGTCTGGGGCGGTCTGCGAGGCCTTGCTGGGCCAGTCGATGTTGGTGACCGACGCGATCCACATGGCCCGGAACTGGCGCTTCGGGGTGGCCGGGTCGGTGATGCAGTCGGTGGTGGCGGGTTCGGTGGCCGCCGTGTCCGGTGCGGCGCTCGCGGGCGAGCCGGCGACCAGCGCGCCGAGCAGTGCCACGGCCAGCCCGGCGGCTCGGAGCCGAGTTGCCTTCATGCGGTGTGTCCCTTCGTCGGGCTCCCGGTTGTCGCGGCGTCCGTGGCAAGATTCGCCAGCGGCTATCTACCGCTGGTAGGAAATTTTCACACCTGGTGGGCTTCGCGCAAGGGTCCGACCTGGATGTCCGGATACCGGCAACCTCGCCGCGGGTGGCCAGGCCGGCAACCGTGCGAAGCGTGACGGTCCCCACACGTCCGGTCAGCGTCCGATCAGCCCGGGAAGTGGTGATTGGCGAGGGTCCGTCCTGGGTAGCATCGCCGGTCACCGGCCGCCACGGGGGTGGTCAAGGAAGGGGTGAACGCGGTGTCCGTGCTGCGCACCAAACCGATCAGGGACGTGCTGGCCCAGGGCGAGGCCGACGGGAACGACGGCAAGCCAGGGCTGAAACGCCACCTCGGCGCGCGTGACCTCACCGGCTTCGGCATCGGCATCGTGATCGGCACCGGCATCTTCACGCTGACCGGCATCGAGGCCCGGGACAGCGCCGGGCCCGGCGTGGTGATCTCGTTCGCCATCGCCGGGGTGGTCGCGCTGCTCGCCGCGCTCTGCTACGCCGAGCTGGCCTCCAGCGTGCCGACCGCCGGCAGCGCCTACACCTACGCGTACGCGACGATGGGCGAGATCGTCGCCTGGATCATCGGCTGGGACCTGCTGCTGGAGTTCGCCCTCGGCGCGGCGGTGGTGGCCCGGGGCTGGTCCGGCTACCTCGCGGAACTCTTCGGCCTGCCCACCGCCTGGTTCGGCGAGGAGGGCAGCGTGGTCAACCTCGGCGCGATCGGCATCGTGCTGCTGCTCGGCGTGGTCGCCATCGTCGGCATCCGGGAGTCCGCCCGGGTCACCAATCTGCTGGTGCTGGTCAAGGTCGCCATCTGCGTCTTCATCGTGGCCGCCGGGCTGTTCTTCGTGAAGGCCGCCAACCTCACCCCGTTCATCCCGCCGGCGGAGCCCGCCGGCGCCGCCGACGACGGCATCAAGCAGCCCGTCACCCAGGCGCTGTTCGGGCTGGAGCCCTCGGTCTTTGGCTTCGTCGGGGTGCTCAGCGCCGCCGCGGTGGTCTTCTTCGCGTACACCGGCTTCGAGGCCGTGGCGAACCTCGGCGAGGAGACCCGCCGTCCCAGGCGCGACCTCACCCTGGGCCTGCTCGGCACGCTGCTGATCTCCACCGTGCTGTACATCGGCGTCTCGCTGGTCGTGGTCGGCATGGTGCCGTACACCGAGATCGACCGGGGCGCCCCGATCGCCTCGGCCTTCACGGCGGCCGGCGCGGGCTGGGCCGGCGTGCTGGTCTCCATCGCGGCCATCGCGGGCCTGACCAGTGTGATCCTGGTCGACCTGGTGGCCATGGGCCGGATCGGCTTCGCCATCTCCCGGGACGGCCTGATCCCGCCGTCGATCGCCAAGGTGCACCCCCGCTGGGGCACCCCGTACCGGATCTCCGCGGTGATGACGGTGGCGGTCGCGCTGCTCGCCGGCTTCCTGCCGCTGTCGGCCCTGGCCGACCTGGTCAGCATCGGCGCGCTCTGCGCGTTCGTGCTGGTCTCGGTCGCGGTGCCGATCCTGCGCCGCAAGCGCCCCGACCTGGACCGGCCGTTCAAGGTGCCGTTCTCCCCGGTGCTGCCGATCGTCTCGGCGCTGGCCTGCCTCTACCTGATGCTCAACCTGTCGGTGGAGACCTGGATCCGGTTCCTGATCTGGATGCTGCTCGGCGCCGTCATCTACTTCGGCTACGGCTACCGCCGCAACCGCCTCGCCACCACCACCCCGGCAGCCCCCACCCCCCGCACCCCCACCCCGTAACCGGGGCCCGGGCCCCCGGCCCGTTCCGCCCCCGTCCCGTTCCGCCCCGTGACCGGCCGGGCCGGACCGGTAGGGCCAAATACAGAGAAAGAGTGGCTATTCCGCGTCGGATAGCCACTCTTTCTCTGTATTTGCGCCCGAGAGCGGGGGGTGCGCCCGAGAGCGGGGGGTGCGTCCGGGGCGGGGTGCCCGCGGGGCGGGTGACCGGGCGGGGTCCGCGCGCGGCGGGTGGGTCCGGGACGGCGTGCGTCCGGGACGGCGTGCGCCTGGGGTGGGGGTGGGTCAGGGGCGGGGTTGGGGGGTGGCGGTGGGGCCCTTGACGACGGGTTTGCCGTTCTCCCAGACCACCTCGTCGAGCCAGACCTGGCGGCCGGGGTCGACGCTGCCCTCCTGGCCGGGCGGCCAGGCGTGGTAGACCAGCCAGGTCCGGCCGTCCTTGACCACCATCGAGGCGTGGCCGGGACCCGAGGCGACCTCGTTGGTCTTCAGGATCGGGTTCTCGGCGGCCTTCACGCAGGGGCCGGTCGGGCTCTCGCAGACCGCGTACCCCTCGGCGTAGCTCGCCTTTTCGTACGCGTTGGCGGCGAAGAAGAGGTACAACCGCCCATCCTGCCGGTGGAGGAACGGGCCCTCGATCAGGGTGCCCTCCCACGGCTCGGTCTGCTTCAGCAGCTTCGTCGGCTCGCCGACCAGCTGCAGCCCGTCGTCGGAGAGGCGCTGCGACCAGAGCCAGGTGTCCACCCCGATCGCGTTGCCGTCGTTCTTCCAGAGCAGCCAGAGGCTGCCGTCGGTGTCCCGGAACGGGCTGGCGTCGATCGCCCCGCCCAGCTCGGCCTGGCAGATGAACGGCTCGGTCGAGTCGTCCCGGTACGGCCCCCGCGGACTGCTGGCCACCGCCCGCCCCACGCACTGCCGGCCGGAATCCCGCCCGGCGACGGTGTAGTAGAGCAGGAACCGGTCCGGGGCGAGCTGGATCGCCTCCGGCGCCCAGGTCTTCCCCGGGTCCGCCCAGTCGGGCAGCTCGGGCAGGGCGTCCTCCGCCTCGCTCCAGTCGACCAGGTCGGCCGAGCGCCGCACCGGCACGTTGCGGCCGCCGCTGTTGGTGTGGAACAGCCACCAGGCGTCGCCGGCCCGCATCACCTGCGGGTCGGGGGCGTCGGCGCGTACCACGGGGTTGGTGAACACGCTCGCGTCGTCTCCCGTACTCGATGGGGTTTCTCCACCGCCGCAGCCGGCGACGAGCAGTGCGGCGGCGAGGGCCGCCGCCGCACCGCGTAGCCGGGTGTGCCCGGCGCTCATCCCTTCAGGCCGCTGCGCGAGACGCCCTGGATGATGTGCCGCTGGGCCGCCACGAAGAGGATCAGCACCGGCACGCTGGCCAGCACCGCCCCGGCCATGATCACCGGGTAGTCGCTGACATAGGCGCCCTGGAGCAGGCCCAGGCCGGCCGGCAGGGTCAGCCGCTCCGGGCTGAACAGCACGTAGATCGGCCAGAGGAAGTCGTTCCAGTTGGTCAGGAACGACAGCACCGCCAGGGTGGCCAGGGCCGGCTTGGAGAGCGGCAGCAGCACCTGCGTGAAGATCTGCCAGTGGTTGGCGCCGTCCAGCACCGCCGCCTCCTCCAGCTCGGCGGGGATGCTGAGGAAGAACTGCCGCAGGAAGAACACCCCGAACGCGCTGGCCGCGCCGGGCACGATCACCACGGTCAGGGTGTCCAGCCAGCCGAGCCGGTCGGCGATCACGAAGTTCGGGATGATCAGCGAGGTGGGCGGGATGAACAGGGTTCCCACGATCAGCGCGAAGCTGACCGCCCGGCCGCGGAACCGGAGCCGGGCCAGCGCGTACGCGGCCATCGAGGCGGTCACCAGCACCAGCAGCGCGTGCAGGGTGGCCGCCAGCATGCTGTTGACGAACCAGCGGAGCACCGGGTTCGAGGTGTTGCCGAGGATCTGCTCGTAGCCGTAGGTGGAGAACGGTTGGGGCAGGAAGCTCGGCGGGATCTTCTGCGCGTCGCCGTAGGTCTTCACCGAGGTGATCGCCATCCAGAGCAGCGGGGTCAGGAAGACCAGGGCCAGCAGCACCAGGACCGCGTAGCGCGTGAAGCGGCGGAGAGTCGTCATGGTCGGCCCCTCAGTCTTCCCGGTACCGGAAGAACCGGAAGTTGACGATGCTGATCACCGTGAGCGCCAGCGCGAAGACGATGCTCATCGCCGCGGCCCGGCCCGCGTCGTTGTCCCGCAGACCCTCGTCCACGATCCGCCAGACCACGGTGCGGGTCTGCTGGCCCGGCGCGCCCTGGGTGATCAGGAACGACTGCCCGAAGACGTTCGCCGAGGCGAGGATCGTGGTGGTCAGCACGAAGAGCATGACCGGGCGCAGTCCGGGCAGGGTGACGTTGCGGAACCGGTCCCAGGCGTTCGCCCCGTCCATCCGCGCCGCCTCGTAGAGCTCCGGCGAGATGTCCTGCAGGCCGGCCAGGTAGATCACCGCGTTGAACCCGGAGGTCCACCAGACGGTCACCCCGACCAGCGACACCCAGGCCCACGGCACGTCGGTCACCCACGGGGTGTCCGACGGCAGGCCGACCGCGCCGAGCAGCCGGTTGACCAGGCCCAGGTTGGCGTCGAGCAGGAAGCGCCAGAGCAGGCCGATCACCGCCACCCCGAGCACGTACGGCGCGAAGTAGAGCGCCCGGAAGAACGTCCGCCCCGGGAACGACCGGTTGAGCAGCAGCGCCAGCCCCAGCGGTACGACCACCAGCAGCGGCACCGAGAAGACCGTGAAGATCGCGGTGGCCCGGACGCTGGACCACCAGTCGCCGTAGATGGCGGACTCGCTGTCGAAGAGGTCACGGTAGTTGTCCAGCCCGACGAAGGGCCGGTTGGGCAGTTGGAGGTCCCACTGGTGGACGCTCAGCCAGACGCCGAAGAGGATCGGCAGCAGCCCGAACGCCAGGAAGAGCAGCAGGTACGGCGCGAGGAAGAGGTACGGGGTCGCGCGGCTGCCCCGCTCCGTCGCGCCCCGGCGGTTCTTCCCGCCCGCCGGGGGCGGCGCGTCCTTGCGCGCCGCCCCGACCTCGATCACGTCCGCCACGGGAAATCAGCTCCCGTACTTCTTGCGGTTGTCCTCCAGCTGCTTGGTCGCCTTGGCCGCGCCGTCGTCCAGGGCCTGCTTGGGCGACTTCTTGCCCAGCACGGCCTCGTTGAAGGAGGTGTAGAAGGTGGTGACCACCTCGCCCAGCCCGGGAACGGCCGGCGGGAAGGCCGCGTAGTCCAGCTCCGGGGCGAGCGTCGCGACGTTCGGGATGGCCTTGAAGTCGGCACCCTCCCGGACCTCCTTGCGGGCCGGGACCTGACCGCCCTTCGCCCAGTCCAGCGAGTGCTCGCTGAGCCAGTTGATGAACACCTTCGCGCCGGAGATCTTGTTGTTGTCGGCGCTGCGCTGCTTGACGATGGTGAAGTTGTGCGAGTTCGCCCAGGCGGCCTTCTGGCTGCCGATCTGCGGCAGCTCGGCGACGCCGATCTGCGCGCTCGGGTCCTTGGCGATGTCGTTGATCTGCCAGATGCCGTTGAAGTTGAAGGCGTTCTTGCCGCTCTTGAGGGCGAGGTAGTCGCCGTCCTGGCCGACGTTCGACGGCGAGTGCCCCTGCTTGATCAGGTCGACCAGCCAGGTGCACGCCTCGATCGCCGGGTCGGAGTTGAAGGTCGCCTTGGTGACCTCGGCGTCGAAGAGGGTGCCACCCCACTGGTGCAGCAGCGAGTAGAACGTCATGCCGCCGGTGAACTGGAACGGGCTGATCCAGAAGCCCTGCACGCCGGACTTCTTCAGCTCGGTCAGCGCGGCGGTGAACTCGTCCCGGGTGGTCGGCGGCTTGTTCGGGTCCAGGCCGGCCTTCTGCATGACGGCCTTGTTGTAGTAGAAGCCGAGCGGGTGCATGTCCAGCGGGATCCCGTACCGCTTGTTGTTGTAGAGGCCGCCCTTCCAGACGGTCGGCGCGAAGTCGCTCTCGCTGAGCTCCAGCGCCTTGGCCACGTCGTCCAGCTCGGTGATCACGCCGCGGGCGGCGAAGGTGGCCAGCTGGTCCATGTGCATGACCGCGATGTCCGGGCCGGAGCCGCTGGAGACCGCACCGGGGAGCTTGCTGTAGTAGTCGTCCCACCGGTACGTGTTCACCGCGATCGCGATGTTCTGGTGCTCGGAGTTGAACTGCTCGACGAGCTTCTTGAAGATGTCGCCGTCGCCGCCGGTGAAGCCGTTCCACAGGTTCAGCGAGACCTTGGGGCCGGTGTACTCCTTGCCACCGTTGCCGGTCGCGGTCGACTTGCTGGCGCTGCCGCCGCCGCAACCGGCGAGGGTGAGCGACGCGGCCGCGCCGAGACCCACGCCGAGACCGAGCAGCCGCCGCCGGCTCATTTCGTTCTGCATCATCCGGGTTTCTCCTTGGGGGACGGGGTGAAGTATTCCCTGGTCAGGACTGCGACGCGAAACGCAGCACGTTCCAGGAGACCGCCGGCAGGCGTACGGTGCAGCGACCGCCGTCGGGGGTGGGGGTGGGCAGTGCGCGAGGCGTCACCCGGTCGGGCTCGGCCTCGGTGTTGATCGCCTCCGGGTCGTCCCCGGCGGCGAGACTCAGGTGCTCGACCCCGCGCAGGCCGGGCAGGCCGCGCAGGTCCAGGTCGAGCGGGAGGTCGTCGGAGCCCCGGTTGACCGCGAAGACGGTCAGCTCGCCGGACTCCTCGTCGTGCACCGCCACCGTGTCCAGCACCGGCACCGCGCCGAACCGCTTCGTCTCGTAGTCCGGCGAGACCGGCTCGGTGCGCAGCACGGTGCCCCGGGCGTAGCGGGCGGTGAGGGCGAACGGGTGGAAGATGCTCTGCCGCCAGGCCGGCCCGCCGGTGCGGGTGCGGATCGGGGCGATCACGTTGGCCAGCTGCGCCTGGCAGGCGACGCCGACCCGGTCGGCGTGCCGGAGCAGGGTGATCAGCAGGTCACCGACGACCACCGCGTCGACCGCGGTGAAGTCGTCCTCGATCAGTGCGGGCGCCTCGACCCAGCCGCGCCGGTCGAGGTCGTCCTTGAGACGGGACTCGTACCAGACGTTCCACTCGTCGAAGGAGACCTTGAGCTTGCGCCGGTGCCGCTGCTTGGCGGCCACGTGGTCGGCGGTGGCGACCACCTCGCGGATGAAGTTGTCCATGTCCACCGCCGAGGCCAGGATGCTGGCCCGGTCGCCGTCGGACGGGTCGTAGTAGGTGTGCGCGGAGATGTAGTCGACGTGCTCGTAGGTGTGCTCCAGCACCGTCGCCTCCCAGGAGGCGTAGGTGGGCATCCGCCGGTTGGAGCTGCCGCAGGCGACCAGGCTGATCGAGGGGTCGATCATCTTCATCGCCCGGGCGGTCTCGGCGGCGAGCCGGCCGTACTCGTCGGCGGTCTTGTGGCCGACCTGCCAGGGGCCGTCCAGTTCGTTGCCGAGGCACCAGAGCCGCACCCCGTACGGCTCCTCGGCGCCGTGCTTGCGGCGCAGGTCCGACAGCTGGGTGCCGCCCGGGTGGTTGGCGTACTCCAGCAGGTCGCAGGCCTCCTGCACGCCCCGGGTGCCCAGGTTGACCGCCATCATCGGCTCGACGTCGGCCTCGGCGGCCCAGGTCATGAACTCGTCCAGCCCGAAGGCGTTGGTCTCGATGGTCTTCCAGGCCAGGTCGAGCCGGCGCGGGCGGTCGCCGACCGGGCCGACGCCGTCCTCCCAGCGGTACCCGGAGACGAAGTTGCCGCCGGGGTAGCGGACCACGGAGACGCCCAGCTCACGGGTGAGCGAGAGCACGTCGCCGCGGAGGCCGCGCGAGTCGGCGGTGGGGTGGCCGGGCTCGTAGACCCCGCCGTAGACGCAGCGCCCCATGTGCTCGACGAAGGAGCCGAAGAGCCGCCGGTCAGCGGGGCCGATCGCGAAGGCGGGGTCGATGGTGAGCTGCGCGGTCCGCAAGGGGGGTGCCACCTTTCCTGTTGCCGGTTCCGGGTGACCGCGGTCACCCGGTATCCATGGTTTCTACAACGTTGTAAGCAACGTTGTAAAGGGGCTGTAATGCGGTCGTGACACGGTAAGGTTCGGGCAGCGACTCGGGGAGGAAGTCCAGTGCGGCACAGGCTCAAGGACGTGGCCGAGCGGGCCGGCGTGTCGGTCAAGACGGTCTCGAACGTGGTCAACGGCTACCTGCACGTCCGGCCGGACACCCGGGCCCGGGTCGAGGAGGCGATCGCCGAGCTGAACTACCGGCCCAACCTCTCCGCCCGCAATCTGCGCAAGGGGCGTACCGGGGTGATCGCACTGGCCGTGCCGGAGCTGGACATCCCGTACTTCGCCGAACTTGCCCGGCACGTCGTCACCGCCGCCGCGGAGCGCGGCTGGACGGTGCTGATCGACCAGACCGGCGGCGGGGCCGAGCGCGAGCGGGTCGCCGCCGCCGGCATCGGCGACCACATGATCGACGGTCTGATCCTCAGCCCGCTGGCGCTCACCGCCGAGGACCTCGCCGGCCTGGACGGCACGCCGATGGTGCTGCTCGGCGAGCGGGTGGACCACGGCCCGGCCGACCACGTCGGCATCGACAACGTGGCCGCCGCCCGGGAGATCACCGCCCACCTCGTCGGCCTCGGTCGCCGCCGGATCGCCGCCGTCGGGTCGCAGCGCACCCCCGAGGGCGCCAGCGCCCGGCTCCGCCTCGCCGGCTACGCCGCCGCGCTCGCCGACGCCGGCATCGCCTACGACGAGGCCCTGGTGGCGCCCGCGCCGGCCTGGCACCGCGCGGACGGCGCCGCCGCCGTCCGCCACCTGCTCGCCACCGGGGTACGCCCCGACGCCGTCTTCTGCTTCAACGACACCCTCGCCCTCGGTGCCCTACGCGCCCTGCACGAGGCCGGCCTGCGGGTGCCCGAGGACGTCGCGGTGGCCGGCTTCGACGACATCGAGGACGGCCGGTTCAGCGTGCCCACCCTGACCACCATCGCCCCCGACAAGGAGCGCATCGGCCGCCTGGCCGTCGAGATGCTCGCCGCCCGCGTCGACGGCGACCGGGAAACCCCACCCCGCGACCTCACCGCCCCCTACCGCCTGACCCCCCGCGAAAGCACCCACCCCCACTGACCCCACCCCCCGCTGGCCCTCGTTGATCATGAAGTTGTTGCCCGCCCCGTCGGCGTGGCGCGGCAACAACTTCATGATCGACGGGCGTGGAGCGGAGTCAGGCGTGGAGCGGGGTCAGGCGAAGAAGCGGGCCAGGTGGGAGGGGGAGGGTGGGGGGTCGGTAGCGGGGAGGGGGGTGAGGTCGGCGAAGATCGAGGCGCCGTCGCAGCCGGCGTGCAGGGGGTACCAGCGCGGGGTGCCCGGCGGGCGCTGCCCGCAGATGCCCTTGATCGTCTGTACGTCGAGCAGGCGTACGTGGGTCGGGTCGGCCACCGCGTTGACGTGCCCCCACCAGGGGCTCATCACGTGCAGCACGCCGCCCGGACGCAGTACCCGATGGCACTCGTCCACCAGCGGCAGGAAGTCGATCAGGTGCTCCAGGATGTGCACCGCGAAGAAGACGTCGACCGAGTCGTCGGCCAGCGGCAGCGAGCCGGACAGGTCCGCCACGGCGTCCACCCCGTGCGCCGGGAAGATGTCCAGTCCCAGGTTGGTCGGGTACTGCTTCTGGCCACCGCAGCCCAGGTCCACCACCACCGGCTCCCGGCCGCCCACGCCGACCCGGCACCACACGCCGTAGACCCCGGCCAGCCGGCCGACCAGGTCACGGACCATCCGCAGCTCGGCCGGCTCGGCCACCGCACCGGTCAGGTGGGCGACCCCCCGGTCGAACCGCACCTCCACGTCGAGCGCCCGCAGCCGTTCGTCGTGGCGGACCTGGTCCGCCCAGGCCTCGGCGAGGAATCCGTCGATCGCCCGCAGCCGCTCGGCCGAGGGCGGCGTCTGAGCCAGCGCGACCATGGCCACCTCCCGCCGGCCGTTACCCGCATCGCCGCCCGGTATGCGTGGCCCGCCCGGTTCAGCCGGAAATGGTGCGCCGGGCGGGCCGGCCGCCGCCCCGCATCCGCTGGCGTGGCGCCGCGCTCGCCTTCGGCCGCTTGAGGTGGTAGCGGTGCAGCTCGTTGTTGCCGGGCAGCGACGGGTCCTCGCTCATCGCCACCAGCTCCCAGCCCTGGTCGCCGGCCCGGTTCAGGTGGGCAAGCGCGGTGTCGCCGTACGGCGTGACGTCGACCATCGAGCCGTCCGGGCCGTACCAGACGAAGACGACCTCCCAGCCGATGTCGTTGGTGGCCGCCTGGCGTCGCCGCACCAGCAGCGCGTACTCCCACTTGAGCATGGGCTCATTCTCACCCGCCGCACCCCGGTCGGCACGGATCAATCCTCGGCGATCCGCCCGGCGTCCACCCGCAGCCGCCGGTTGACGCTGACCGCGTCCAGCATTCGCCGGTCGTGGGTCACCAGCAGCAGCGTCCCCGGGTAGTTGGCCAGCGCCGACTCCAGCTGCTCGATCGCCGGCAGGTCCAGGTGGTTGGTCGGCTCGTCGAGCACCAGCAGGTTGACCCCGCGCCCCTGCAACAGCGCCAGCGCCGCCCGGGTCCGCTCGCCGGGGGAGAGGGTCGCCGCCGGCCGGAGCACGTGCTCCGCGCGCAGGCCGAACTTGGCCAGCAGCGTCCGCACGTCCGCCGGGGCCAGCTCGGGTACGGCGGCGCCGAACGCGTCCACCAGGGGCTGGTCGCCGAGGAATAGCCCCCGGGCCTGGTCGACCTCGCCGACCACCACGCCCGGGCCGAGCGCGGCGTGCCCGGCGTCCAGCGGCAGCCGGCCCAGCAGCGCGGCGAGCAGGGTGCTCTTGCCGGAGCCGTTCGCCCCGGTGATCGCCACCCGGTCCGCCCAGTCGATCTGCAGATCCACCGGGCCGAGGGTGAAGCCGCCCCGGCGGACCACGGCGCCGCGCAGCGAGGCCACCACCGCGCCGGCGCGGGGCGCGGCGGCGATCTCCATCCGCAGGTCCCACTCCTTGCGCGGCTCCTCGACCGCATCGAGGCGCTCGATCAGCCGCTCGGTCTGCTTCGCCTTCGCCGCCTGCTTCTCGGTCGCCTCGGCCCGGAACTTGCGGCCGATCTTGTCGTTGTCGGTGGCCTTGCGTCGGGCGTTCTTCACGCCCTTCTCCATCCAGGCGCGCTGGGTGCGGGCCCGGGCCTCCAGCGCCGCGCGGGTGTCGGCGTACTCCTCGTAGTCGGCGCGGGCGTGCCGGCGGGCCACCTCCCGCTCCTCCAGGTACGCCGCGTACCCGCCGCCGTAGTGCCGGACCTGCTGCTGGATGAGGTCCAGCTCCAGCACCCGGGTCACCGTCCGGGTCAGGAACTCGCGGTCGTGGCTGACCAGCACCGTGCCGGCGCGCAGCCCGGTGACGAACCGCTCCAGCCGTTCCAGACCGGCCAGGTCCAGGTCGTTGGTGGGCTCGTCGAGCAGGAAGACGTCGTACCGGCTGAGCAGCAGCGACGCCAGCCCGGCCCGGGCCGCCTGGCCGCCGGAGAGGGCGGTCATCGGGTGGTCCAGGTCGACGGTCAGCCCCAGCTCCGCGGCCACCTGCTCCGCGCGCTCCTCCAGGTCCGCGCCGCCGAGACCGAGCCACCGCTCCAGCGCGTCCGCGTACGCGTCGTCCGCGCCGGGCCCGCCCGCGGTCAGCGCCTCGGTGGCCGCGTCCAGGGCGGCCTGCGCCGCGGTGACCCCGGTACGCCGGGCCAGGAAGTCGCGGACCGCCTCGCCCGACCGGCGCTCGGGCTCCTGCGGCAGGTAGCCGACGGTGGCGGTGGGCGGGTTCAGCGACACGCTGCCCAGCTCCACCGGCAGCAGCCCGGCCAGGGTGCGCAGCAGGGTGGACTTGCCGGCCCCGTTGACCCCGACCAGCCCGATCACGTCGCCGGGGGCGACCACCAGCTCCAGGTCGGAGAAGAGCAGCCGGTCACCGTGCCCGGCGGCGAGGTCCTTGACGATCAGCGTGGCGCTCATGAGGAACCGAGCGTACCGTCGCCGCCGCGGGCGCCGGATCGGGCGACCCGCGGTACGCGGGCCCGGGACGCGAGGCAGACTCACTCCCGTGGTGACCACACTGGCGATCGACTGCGGCGGTGGCGGGATCAAGGCGAGCGTGCTGGATGCCGCCGGCACGATGCGCGCCCGGCCGCTGCGGGTGCCCACGCCGTACCCCCTGCCGCCGGCGCTCTTCGTCAAGACGCTGGTGGAACTCGGCGCCCGGCTGCCCGCGGCGGACCGGGTGACCGTCGGGATGCCCGGCATGATCCGGCACGGCGTGGTGGTGGCCACCCCGCACTACGTGACCCGTTCCGGGCCGCGCAGCCGGGTCGACCCCGACCTGGTCGCCGAGTGGTCCGGGTACGACGTCCGCAGCGCGCTCAGCGACGCCTTCGGGGTGCCGGCGCTGGTGCTCAACGACGCCGAGGTGCACGGGGCCGGGGTGGTCGCCGGGACCGGCTGCGAGCTGGTGCTGACCCTCGGCACCGGGCTGGGCAGCGCGCTCTTCGACGGCGGGCTGCTCGCCCCGCACCTGGAGCTGTCGCACGCGCCGGTGCGCTGGGGCACCACCTACGACACGTACGTCGGGGAGCCGGAGCGGCGCCGGCTAGGCGACGCGTTCTGGTCCCGGCGGATCCGGCAGGTGGTGGAGGGACTGCGGCCGGTGTTCCGCTGGGACCGGCTCTACCTGGGCGGGGGCAACTCCCGGCTGATCCGGCCGGAGCAGCTGGCCAGAATGGGCGAGGATGTCGTGGTCGTCCCGAACACTGCCGGGATCGTGGGCGGTGTCCGGGCCTGGGAGCTGGTCGACGGCCGGTACGACCCGGCCCCCTGATCGCGATTCCGGCCAGGAACACTCGCGGCGCGGCCCGTGTTGTGCCAGCGTCGGACCAGAGGCGGCTCGACAGGAGGAGGTGGGTCGGGATGGATCTTCTGGCGGAGTACCGGCGGGCGACCATGTTCTTCGAAGCGGGTGACCCGACCGGAGCGGCCCGGCTGCTGGAGCCGATCGTGGAGGCCGAGCCCGGCAACTCCTCGGTACGCCAGCTGCTGGCCCGCGCGTACTTCCAGTCGGCCCAGCTCAACCGGGCCGAGGAGCAGCTGCGCGAGCTGGTCGAGCGGGACCCGAGCGACCACTACGCGCACCACGTGCTGGGCCGCACCCTGGAGCGGCTGAACCGGCACGCGGACGCGCTGCGGCACCTGCGGATCGCCGCGGCGATGCACTCGACCAACGACGACTACACGACCGCGCTGCGCCGGGTGGAGACCCGGGTCGGGCTCGGTCGCTGACGCACGTCCCTCGGGGCGGTCCTGCGGGGCCGCCCCGACGCGTGTCCGCAGGCCGGCCGCGGGCCCGCCTACGATTGGGCGCATGGGAGCTGACCTGGCGGTGGGCGCGGCATGAAGCTGAAGCTGGACCTGCACGAGATCTTCAACAAGGGCCACGACATCGACCGGGCGCTGCGCGGGATCATGGACGAGGCGGTGGCGAAGAAGGCCACCCTCGTCGAGATCATCCCCGGCAAGGGCTCCGGGCAGCTCAAGAAGCGGGTGCTGCGGTTCCTCGACCAGAAGGACGTCAAGCAGCTCTACCACCGGGTCGAGAAGGACTCGAAGAACTTCGGCCGGCTCTTCGTACATTTCCGCTGGAAGTAGCGACGACATGCGCCCTGACCTGCACCGCAAGGGCACTTTCGGGGGCCTGACCCATGATCATGCCGTTTCCAGGCCGTCGCCGGTATCCGAGTTGCGGTCGGGGGTTGTGCTCGCACCGAAGGCCTTGTCGATGGCGCGGCGGGTGCGTTCCTCACTCGCAGGCAACAGGTGGGTGTAGATCCGCAAGGTGAAGCCGGGGTCGGAGTGCCCGAGGTAGGCCGCCAGAGCCTTGATGCTCTCTCCGGCGTCCAGGAGCACCGAGGCGTAGGTGTGCCGGAGCACGTGCATCCCGTTGCGCCTGTCCTCGGCGATTCCAGTTGCGCGGATCGCGGGCTTCCAGATGCCGTGGTTGAACATCGAGCGAGACAGCGGCGTTCCGTCAGGAGTGCTCAGATACAGCTCGACGGTCCTCGGTTCGCCGGTCGAGGTGCCCCACGGCAGGGTCACCGCCACGGGCGGGCAGTCCTCGGTGTGTCGCTTCAACCGAGCGGCCACCGAGCCGGGTAGCGGAACCTCCCGAACTTTGCCGCCCTTCGGTGGCGCGAAGATCAGCGTCTTGCGAACCAGCTTGATTTGCCGGGTGACGTGGAGAACGGGCCGACCGGGGTCCAGGTCCTCGGGACTCACCGCGAATATCTCGCCCTGCCTCAGACCACACCCCGCGCCCAGGTCCACCGCGACCCGGTATCGAGGCTTGGTGTTCTCGCGGAACGCGGCCAGTAGGGCAACCGACCACGGCACCACCTTGGTGGGAAGGGCTTTCGGACGGCGGATGCTTTTGACCGCGAACGGGTTACTGACGATCTTTTTGTCATCGACAGCAGCGTTGAAAATCATCGAGACATCGGTGAAGAGGACCCGGCGGTAGCTCGCTGCCAATCCCGACTCTTGCAGCCTGCGTGCCCAATCCCGGATAGTCGCCGGCTGAATTGCCGTGAGCGGCTTGTGACCGAACACGGGGTAGACGTGCAACCGCAGCTCGTACTCGATGCGGTCGCGGGTTAGTTCGTCGGTGGTTGCCGCCGCGAGCCATTCGTCGGCGTACTGCTTGAAGGTGACCCGTCCGGCGTCAGGATCGACGTACGAGCCTTTGAGGATGTCCGCCTGAACCTGGGCGAGGAATGCTTGCGCCTCGCGCTTCTTCTTGTCGGGGAATGACTGCGACTTCTCTTTGCCGTCCGGGGCGATGTACCGGACGCGGTAACGCAGACCCTGGCCGCACTCTGGTCGGGGTACCTGCTGTGACTTGCCGTCCGGTCCGATGACCGTGCGGTACCAGCGGTCTTGAACATGTGCCATGTCAGGCCGCCTTCGACTGGTCAGCGAACCAGGCGCGCACCGCGTCGGGGTCGTAGCGCAGGTGGCGGCCGACGCGGGCGGCGGGCGGGCCGTACTTGCGCTTGCGCCACTGATAGAGCGTCTGGACGGGGACCCGCAGGTAGGCCGATACGTCTTCGATCTCCCAGAGGGGGTCAGGGGCAGCAGGTGCGGTCATCGTGGCTCCTTTCGCGTGATCGTGATGTAGGCGCGGCTTTCGCCGCTGTAGCCGGCGGGGCGGGTGCTGGTGCGGCAGGTGACCCGCTCGCGGCCGTAGTGCGCGGTGAGCTGGGCCGCGATGGTGGCGGCGTGGGCGGTGATGGTGGCGGTCGGGCCGATGAGCCGGACCGCGACCAGGGGGCGTGGACGTGTGGGCATGGCTCTCCTTCCGGGTGGGGTGGGGGGTGGTGCTTTCGCTGTGGAGTTGTCAAGGAACAGGAGGGAGGGACGGGTTTTGACACGTACGTGTCAAGCGGCGTTGGGCTGGCCCGTGCGGTGGGCGGCCAGCTCGTCGGCCAGGGCGTCGAGTCCGGCTTGGTGTCGGGCGCGGGCCATGGCGGCGGCGGTGTTGGCGAGCAGGGCGTCTCCGGTCGTGATCCAGCCGGTGGCCTGGTATCCGAGTTCGTAAATCACGCGCTCGGTCTGCTCGTCGTCCCAGGTGTGGGGGTGGCCTTCGGTGCGCCGCCAGATGGTGCGCTGCAAGCGCAGGAAGCCGAGGGTCACGGAGAACGCGCGGCTCTTGGTGGCGATGTGCCCGCCGTAGCCGAACTGGTGCGCCCAGCGGCGAAGGCGGGTGTAGTCGGGGTGCTCCCCGAGGTCCCAGCAGGCGCGGATGAGCCGGCCGAGGTGAGTCCCGGGATCTCCGTGGACCTCAACGGAGAGGTCGTCGACGCGGCGCAGGCTCAGGCCGGTTACCTCGGTGCTCTTGGTGACGTACTTGGCGATGTAGCCGGTGATCTGCGCGAGGTTCACCTCACCGCCGGGGGCGTTGACGTGCTTGAGGTCCAGGCCCTTGTCACCCCACGCGATGCGCCAGCCCTGCCCACCGTTGGCCGGGTGCGGCGCAGAGGTGTAGGCCGTCTTGACGAAAGCAGTCCGGACGGCAGCCTCGAACATGTCTCGGCTGATCGCGCGCGGCGGGGGGACGATAGCTTCGGGGCAGTCGGGGTTGTAGCCGTCGAGACGGATGAGTGCGTGGTAGTGGATGACGCCGCGTACCTGGAATTCGTAGACCTTGATGTAGCGGCGGCGTAGGTCGACGCCGTGGGTGCGGCCGAGGCGGCGTAGCTCGCGGTCGACTTGTTGGATGGTGCGGCGCCACAGCTCGGGTGCTTCGTGGTTCCAGACGACCTGGCCGGCGTGGTCGTAGCAGTCCAGGCACAGTGGCTGCCCGAGGTGGCCGTCGCCGGCCTTGTGGCGTTGGCCGCAGCGCAGGTCCACGCCGTGGGGGCAGACGCGGCCGAACGGGTGGCAGACGGAGGCGCGGCAGGTGCAGCCGTCTTTCTTGCGGCAGTCCGCGGCGTGGACCTTCACCACCCGGTGGTGCACCGGCCCGAACGAGGGGGCGGTGGCGGTGAGGAAGATGGCGATGTGCTCGTGCAGCGGCGGTAGTCCCCACCGGTCGCCCTGTAGCCCGGCCTTGATGAGGTGGAAGGTGTCGCGGCGGTACAGCTCGGCGCAGGACGGGCAGACGGAGGCGCGGCGGTTGCCGCAGGGGGTGTAGATCGCGCCGTCGGGCATGTCGGCGGTGTCGATGGTGGCCATGCGGTTGCCGTCGGCGTCGTTGACGTGGATTTGCCCGGCGAGCCGGATGGGGTGCTTGCACGCCGAGGCCGCGCGGACGTGGCCGAGCCATTCGGGGTAGTCGGGGTCTTGGGCGCGGGCGCGGCCGGAGGCGACGGTGCGGGGGTCGTGGCCGCGTACCCACCCGTCGGCGGTCAGGTCGCGGGGGCCGGTGGTGGGCGCGGCCCAGGGCCAGTAGCCGCCGGTGGTTTCGGCGCATGCTCCCGTGCCCGAAACCGTGGTGGTTTCGGGCACGAGAGGCAACGTCGAGGACGTCACGCGGTGGCTCCCACAGCGGTGCCGTTGTGGGTCTTGTCGTTGGTGCTCGGGTTGTGGAGGGCCGTCAGGATGTCGGCGGCCGTGTGAGTGGGCACGCGCAGTCGCACGGCGAGCTGACCGGCGGTGATGGGCTCACCGTGGGCCTTCTCGTGAGCCGTGGCGACGATGCGAGCGTTGGGCAGCAGTGCCAGCGCGGAGCCGGTCATGCCAGCCGGAGCCGCGACGGGTGCCGGAGTCGGGTCCTTCTCGGCGGTGTCCGGGGTGCGCTCGACCGTCATCGAGGTGTCGGTGTCCTCGCCAGAGGTGGGCGGGTTGATGGGTTGCAGGGCAGGTGCGGCGATCGGTTCGGGCGTGGGGTCGGTGGCCGGGGTCGCGGCGGCCGGGCGGACCGTCGGCGAGGCGGGGATGTCAGATGACGACGCCTCGGCGAGGGTGGCCGGCGCAGGTGCCGGGACAGAAGCAGCGGGCCGGGTGGTGCGCTTTCCGGTGGCGAGTAGAGCGGCGGTGGCCATGAGCATCAGGCCGTCGACGGCGAGGGGACCGAACCAGACGACGAGGGTTTCCTCGTTGTAGTGGTCGAGCAGTCCGGACAGGTGCCGGTAGGACACGAACGCGGCGACCAGGGCGACGGGCGGCAGCCCGACCCAGCGCAGCACGTTCCAACCCCAGCCCGAAGGCCACGGGGTACGGGCAAGGATTTCGATGGCGATGAACAGGAACAGCGGCCACACGATCGAGGAGATGACCGCGCCGGGCTCAGGGCTCCAATCGGCCGGTGCCCCGTCGGGGGCGATGAACGAGTGAGCGATGTTCGCGGCGACGGACACCAGTCCGCCGAGGACCAGGCCGAGGTACGACCAGCCGCGCGAGGGCCGAGAGGTCGTGGTCATGAGGTCACCTCAGAGGTGCAGTCGAGGCATGAGCCGGTGCGACGGGGGATGTAGTAGGGCTTGACCTGGCCGCAGTCGGGGCAGGTACGCCGCGCGGTAAGCGCCTTGTCGATGGCCGCCCTCTGGGCGAGGGTGGCGGTCCGCTTGGGTACCGCCAGGTCGAGACGGAACAGGTAGGCCACGCGCTTACCGCGCCGCCAGAGGATCTGCGCGGCGGGTTCCTGACCGCCGGGCCGCAGCTTGCGGGCGCGCAGCTGGCGACGGGTCAGCAGCCCATCGGGGGCGAACTTGAACGGGTAGGTCGGCAGGCCGAAGCGCTCGCCGGTCGGGTCGTAGAACACCATCGGGTCCTCCGAGTCGTCGTCGGCCTGGTCGTGGTCGCCGCCAGCGGCGGTGCCGGTGGCGAAGGTGGGGTGTTCGTAGGTGTCGCGGTCGATGTCCTCGGGCAGGAACGCCGCCGCGCAGACGGCGCAGACGATCGGCCCCTCTTCGAAGGCGGCGGTGGAGATGCGCAGCTTGCGGGGGCACTCGCACTCGCACGAGACGCCGTTGTTGTTGTTCGTGCGGGTCTTGGCCTCCCCTGTCGGTTCGGGGTGGCGGTAGAAGCGCAGCGCCTCACCGAGATCGGTGATGACCGAGCGGTAGCGGGCGCGGGTGAGGTCGGTCAGGGTGCAGGGCGAGTAGCCGAGCTTGTCGTCCTTGGTCGTGGACATGCCGAGTTCGGCGGCCAGGGTCGAGAACTTCTTGTTGTGCCAGCGGCCCTGCCGCGAGGTGTCCTGGATGCCACGGGCGTCGGCCAGGGCGTGGGTCGCTTCGTGCAGCAGGGTGGTGAACACGGCTTCCGGCTCACGGGCCAGGCCCTCACCGGAGATCAGGATTTCGGGGAGCTGGTTGTCGCCGGCCTGCCAGCGCAGCGCGGCGAAGTGGCCCCACTTCATGCCCTGGTTGGCCTTGGTGGGTGAGCCCGAGCCGACGACGAGGACGGCGGCCGGGATTTCGGGGTGCCGGTCGCGGATCGCGGCCCAGGCGGATTCAAGAGCGCCGACGAGCGCGGCGGTGGAGACGGAGTCTTGACACGTACGTGTCACGTCGGTGATGTGGGCGGCGGTGCTCATGCGGCCCTCCGGATGGTGTGCTTGCGGTAGGCGATGGCGGCGGCGCACAGCGCCTCGATGACGTCGCCCGGCGTGCGGCCGGGGGCGGTCTCCCAGGCGAAGACCGGGGCGTGCTGACCGGCGTGGCCGACGGCGATGAGGTAGGTGTTGCACCACTCGACGGCGGCGCTGTAGGTGTGCAGGTCGGCGTCGGTGACGCCGGTGAGGTACCAGCGGGGCTGGCCGAACACGGCGACCCGGATCGCGCCGAGGATCGACGCCGGGTAGGTGCCGGTGCGGTGGCAGGCGCACGTGGCGGTACAGCCGTCGTGCGCGTCATAGAGGCCGGTCGGGGTCCAGCCGTAGCGGCCCAGGTAGAGGGCAGCGCGGTCGAGGATGGCGTGGACGTTGCCGGTCGGCAGCGCGGCGACGGTGCTCATCGGGCACCGAGCCAGGCGAGGAAACCCTCACGGGTGGGCAGCGTGTCGTTGGCCAACGCGCTTTCCGCGTAGCTTTCGAGCTGGTCCTCGGTGGCGTGGCTCCAGTCGTAGTCGTCGGCGGCGGCCCGCAGGGTCGCGATGACCTGCTCGGCCGTTTGGGCGGGCCGGTCGTTCCAGGTGAAGGGACAGGTCGGGTCGCCGTCACCGCTGGTCCAGGACGAGGGCTCGTCGATGCTGAGGAAGTCGGACAGCGCGTCGATGGCGCGGGAGTATTCGCGCAACGCGCTGGCGTTCTTGACCTCGTGCGGAACTGGCATCCGGTGGCCGTGGGTGGCCATGCCGATCGCGGCGGACACGCAGGCGGGCGGGAACGGGTTGTCGTCCGTCGGGGGGTAGTAGGTGCCCTGGTTCCAGCCGTGAACTTCCAGGTAGCGGGCGGCGCAGCGCAGGATGTCGGCCGGGGTCAGGTCGGCCAGCGCGCCGGGGGTGTGGATCGGTTTTTGGGTAGGGTTCATGGCGGCCACGTCCTTTCGTGGGCGTTGGTCGGTGGCCGGCAGATCGGGGCTGCTTTCTCAGGGCTGTGTCCCGGTCTGTCGGCCGTTCCTCTATCGGTGGTGCAGGTGGAGCCTGAGGAACACCCGCTGGCGGCCGTCGTCGGTGGCAGCGGGAGCGGAGCGGAAGACGAGCGCGCCCGCGTGGCGGGCGATGGCGGTCAGTGCGGCGATGTCCTCGCCGGTGCCGATGAGCACCAGGTCCAGGACCCGCGTCGGAGTCGCGGCGGTGGTGCTCATGCGGCGGCCTTGATGTCGGTGGTGGCGAGGCCGCTGCTGCGGCGGGTCCAGGCGGCGTAGTCCGCGACGCGGATGATGTCGGCGTCGGTCATGTAGGCAGCCTTGACCAGGGCAGGGATACCGCCTTCGGCGATCAGGAGTCCGGCGCCTTGGTTGTTGGGGTCGATGGTGTTGGAGGAGAAGCCGCGGGCGGCCCAGCCGTGCCCGAGCACGATGTCGCTCGACACGTCGGTGGTGCAGCGGCCGGCGAAGCGCCAGGCGAAGATGTCCCGTAGCGAGGTCGGGATGATGTCCGATGAGGGCCGCTGCGTGGCGGCGGCCACGATGATGCCGACCGCGCGGCCCCGGGCCACGATGTCGCGTAGCAGCGCGTGGAACAGCTCCTGGTCCTTCTTGTCCCCGACGGTGGCGGAGAAGTAGGCGATCTCATCGCAGGCCACGAGGATCTGACCGAACAGGTCGTTCGGGCCGATCTTGCGGCGACGACGGGCCTTCAAAAAGGTGTAGCGGTTGTCCATCACGGTCTGCACCCGGCGCAGCGTGCGGTTGGCGTGGTTGAGGTCCGGGCCGACGAACACGTCGCAGGCGTCCTCCCACAGCCCGAGTTCGACCTGCTTGCCGTCGAGCAGGCAAAGCCGCACGTCCGGGCACAAGGCCGCGTGACCAACGATCGTGTTCAACAGGCTGGACTTGCCCGCGCCGGGCTCACCGCCGATGAGGATGTTCCGGTAGATCATCGGCAGGTAGACGGCCTGGCCGAACTCATCGATGCCGAGGAAAACCGGATCGAAGATGGACAGGCCCGTGCCAACCGGGACCGTCTCCGGCGCGTCCGGCTGCGTGGGCAGTTCGATGGTGTCCGTGAGATCCATGGAAGGCTCCCGGGGTCGGTTGACACGTACGTGTCAAGAGGGCAGGGGAGGGAGGGGCGCGGACGCTTGACCCGTCAGGGGTGCTCGGTCCGCGCCATCCCGGTCAGGCGTAGTCGGAGGGGTCGAACCCGTCGCTCGGGCTCGTGGTGGTGGTGGGGTTGCGCGGTTTGCGCGGCCGGGGGGTGTCGGCCGGTGCGGTGACCGGCTCGTCCGGCACGTCGGGCAGGTCGAGGCCGACAGGCGGCATGCCCGGGGAGGTGGGCGCGTTGGCCGGCACGTCGGTGGGGACGTAGTCCGGCAGCGGGGACACGATGGTGTGCGCGAGAGGTTCGCGGCGGGTGATGTCCAGGCGGATCAGCGCCGCGTAGCGGCGGGAGGCGCGCATGACGCGGACCTCGTTGGCCCAGCACGCCACGGCGAGCTTCTGCACCTGGCCCTCCTGCTCCAAATCGCGCAGCGAGAGGCCCGGACGCAGCCACACCCAGACCCGTTCACCGGCCGGGGTCGGCTTCGCGGGCAGGATCAGCGGCAGCGAACCGGAACGGTTGGTAGCGATGAACGCGGCGAAGCACAGCCGCAGCCGGTGCCGCACGACCAGGCACCAGGTCCACGCCATGACACGGCGGCGGATCGGCCCGACAGCGGCGGGAACGCCGACGACCAGGGCAACGACGAGCAGCGAACCCCACAGCGGGGTCGACTGCATCAGCGCGGTCCAGCCGTAGACGGCGGCCAGGCCGAGCCCGATTTCCGGCAGCCAGTGCCAGAAGACGCGCAGGACCGGCCACGCCACGATCAGCGCGAACACCACCGCGCCGCAGGCAGCGCCGATGAGGCCGCCGAGCATGGCACCGAGGATCGGGTGCAGGTAGTGCGAGGCCACCGTGGCGGCCAGCAGGCCCACGACGCCGAGGGTGACCCAGAACGCGATGATGGCCCGGCGACGATGCGAGCGGGCTACCGGCGCTTCGATGACGGTGACGTTGTTGCCCCCACGGTTCGACCAGCCGAACGGGGACCTCTGGCTAGACTTGGACACGACAAGTCCTCCCTAGGTAGGGACCTTGTTGGACAGGACGCGGGGTCGCAGACGACGCCAATCAACGGCGACCCCGTGTCCACCTCTTCGTTCTTGTGGAGCCGAGGAACCGTCCGCTAGGCGGCGGCGGTGTCCAGCGCCCGCAGACCAGCGGCCCGGAACGCCACACCCGAGCGGACCTTGCCGTCCCGGTCGTTGACCCAGGGCAGCGCCTCCAGGTCCACCGGAACCACCGGCTGACGAACGGTCACCGGCGGCATGGTCGGGCTGACCACGGTCACGTTGATGACCTCGCCGGAGTTCTCCGACAGCGCGTACAGGTGCACCGTCCACATCGGGTGCTTGGTCTCCCGGTCGAACTTCTGCTGACCGTTCTGGTCAAGCTTCGGCACCGGGTTCACCGACACCTCGTACGACACCCGCGAGGTGTCCAGCAGCAGACGTCCCGCCATGACTGACTCCTTCTCAACTGGGGCTTTGCCCTCCTTGGGCTAGTGCCCGATATCGATGAAGCTAACAGTTGGTAGGTCAACAGGTCAACTGTTAGGAACGAAGATCTTGGCTAGGTTTGCGGAGGGTAGCCGTGACCTGGCTCTTCGCCGCTCGGCTATCTGATAGGCAACTGATAGCCTCGGGGCATACCAGGGCCACACGACGACGGGACCTTAATGTCATCTCCTGACAGGCGCTTAACGCGCACAGAAGCCCTCCACCAGCAGGTGGCCCGTCACCTACGCAACGAGATTCACGCTGGCGTGCTGAGGGATGGCGATACCCTGCCCTCGACCCGAGAGCTTGCCGAGCAGTGGGGCGTCAGCGTCTTCACCATCACTGAAGCCATGAAACTGCTCTCCGCCGAGGGTCTAGTCGCCAGTAAGTCCCGTTCGAAGCGGGTTGTTGTGGCGCCAACCCATGACCGCCGTCCAGAAGCCCGGCTCGCACAGCCACACGTGGTGCTCATCGGTGGATACGCCGGCAGCGGCAAGACCGAGCTGGGTCGGATGCTGGCTCGGGAGACTGGTTGGCCGATGCTGGACAAGGACACGTTGACCAGGCCTGTAGTCGAAGCGGCATTACAGGTGATCGGTCAATCTCCCCACGACAGAGAGTCAGAAGCATACGTTTCGACAATCCGGCCGCGTGAATACGAAGCCCTGATCGCCGCGACCGATGAGAACGTTCAATGCGGCAATAGCGCCATCGTGACCGCGCCGTTCATCCGAGAGTTCAACGACGTGGCATGGCTTGAGCGCAGACAAGCCGCTCATCGAGACATGGGAGCTAGCACAACCCTGGTGTGGGTTTACTGCGATCCGGACACGATGCACTCATACGTCAGGCATCGTGGTGCGGCCCGTGATGCTGCGAAGCTTGCAGATTGGCGCGCGTACCTGTCGTCAATCAATATTGACTTCAGGCCAACAGTTGAGTACGTCGAAGTTGACAACTGTGCCTCGGGTCGCCCTCTTCAAAGTCAGGCAAGAGAGCTGCTGAAGACGATTCTTGGTGGTTGATGATGCGGCAAGCCATGGTGCTATACGGCCCTCCGGCGTCTGGGAAGGACACCATCACATGCGCGCTTCGCGAGCTAGACAGCCGATATCAGCTATTTCAGCGTTTGAAAGCCGGGCCTGGCAGAGTCGAAGGGTATCGACTGACAAGCCGCAGGCACCTAGAGACGATGAAGGCAGCAGGATTGCTGCTCTGGGAGAACGCTCGGTACGGCGCGATTTACGCGGTTGACCGTCCAGCGCTAGAGGGGTGCATGGAAAGCGGGATACCCGTTGTGCATCTCGGGCAGGTTGCCGCTGTCAGCGCGATCACTCGCGGAATCCCGCACGTGTCTTGGTTGGTCGTAGAACTCCGCTGCCCGCGTGATATAGCTGCGAAGAGGATCGCCGAACGCGCAACGGGGGATACCCGTGCCCGACTCGAAGCATGGGACGAGACAGAACCATTGCCGTATGCGGACCTAGTCATCGATACCTCTTTCACCACGCCGATGGACGCGGCACGGCAAGTCCGACAGAAGATGCTTTCTCGAGTGCGGGACCGGCTGTGGCCTGAGTGATCAGAACGATGGGGTTGGATCTTCCCCGGTCACTTTGTATGGTTCAGGGATGACCATGGGGGAGGAACTACCAGGATGGCGACCGCCCCGGATCAGGAAGGCGGGTCGCCAGGCGCGGCGATGGCCATGGGCGCTGTTGGCACTGGTGGTCGTCGCCTGTGCCGGAGTTGTGGCTGTGCCCGCGTCGTGGGCCGTCCGGAAGCAGGCCGAAGCCGAACGAGGTGAGCCGGCACCGGAGGCGGCGGCCACAGTCTGGCTCATGAAGCTCAGTGCCGGAGAGGAAGACGGCTTGTCTCGGGTGCTAGCGAAGTCCCGGCACGACGAGCTCCTAGACCAGTTCGTCAGATACCGCGACGACATCGCAGGCTCAGGCCGTCCCGTGTCGAAGCTCGAAGCGGTCGGGTCGAGTGTCATCGAGCACCAGGGCGACGACCGCGCAACCGTCGAAGAGCAGGTACGCGGCGTGTGGTGGGGCGACGGTACGAATCTGGCCGGGACACCCCACATGTGGCAGTGGCAGCTGCGGAAGGATCGCGGCGGCTGGCGCGTGTGGTCCGTTGATCTGCCCCCATGGTGCGGGGTGCACATCCGGGCGGAACTTTGTCGACGATGAGGACCAGGGCGCGAGAGGCTCCAATGGTTGGGGAGCAGGCTTTACCGTGCTGACGTCCCTATTTCATACCCACAACTTGCCGAACTAGGTGGCGAGCGTGTTCCTCGGCGAGCACGCGTAGAACGTCCTCACGTCCCGCTTCGAGCAGTCTTGGTCGCAGTGTTTGGTAACTGTTAGACCAGAACAGTGCGAGGGAATGCGGTGCAACGATCGTGAGCAGGTCAGCCGCAGCATTATCAGCCTGCAATTCAAAGAACAGATGAGAAAGCGCGACAGCCCCGTCGGCTGCCAGGGCGGTGTAACCTCTCGGGCCGTCGTAAACCCCACGTCCGATATGGATGGTCGAGCTGCGCATGTCGCCAGGTAGCACCGCCCGAATCTCTGATTTTGTATAGGTGAGCGATACTGCTAGCTCGTCCGGTTCGGCGAACCGTATCCGGCCGCAGTCCGCAGCAATCCGACCGAATGCCTCCGTAACCCGGTCCAACGAATGCCCGTCGATGCGTTCGCCGTTGATCCGGATAGGCATAGGGCTGTGGCGAAGACCTCCGGTGCGGGCGGCACGGAAGAACCGTAGTTCGTCAGAGAGTCGCGTCACGGCCTCCGGAGTGATCCGATGAGCAGTTCCGTAGTGGAAGGTAACTGTCTTTGGGCCGGGCGTACACGCGTCCGTGCAAACTCCGGAGTGGCTCTTGTAGTGCCAGTCGTAGCTATGCGCCCATCGGGCGAAGAACTGGTCTGCCGGGACGCTGTAGGTGGCGACCATGAGCGGATAGTCCAACGCCTGCCAGTATCGAAGGCTGCTGGTCTCGATGCCAGACTTGCTGAGTCGGCCCTTCCGCGGCAGCTTGTCAATGCTCTTCAGCTGGACTCCGAACAGGACGCCGGTGGCCTCGCCGTCCTCGAACAGCTCAACTTCGAGGTCTCTACCGTAGTCCGGGGTGATGGGTCGCATCACCCACCTGTCGTCGCTGAACAGTGCCGCGAAGGCCTTCTCGGACCTCTGCGCGTTGACGTGCGCCGGAGGTCGTTGCGGTAGAGCAGGCATGTATGCGTCTTTCGTTGGAGGGCGCCGTCGCCCTGGGTTTCCGAACAGGCTACACATTGGCTACGACACGACAGTGGACTGACTTCGCCAGCGGGACACCTGCTGAGACCCGACATGAGACTTCCCCACTTGGTGTGAGGACTTTCTGTACGAGATCAAGGCGGCCCGCTTCGCAGGCCGCGCGCGCCGCCGAACCTGGGCCGGGCCGATGGCCCGCCGCCGCGCCTCTGGCCTTCGGCCGCCAGCGCGTCGGTGATAGCCCGCCGGCGGCGCGACATACGAAGAAGCCCCGGGCCGCCATGATCGATGGCAGTTCCGGGGCTTCACGTTGTCGAGACACAGGCAGTGCCTCCGGCGGGGCGCTCGGGCGCTCTGGGATGGTGGCGCCATCCCGACAACCTCCGTCCGGGCAAAGCCGAGCAGGTGGGGCCTGCCCGGTCAAGGTCGTTCAGACAGTGGGGTGCTCCACCTTGACCGGGCAGGCCCCACCCACTCCACCAAGGTGCGGACGAAGGCCGACGGGATGGCTAGATGTGGCGATGGGCTGACAGGCTGGGGGTGCCTGCCATCGGTGCGGGCTTCGGAGGGGTCAAGTTGGCGAGGATACGTGGGAGCCTTGCTCGGCGAGCGCTTGGTTGGTGGTCCGTATTCGTATGGCGGGTCCAAAGTAACCCTGCGCGCAGGCGTCGAGTACGTTCAGCTTGGTTGGTTCTTCTTGCGCTGATGGCTGCTGCGGGAACCTTGGCACTATTGCTAGGCCCGCTAGCTTGGCTCGCGACCCCTGCAAAGCACTTGCAGGGCATGGACAAAGTGGCGGCACGTAATGCTACCCGTCAAGTTCTCTTGACGAGCGTAGGCGGACTTGCGCTTATCGCAGGCCTTGCGTTCACTGCACGCACCTACCAGCTAACCCGCCGTGGCCAAATTACCGATCGCTACAACAAAGGAATTGCTCTTCTAGCCTCCGAAAAAATAACCGAACGGCTGGGCGGCATTTATGCGCTAGAGCACGTGATGCTTGAGTCGGAGGATGAGCACGAAACCATCGTCGCTGTGCTTTCGGCGTTTATTAGGGATAGCGTTCCTGTGCACGATGGTGGCGACGAGGTCGACATGACGCAGGAGCCGACTGAACGGCCGGAAGATCAGGGCCGGCGACTCCGCTCAGTTGGGCTGGCCACCGATGTGCAGGCGGCGCTAACTGTGCTCGGCAGGAGGCCCGAGAGATTCGAAAATTATAGGCTCGACCTTTGTGCCACGGACCTACGTGGTGCACGAATGGCGGACGCTCGGTGGGATGAGGCTTTGTTTGCCGGATCGCTTCTCACTGGTGCCGACCTACGTGGAGCCAGCCTTCGCGGTTGCGAGTTGAGGGATGCTTTTCTGGACGGCGCTATTCTTGAGAAGGCTGACCTCGGCAACGCATACCTGGCCGGTGCCAGTCTTGTCGATGTGCATGGCCCTGAAGCCAACTTCAGTAATACGATTTTGCGATTCGCGTCCCTCGCGGATGCCGCACTGTGGGAGGCGAAATTCTCGTCGGCATCGATGTTGAAATGCAACCTAGAAAACGCGAACCTTACTGGGGCAGATTTCTCTTCAGCAGATTTGTCGTCGGCCAACCTGAATCGCACACTTCTAGCTGGAGCGATCTTCTCTAACGCCAGGCTGGGGAATGCGAGCCTCGCCGGCGCAAACTTCATCGAATGGGACGAGGATCCGCCCCTACATGCTTCTGGCCTAACTCCGGACCAATTGGTTCACGTTCAACTTGACGATATTGGAGACATTTCCGAGGACCTGCTGCGGGAGGCCAGGCAACGCCGACCGATTATCCTGGCGGAGCAAGAGGCCGAAGCGCGGCGGGTCTTGGGGGATGCGGGCTACGAGCAGTTTGTCGCCTCGGTCGAGGCGATGGCCACCCAGACGCCAACGTCGGCAGGCCCTGATCACGCAACGGACGGCGATGGCAAGGAGGCACAGCGGCGGAAGGACTAGGCGCGACGGCTGGGCTCGGCGAAGTCCGGGCATGCGCGAAGATCATCGGGCACAGCGCGGGCACAAGTGACGCCATCAAGAGCTGTCAACCGCTGTAAGGCAATTGAAGACCTAACCCAGGTCAGCCGGCCGATCCGCCCGATCTGGGGCGATTGACTCCCGACCAGAGGGGTTCAGGGTTCGAGTCCATGGTGCTGCTGGAGGTGGCGGGGTCAAGATCAGGCCGTATCCAGGCCGTCGAAGGGCAGCCAAGGGTGACCATCATTGACCACCTATGAAAGGCGAACCGGCAGGTCAGCGGCAGGCTCCTCCCGTTTGATCGACTACGCCTAGGCCCGGGATCAATACCGCTGGAAGTAAGAGCCCCGGCTTCCCCACCTTGCCCGGGCGTCCGGGCCTCAACCGGCAGCGGGCCCGCCCACCACCACGGTGGACGGGCCCTCGGCCACTCCGGCGCTACGCCGCCGGCACCGTGATCTTGATGCCGGTGACGGCCTCACCCGCCGTGGTGTGGACGAGGTCCGGGTACGCCACCCGGCCGTCGCCCACGCTGTAGAGGAGCCGCACGTCCTGCGTGTTGAGGCCCTTCATGGTGAACGTGCCGTCCGAGCGGACCGACGGCTGGATGCCAGCCCAGTCACCGGTCGTCGCGTCGACGGCGGTGATGCCCACGCACCTCAGGCAGGTGCCGTCGGGCACGGTGACGGTGCCGCTGATCGTGCCGGTGGCCGGCAGCGCCGCATCCAGCGTGACGGTTTCGCCGGCCACCACCTGCACCGGCGTCGCGGACGCCCGGTTCACCGCGTCGCCCGACCATGCCCACGCGTGCTTGCCGTCGTACGCCGGGAAGGCCAGCTTCCACTGGTACGGGCCGAGTTTGCGGATCGTGTACTGACCGCCGTCGTAGGTGCAGTTGGCGTTGGGACCCTCGGTGTAGGAGAAGGCCGGTCCGGTCGGGGTCGGGCAGACGTCGCGTACGCCGGCGCCCGTCGCGGCGTCCCGCACGACGCCGGTCACGCTGCCGGCGCCGTCCAGCTTGACGGTCACCCGGATGCGCTCGCCCGGCACCGGCTTGAAGACCTTGGCCTGCGCCGGGTCGCCCGTGCCGCCACCGGTCGTCGAGACCCACTGCGCGCCGTGCTCCTCGTCGTACGGAGCGACGAAGAGCCGGAACTGGGTCTCGGCGAACAGGTTGTCGTAGTCCACCTCGGAACCGCATCTGCCGTTCTGGCCGACGTCGGTGTACACCGGGTCGGCCAGGGTGACGCAGGCGCCGCTGACCGGGTCGCCGGTGACCGCGTCGACGAAGTCGACGTGCAGACTGACCGACTTCTCCAGCTTGACGGTGGTCGAGCTCGTCTCGTTCTCGGTCACGGTCACCGGGCCGAACAGGCCGTTGACGTAGACCTTGTTGGGGTCGTAGCCGCCGCCGCGGTAGGTGCCGACCGGCATGTCCTGCAACCGGGCCCGGCCCAGTTTGTCAGTGCAGGTGGTGTGGAACGAGAGCGGGCCGTCCTGCGGGTACCAGCAGTAGCCGGCGATCGCGGCGCCGGTCTCCTTGTCGACCGCGCGGACGACGAGGTTCCCGACCGGGGGCCGGGTGAGGTTGACGGTGGTCGTCCTGTCCGCCGTCACGGTGAAGGGGGGAGCCTCGTACTCGGACTCGCCTCCGCCGTTGAAGAGCACCTGGCCGCTCGGGAAGGTGAACTGTGCCGTGTAGTTGGAGGCGGTCTCGATCCGCTCGAAGCGGTACCGCCCCTGGTCGTCGGTCGCCGTGTCGGCCACCCAGTTGCCGCCACGTCGCAGCTGGACCCAGACTTTGGCGATGCCCGCACCCTTCTGGTCCACCACCCGGCCGGCGACGTCGCCGTACTGGATGGGCATCAGCGGGATCTGGAGGGTGGCCGGGACCGTGATCAGGTCGGCCTCCCAGCTGTTCCGGTGGCCGTAGAGGTACTCCTCGACGTAGCCGTTCGCGTTGACCTGGACGGTGTACTCGCCGGCGGGCGTGTCCGGGAAGGCGAAGCGCCCGTCGGTGTCGCTGTTGGTGAAGTTCCAGTTGGAACCGTCCTGCTGCTGGATCACGATCCCCGCCCCGGCGACGGGCTCGCCGGTCAGCTTGTTGGTGATCGTGCCGTCCAGCCCGGCGGCCTCCGCCGCCTGCGCCGGCCCGGTGAGGCCCATGACGGCCATCACCCCGGCCATCGCTGCGGCGCCCAGTGCGCGCAGCACCCTGCTTTTCATGCTTCCCCGTTTCTGCCATGAGTCCATGGAGGATCCGACTGGCCGGTCGGATACATCACGCTCCATGGATGGCGTCAGGACCGTATCAGTGGCCGGCGTCGTCGGCTGCTCCCCCGGACGGCGGGGAGGCCATCCGCCGGCCGGCCAACCCGGCGCGTGGGACTCCGTCGAGCACCCGGTGCGGTGCCCTGCGGAGCTGATGACGTCGACGACTCAGTGCGCTGCCTGAATCGTTCGTGACATCAGCTCGACAGGGCCCGACCGACACACCCGGCCCCCGTCGGTCCGGCTACAGCGGATACGTGCGGGCCACCGCCAGCATCTCCGAGCTGTGCGAGCCGACCACGCCGACGTCCGCCGGGCGGGGCCGGAAGCCGGGCAGCCCGTCGAGACCGTCGCTGGCGTCCATCGCCCGCAACTGCACCTGGCCGCCGCGCGGCTCCAGGGTGAGGGTGACCTCGATCCCCTCCGGCGGCGGCGCGTGGAACACGATGCCCCACCAGCGGCCGTCCGGATGCCGCTTGTCGATCTGCACCGACCGGCCGGCCACCGTCGCGGCCTCGATGCCCGCGCCGCCCGCCCCGGCGGTCGCCACGTGCAACGTGGCCAGCCGGACCGGCCGCTGGGGCACCAGACGCAGACGCAGGATGCGCTGCCGGCCGACGGTGGTGTCGGCGAGGACCTCCAGCTTCGGCGCCGGCAGGTTCGCCGCCGGGGCGGGTCCGGCGCGCAGCTCGGCGTCACCGAGACCCGGGAAGTCCTCGACCGTCGCCAGCCCGTCCACGTAGCCGTCGGTCCAGGGCTGCGGGTCCTCCTCGTGGCTGAGCCAACGGGCCTGGCCGGTGCCGGCGTCCAGGGCGTACATCAGGTGGGTGGGCACCGGATGCGCGGCGTCGAAACGGTCCACCCGCAGCCCGACCCCGGCGAGCACCACCGCCGCCAGACCGGCGGCGACGGCCGGCAGCGCGCCCAGCCGGCGGGCGCGCAGCGCGACCATCCCGCGCTGGCCGCCGGCGGCCGGGTGCAGCAGGTCCACCACCGGCAGTGCGGCCAGGCCGAGCAGCACCGCGAAGAGCGCCG
Organism: Micromonospora sp. CPCC 206171; assembly: GCF_036906755.1. Classification (NCBI taxonomy): domain Bacteria; kingdom Bacillati; phylum Actinomycetota; class Actinomycetes; order Micromonosporales; family Micromonosporaceae; genus Micromonospora; species Micromonospora sp. CPCC 206171. The sequence goes on along the minus strand of NZ_JBAKHT010000009.1, from coordinate 32,030 downwards.
CGACGCCGCCCATCGCCATGCCGAGCGCCGGGAAGAGCAGCACCACCGTCGGCAGCAGGATCACCATGGCGACCGCGCCGGCCAGGGTCACCGCCAGCACCGGCCACGGACCGTCGATCCGGGTGACCAGGGCGACCAGGCCGGCCGCCGCGCCGGCCAGGGCCGGCAGGGTGGCCAGGTACGCCCCGCCGGGCACCAGCGCGGCCAGCAGCACCCCGAGCAGGGCCAGCCAGCCCAGCGCGCCGATCGCCAGCGCGGCCGGGCCGGCCCAGCGACGGGTCAGCGCGTACCAGGCGGCCAGGATCGCGGCGGCGAGCGCCACGACGGCCAGCCGGTACCAGGTCGGCCGGTACGGGTCGAGCAGCTCGGCGTAGCCGGGACGCAGCGCGGTGATCCCCGCCCAGAGCAACTGGGCGGCGAGCGGCGCGACCACGATCGGCACCAGCGCCAGCCCGAAGCCGGCGGCGAGCCGGCCGGTGGTCACCCGCCCCCGTCGCCGGGCCAACCAGACCAGCGCCAGCACCGCCGCCACGGCGAGCGCGGCCAGCGGCCAGGTCAGCCAGCCGGGGTAGCGGACAAGAGCGCCGGGAACCGGGAAGTAGGTGGCGTCGTGGCCGGAGCGCAGGGCTGCCAGGTCGGTGCGGCCGAACTCCCGGGCCAGCCCGAGGGCGTTGTCCCCGTGCTGCTGGAGGCTGCCCCGGTCCATCGCCGCCGGGGTGTCCAGCGGGGTGTGGTAGATCGCGCCCCCGTCGATGTACGCCGAGTTCAACCCGACGAAGTCGGCGTCCAGGAAGGCGGTGAAGTCGGTGTCGTTCGGCAGCGCCCGGTAGATCTCCACCGCGAACGAGGTGCCCACCGGGTGCGGGGCGGCGCGACCGAAGACGTCGACCAGCCGCGCGTTGTTCCGGGAGGTCTCGAACATGATCACCGGACCGGTGGCGCCCCGCGCCTCCAGGTTGAGCACCACCCCGCCGGCCGCGGCCAGCGGGTGGCTCGACGCGAACGCCTGCGCGCCGCACAGGCACGCCTCCTCGGCGTCGGTGAGCACGAAGACGATGTCGTTGCGTGGGCGGGGACCGGTGGTCAGCGCCCGGGCCACCTCCAGGATGGTCGAGGTCCCGGCCCCGTCGTCGTTCCCGCCCGGCCCCGACTGCACCGAGTCGTAGTGCGCCACCAGGAAGACCCGTCCGGTGGGGGCGGTCCCGGGCAGCCGGGCCACCACGTTGCGGACCCGGGCCAGGGTGGCGCCGCCGGCGGCCCCGCTGAGCTGCCCCGCCTCGTCGGCGACGGTGTCCTGCACCTCGGTCTCCAGGCCGAGGCCGCGCAACGCGCCGACCAGGTGCTCGCGTACCTGATCGTTGGCCGGGCTGCCGGCGACGTGCGGGCGGGCCGCGACTGTCTGCACCGTCCGGTACGCCCGGGCGGCGCTGAACTCGCCGGCCGGCGCGTCCGCCGGACGCGGCGCCGGGGTGCGCAGGTCGAGCAGGACGGTCGCGCCGACCGCGAGCAGCGCGACCAGCGCGACGACGGCGGCGAGCGCCCGGCGGCGCGGCCGGGCGAGCGCCCGGTCCGCGGCGCGGACCACGGGAGTACGCCCGGGGGACTCCTCGGCGGCGGGAACTACGGGTGCGCCCACGGCGGGCTCCTCGGGGGGTGGGGCGAAGGGTGAGGATCATCCTGCACCGTGCCGGGGGTGAGCCGCGACACCCCGGGGCCTCCCGTAACGCTCCCTCCCGCCCGACCGCTGTCCGTGTGACGGCCTTGCCCGGGTACGCCCGTGCCGCCGCGGCCGTGTTGTGTGCGACCGTTGTCTAATACAGGATCAGCGGGGCACTCGGAAGGAGCCCGACATCACCAGCGAACTCCCGCGTCTCGCGGCGGTGACCCGGCCGCACCGGGGGCCCGGCCTGGCCGGTCCCTCCGTGGCGCCGTACCCGCAGGGGGGCCTCGGGCCGAACCCCAACCTGCCGCCCGGCGAGCGGTTGCGGGTTCTGCTGGTCGAGGACGACGAGGGCGACGCCTTCCTGGTGAGTGAGCTGCTCGCCGAGACCAACTCGATGATCGACCTGCTGGTCGCCACCAGCCTCAGCGAGGCCCGGCAGCGGGTGGCCGGCGTGGACTGTGTGCTGCTCGATCTCGGGCTGCCCGACGCCCAGGGCCTGGACGGCCTGCGCAAGGTGCTGGAGATGGCCAGCGGCGCGGCGGTCTGCGTGCTGACCGGCCGCTCCGACGAGCACCTGGGCATCGTCGCGGTCGCCGAGGGCGCCCAGGACTACCTGGTCAAGGGGCAGGTCGACGGCGTCCTGCTGACCCGTGCGCTGCGCTACGCGGTGGAACGCAAGCGGGCCGACGAGAACGCCCGGCGGCTGCGCGAGGTGGAGCTGCGCCAGGCCGAGTCCGCCCGCCTGGAGCGCGGCCTGCTGCCCCAGCCGCTGATGAGCACCGACGAGGTGTCGGTGCACACCTTCTACCGTCCCGGCCGGCACGCCGCCCTGATCGGCGGGGACTTCTTCGACGTCGTGCAGACCCGGCCCGACCGGGTCGACCTGATCGTCGGCGACGTCTGCGGGCACGGTGTGGACGAGGCCGCGCTCGGCGTCGAGCTGCGGGTCGCCTGGCGGGCGCTGATCCTGGCCGGGGTCGCCGACGACGACGTGCTGCCCGCCCTGGAACAGGTGCTGATGAGCGAGCGCCGCCTCCAGGAGATCTTCGCGACCGTCGCCACGGTCCGGCTGGACCTGGCCGGCAACCGGGCCACCGTCCGGCTGGCCGGGCACCCGCCGCCGCTGCTGCTCTCCGGGGGCAAGGTCGCGCCGGTCCCGGCGCGTGGTGGCCTGCTCCTCGGGGTACGACCCCGCCGACCCGTAGCGTTCGACCTGGAGTTCGACACCGATGACTGGTCCCTGTTGATGTACACCGACGGCCTGATCGAGGGACGGGTGGGCGACGGCGACGACCGGTTGGACGTGCCGGGGCTGGCCGGCCTGCTGGAGGAGCCGGCCAACCAGGCGGTGCCGCTGGCCGAGCTGCCGGCCTGGCTGGTCGGCCGGGCCGAGCAGATCAACGGTGGTCCGCTCGCCGACGACGTCGCCATGCTGCTGGTCACCCGCGGCGGTGGCCGGTGAACTCGTACCGCCCCGGCTGGACGCTGCGCCGGCGGGTGAGCCTGCTGCTCACCGTGGTGGTGGTGCTGCTGCTCGGGCTCGCCGCGGCGGAGGCCGCGCTGGCCACCAAGACCCGGCAGAACATGGACGCGGTGCTGGTGAAGACCGGCCCGCTGCGGGTGCAGGGCCAGGAACTGCTCAACGCCCTGCTCGACCAGGAGACCGCCGTCCGGGGGTACGCGGTCAGCGCCGACCGCGCCGACCTCGCCCCGTACGACAGCGGCCTGCAGCAGGAGCGGGACACCGTCAGCAAGATGAACGCGCTGATCGGTGACTATCCGGACATCCAGCGGGCGTTGGCGGTGGTGGAGCAGCAGGCGGCCGACTGGCGCAGCGCCGTCGCCCAGCCGGTGATCACCACCACCGAGCGGGACGGCACGGCGGCTGCCCAGGCGCTCATCACCGACCAGGCACGGCAGCAGTTCGAGCAGATCCGCGCCTCGGCCGGCGTGCTCCAGGCCGAGATCCTCGACGAGCGGCAGCGCACGGCGGACAAGGTCTACCAGAGCAGCAACATCCTGGTGGTTCTGCTGATCGTCGCGGCGGTGGTGGTGGCGGTGGCCGGCTCGGTGCTGCTGCTGTCGCTGGACCGGATGGTGATCAAGCCGCTGACCGGGCTGGCCGAGCAGGTACGGGAGGTCGCCGAGGGCGACTACCAGCACCGCATCGCCGGCTCCGGCCCGCCGGAGTTCCAACAGCTCGCCGGCGACGTGGACGCGATGCGGCAGAAGATCGCCCGGGAGCTCGCCGAGGTGCGCGAGGCACGCGAGAGCATCGAGTGGGTCAACAGCCAGCTGCAGAAGCAGGCCGAGGAGCTGACCCGCTCCAACCGCGACCTGGAGCAGTTCGCGTACGTGGCCTCGCACGACCTCCAGGAGCCGCTGCGCAAGGTGGCGAGCTTCTGCCAGCTGCTCCAGCGCCGCTACGCCGGCCAGCTCGACGAGCGGGCCGACCAGTACATCGCCTTCGCGGTCGACGGCGCGCAGCGGATGCAGCGCCTGATCAACGACCTGCTGGCGTTCTCCCGGATCGGCCGGCTGACCACCGGCTTCACCGAGGTCGACCTCAACAAGGTGATGGGCGACGTGGCCGGGCAGACCGAGGCCGCCCGCCAGTACGCCGACGCCGAGCTGACCTGGGACGAGATGCCGGTGATCCGCGGCGAGGAACCGCTGCTGACCAACCTGCTGGCCAACCTCGTCAGCAACTCGATCAAGTTCCGCCGCCCGGACGTCACGCCGAAGGTGCACGTCTCCGCCCGGCTCGTCGACGACGAGTGGGAGATCACCTGCCAGGACAACGGCATCGGGATCGAGCCGGAGTTCGCCGACAAGATCTTCGTGATCTTCCAGCGGCTGCACGCCAAGGACGCGTACCCGGGCACCGGCATCGGCCTGGCGATCGTCAAGAAGATCGTGGAGTACCACGGTGGCCGGGTCTGGGTGGACACCGACACCGACGAGGGCACCGCGATCCGCTTCACCCTGCCGGCGCTGCCGGAGGACGTCGAGGCGGCCCGCGCGGCGGCGGAGGCCGAGGCGGTCACCGCCGAGGAGCCGGCCGGGGACGACCCGACGGCGCTGGTCGACACCGACGCCGACGGTGAGCCGGAGACCTCCGCGCCGACCGTGGGCCGGCAGCCGGACGGCCCGGCGGGCGCGGACCCGCCCGAGGCGGCGCCGGAGCACGGTACAACGGGTGGCATGAAGGAGACGGTGAGATGACCGCGCCAGCGGACGGCAAGAGCCCGATCGAGGTCCTGCTGGTCGAGGACGACCCGGGTGACGTGTTGATGACCCAGGAGGCGTTCGAGGAGCACAAGCTGCGCAACCGGCTCACCGTCGTCTCCGACGGCGCCGAGGCGCTGGCCTACCTGCGCCGCGAGGGCCCGTACGGCGACGCGGTCACGCCCGACCTGATCCTGCTCGACCTGAACCTGCCCCGCCGGGACGGCCGCGAGGTGCTGGAGGAGATCAAGGAGGACGAGCAGCTCCGCCGCATCCCCGTCGTGGTGCTCACCACCTCGCAGGCCGACGAGGACATCCTGCGCAGCTACCAGCTGCACGCCAACGCCTACGTGACCAAGCCGGTCGACTTCGAGCGCTTCATCTCGGTGGTCCGGCAGATCGACGAGTTCTTCGTCAGCGTGGTCAAGCTCCCGCCGCGTGGCTGACCGGCTGCGGGACGACGTCGGCGAGCTGCTGCGGGAGACCGCGGCCGAGGTCGTGCTGCCCCTGTTCCGCCGGCTGGACGACGCCGACGTCGCCGAGAAGGCCCCCGGGGACCTGGTCACGGTGGCCGACCGGCGGGCGGAGGAGAAGATCTCCGCCGCGCTGCGCCGGCTGCGGCCCGGCTCGGTGGTGGTCGGCGAGGAGGCGGTCGCCGACGATCCGTCCCTGCTGCGCCACCTGCGCGGCGACGGCGACGTCTGGGTGGTCGACCCGGTCGACGGCACCGGCAACTTCGCCGCCGGCCGACGCCCGTTCGCGCTGATGGTCGCGCTGCTCGCCGACGGCGAGCCGGCCGCCGCCTGGGTGCTCGACCCGCTCGCGGAGACCCTCGCCGTGGCCGTCGCCGGGGAGGGCACCCTGCTCGACGGCCGGCCGGTGCGTACCGCCGACGGCGTACCGCCGCTCGGCGCGTTGCGCGGCACCGCGATGACCCGGTTCCTGCCGCCGGAGACCCGGCGGACCGCCGAGGCCGGCGGGGCGCGGATCGGCGAACTGCTCGCCGGGCAGCACTGCGCCGGGCGGGAATACCTCGACCTGCTCACCGGTGACCAGCAGTTCGTGCTCTTCTGGCGGACCCTGCCCTGGGACCACGCCCCGGGGGTGCTGCTGGTGCGGGAGGCCGGCGGGGTCGCCCGCCGGTTCGACGGTGCCGAGTATCACCCGGCCGACGACGACAAGGGGCTGCTGGTCGCGGCCGACGAGCGGACCTGGCACGAGGTCCGCGACGCCCTCCTCGGCGGCTGACCGGGCCGCCCGACGCCGCGCTTCGCGGTGTGTCGGGGTGTCGGGCCGGCTGGATGCCCCGACTCGCCGCAATCGGAGTGGATCACGCCGGTGCAGACGAGGCCGGTCGGCTGTCGCGGCGCTCTGCGACCACGTCGGGACGCTGCGTCGACGATCTATGCCCGCGGCGGTTGCGGGCCTGGTCAACCGGCCTGGGTCCGGTATCGTGTCCGGCGGTCGCCGCCCGCAGGCCCGTCCGTTCGGAGCCGGCGGGGCCCCGCCGCGCCGCCGTCCCCCTGGTGGCCGAGGAAGGACACTGTCGTGCCGAGGACCAGCCTCACCAGGCCGGCCGCCCGCCGGCCGCTGATCGTGCTGCTCGCCGTCGTGGCGCTGCTGCTCGGCGCCGGCGCCGCGCCGGCCGCCGCCGAGCCGAACGAGGGTGGCACCACCAAGCTCCGTGAGGCCTTGGAGGCCGCCGCCAAGGGCCACATCGAGGCCAAGGCGAAGCTGGACAACTCCAAGCGCCGCCAGGCAGCCCTGACCGGCGAGCTGAAGACGGTCGAGGGACGGCTGGTCGGGTTGAACGCCCAGGTCGGCGAGGTCGCCGCGCAGTCGTACCGGCTGGGTCGGTTGAGCACCGCCTCGGCGCTGCTGAACAGCGCCAGCCCGCAGGCGCTGCTGCAACGCGCCGCCGAGCTGGACGTGATGGGCCAGCGGGACGCCAAGCGGCTGCGCGAGCTGACCGATGCCAAGCAGGCGGCCGCGCAGGCCAAGGCGGCCATCGACAACGAGGTGCGCGAGCAGCAGAAGCAGCTCGCCGCGCTGGCCAAGCGGAAGCGGGACGCCGAGCGGGCGCTCGCCACGGTCAGCTCCGGCACGAGTTCCGGCTTCAGCGGCAGCTCGCGGTCGGCGAGTCCGGCGCCGCGCAACTCGGACGGGTCCTGGCCGTCGGAGTCCTGCTCGGCCAACGACCCGACCACCGACGGCTGCATCACCCCGCGCACCCTGCACGCCCTCCGGCAGGCCCAGGCCGCCGGCTACAAGCGGTACGTCTCCTGCTTCCGCAGCGGCGGCGGCGGTGAGCACCCGAAGGGGCGGGCCTGCGACTTCGCCGCCGCCACCGGCGGGTTCGAGGACCGTACGGCCACCGGCGGGGACAAGGCGTACGGCGACAGCCTGGCCAACTACTTCAAGAACAACGCCAGCCGGCTCGGCGTGCTCTACGTGATCTGGTACCGGCAGATCTGGATGCCGAACACGGGTTGGCGGTCGTACAGCGGCTCCGGCAGCCCGGCCGCCGACCACACAAACCATGTTCATCTTTCGATGTACTGACCCGGAGCGCCGGGAACGCTGCGTACCATCGCGACGGTGAGCAGCTCATCGCCCGACGTCGTGGTCAACCCGGCGCCCGCCGCGCCGGCCACCGCCCGCGCGTTGCCCAACGGGCTCGCCGCGTTCCTGGTCTTCCTCTCCAGCGGGGCCGTGCTGGTGCTGGAGACGGTCTCGCTCCGCCTGGTCGGCCCGTACGTCGGGGTGACCCTCCAGGTCACCAGCTCGGTGATCGGCATCGCGCTGGCCGCGATCGCGTACGGGGCGTGGACGGGCGGTTGGCTGGCCGACCGGCGGGACCCGCGCGGCCTGCTGGCCCCGGCGCTGGTGCTGGCCGGCATCGCCACGGCGGTCACCCTGCCGGTGGTCCGGTACGCCGGTGAGGTGCTGCGCGGCGGCGCGGCCAGCGCGATCCTGCTGCTCACCGCGCTCGCGGTCTTCGTTCCGGCGGCTCTGCTCGCGGCGGTCACGCCGCTGGTGGTGAAGCTCCAACTGGCCGACCTGCGCCGCACCGGGCAGGTGGTCGGGCGGCTCTCCGGCATCGGCACGCTGGGCGGCATCACCGCCACCCTGGTCACCGGCTTCGTGCTGGTGGCGGCGCTGCCCAGCACGGTGATCCTGATCGCGCTGGCGGTGCTGCTCGGGGTCACCGGCCTCGCGCTCGGGTTCCACCTGCGCCGGCAGGAGGGCGGCGGGCTGCCCGGCGCGGCCCGGACCAAGGCCACCCTCGCGGTGCTCGGACTGCTCGGGGCGGGGCTGAGTGCGGTCGCCCCGAACCCGTGCGACGTGGAGACGGCGTACCACTGCGCGCGGGTGGCCGACGACCCGTCCCGCGCCAGTGGGCGGGTGCTCTACCTCAACTCCGCCGAGCACTCGTACGTGGACCTGGCCGACCCCACCCACCTGGAGTACGCGTACACGCGGTGGATCGGCGCCGCGGCGGACGTGGTCGCCCCGGCCGGGCGGCGGCTGGACGCGCTGCACCTGGGCGGCGGCGGCTTCACCATGCCGCGCTACCTGAGCGCCACCCGCCCCGGCACCGACAACGTGGTCTTCGAGATCGACGGTGAGCTGGTCGAGCTGGACCGGCGGCTGCTGGGCGTACGGCCGGGGCCGGGGCTGCGCGCGGTGGTGGGTGACGCCCGGATGCTGGTCGGCGGCGAGCCCACCGACAGCCGCGACTTCGTGGTCGGGGACGCCTTCGGCCACCTGGTGGTGCCCTGGCACCTGGCCACCCGGGAGATGGCCGCCGAGGTGCGCCGGGTGCTCCGACCCGGCGGGATGTACGTACAGAACGTCATCGACTATCCGCCGGGCCGTTTCATCCGCAGCGAGCTGGCCACGGTCGCCGCCGAGTTCCGCCATGTCGCGCTGGTCGCCCCGGCCGCCGCGATCGCCGGTCAGCAGGGTTCCAACTTCCTCATCGTCGCCTCGGACGCGCCGCTGCCGGTGGACGCGCTCACCCAGCGGCTGGGCCGCCTCGACCCGGTGCCGGACCTGCTGGCCGGCGGGGAGCTGGCCGCCTTCGTCGACGACGCGCTGGTCCTGACCGACGACTACGCGCCGGTGGACCAACTGCTCGCGACAGCCTGATCGGGTGAATCCGCTGACCGATTACGACCAGCGAGGTGTAGCGGGTTCGTTCCCGGGCAACACGTCCGACCATGGGTGGTGGAATCCGGAACGGCGCGCAGCTGCTGGGTGAGCGGTACCGGTTGATCGAGCAGCTCGGTGCCGGCGGCATGTCCGTGGTGTGGCGTGGCTACGACGAGGTGCTGGGTCGGCAGGTCGCGGTGAAGGTGCTCGCTTCCCGGCTGGCCAGCGACAAGGCCTTCCGGCACCGGATCCGGGTCGAGGCCCAGGCCGCCGCGCGGCTCTGCCACCCCAACATCACCAACGTGTACGACTACGGCGAGTCCGAGCAGGTCGGCCTGACCGTGCCGTACGTCGTGATGGAGCTGGTCGACGGCGCCCCGCTGACCGTGCAGCTCGGCCGGGACGGGAAGTTGGCCTGGCGCGACGCGGTCACCATCGCCGCCGAGGTCACCTCGGCGCTGGCCACCGCGCACGCCCGGGGCGTGGTCCACCGGGACGTCACCCCCGGCAACGTCATGCTGACCCCGAACGGGGTGAAGGTCGTCGACTTCGGCATCTCCGCGCTGGTGGGGGAGAGCGAGAAGGGCCCGGACGGCGCCCTGCTGGGCACTCCCGCCTACCTGGCGCCGGAGCGGCTGGACAACGGCCAGGTCTCGCCGGCCACCGACGTGTACGCCGTCGGGCTGCTGCTCTACCGGATGCTGACCGGCCGGCTGCCGTGGGAGGCCAGCACCACCACCGAGATGCTGCGCGCGCACATGTACAACGACCCGGAGCCGATGCCGGAGGTGCCGGGGCTGCCCGCCGAGGTGGCCGAGCTGGCGCACCGCTGCCTGGCCAAGCGGCCGGAGGACCGGCCGACCACCGCCGAGCTGGCCCGTACCCTGGCCGAGGCGGCCGGGATGATCGCGGCCGTGCCGGTCTCCCCGGCGCCCGGCACGCTCGACCCGGCGCTGCTGGCCAGCGCCGGCACCACGATCCTGCCCTGGTCGGCCGACACCGACGCGCTGCCCTTCTCCGGTCGGACCCGCAGCCGCCGGGCGGCGACCCGGCGGCGTCGGGTGGAGGCCGGGGTGGCCGCCGCCGGTCTGGTCGCGGTCACCGCGGCGATGTGGGGGATGACCTCGAAGACCCCGGCCAGCGGTGGCGTCGACCAGCCCACCGAGGCGCGGATGGGCCTGGAGCAGCCGAGCCCCTGCGAGGTCGAGTACGCGCTGCGCAGCGACTCCGGCAAGGACTTCGCCGCCCAGCTGACCCTCACCAACACCGGTACCCGCGAGCTGCGGGACTGGACGATGAGCTTCGCCTTCCCCGGCCAGCAGACGCTTACCGCGCCCGGCCCGACGGTGCGGCAGGAGGGCCGGACGGTCCGGGTGGGCCCGGCCGCCGGTCGGGAGTCGTTGGCGCCGGGGGCCTCCGAGAAGATCGCCCTGTCCGGCCGGTACGTCGGCGGCAACCCGCTGCCGCTGGAGTTCAAGATCGGTGAGAACGCCTGCGGGGTACGGGTCTCCGGGGTGGCCGGGGCGATGCCGACCACCGCGCCGACCACGAAGGCGCCGCCGAAGGCGACGACGAAGAAGCCGCCGGCGAAGACCACGGCCAAGTCCTCGGGCAGCGGTGGGTCCGGCACGCCGAAGGCGAAGTCCGGCACCTCCGGCAAGGGCAAGGGGTCGGGTGAGGGCAAGGGAAAAGGCGGCCGGTAGCGGCGACGAAGGGGGGCAAGGGCAAAGGGAAGTGACCGGTCAGCCGAGGTTGGCGAACTGCTGCACCTGAGCGATCGTCCCCTCGACGATCAGCACGGTGCCTTTGCTGAGCAGGGTGTCCGCGGTGGCGTACCGGAAGCGTTCCCCGGGGAGCTTCGCGCCCACCACCAGCACGCCGTAGCGCTCGGGGGCCAGATCGCGCAGCGACCGGCCGACCAGGGACGGCGGTACCGGCACCTTCGCGATGGCGAAGTCGTCGCCGAACTCGATGAAGTCGAGCATCCGGCTGACGATCAGGTGCGCCACCCGTTCCCCGGTCTCCGCCTCGGGGAAGATCACGTGGTGGGCACCGACCGAGGCGAGGATCCTCGCATGCTTGTCCGAGGTGGCCCGGGCCCAGATCTGCGGCACGCCGACCTCGGTCAGCGCCACGACGGTGAGCACGCTCGCCTCCAGCGACACGCCGATCGCGACCACCACCCGCCGGAAGTCGGCCAGGCCCAGCTGGCGCAGCGCGTCCTCCTCGGTCCCGTCCGCCTGCACCACCCTTTCCAGGTACGGCGCCCAGCGCTGGACCTGATCCGAGTCACGGTCGACGGCGAGCACCTCGTGGCCCAGCCGGGTCAGCGCGCCGGCCAGGTGGCAGCCGAACCGGCCCAGCCCGATCACCGCGATGGCGCCGTCGCTCGTTCCCTTAGCCGACAATGGGTTGCTCCTTCGGGTAGCTGTAGAGCCGGTTCCGGGTGTTCAATGCGATCGCCGAGCCGAGGGTGAGTGGCCCGACCCGGCCGATGTACATCAGGAGGGTCAGCACGTACTGGCCGAGTTCGGGCAGTTTCGGGGTGAGCCCCACCGACAGGCCGGTGGTGCTGAAGGCCGAGGTCACCTCGAAGAGCGACTCGTTGAACCGGACCCCTTCGGTGATCAGGATCAGCCCGACCGTGCCGATGACCACCAGCGCGACGCTGAGCAGCGCCACGGTGAGCGCCTGCCGCTGGCTCGACCCGACCACCCGCCGCCGGCCCACCACGACATCGGGCTCGCCGCGCACCTCCGCCCAGATCACGAAGGCGAGCAGGAAGAAGGTGGAGACCTTGATGCCGCCGGCGGTGCTGGCGCTGCCACCGCCGATGAACATCAGGGCGATGAGCAGGGGATAGCTCTCCTCGCTCAGCCACTCGATGTTGATCACGTCGAAGCCGCCGGTGCGGCTGAGGGCGATCTGCGTGAACGCGGCGAGCACCTTGCCGGGCGCGTCGTACGTGCCGATGGTGCGGGGGTTGTTCCACTCGGCGAGCAGCAGGGCGAGGAAGCCGCCCGCCACCAGCACCACGCTGCCCCAGATGGTCAGCTTGGTGGCGATCGCCCAACGGGCCGGGCGGCGCCAGTGCCGGGCCGCCTCGAACAGGGCGGGAAAGCCGAGGCCACCGATGATCGCGCCGATGCCCAGCGGCAGCGCCACCCAGGGGTCCCGGGAGAAGGCGAGCAGCCCGTCGGAGTAGAGCGTGAACCCGCCGTTGTTGAAGGCCTGGATCGAATGGAAGGTGCCGGACCAGAGCGCCCGGCCGGGTGGATAGCCGTAGGCCAGCCAGAGCCGCCCGCTGACGACCAGCGTCATCAGCGCCTCGGTGACCACCACCGTGCTGGCGATGCGCACCAGCAGCCAGCCGACGTCGCCGACGCCGTACTCGGCCGTCTCGGCCGCGACCAGCAGCCGGTTGCGCAGCCCGAGCTGCCGGGACACCGCGAGGCTGATCAGGGCCGCGCCGGTGAGGATACCCAGGCCGCCGACCTGGGTGAGCACGGTGATCATCACCAGCCCGAACCCGTTCCAGTAGTTCGGGGTGTCGTTGACGGCCATGCCGGTGACCGACACGGCGGAGGTCGCGGTGAACAGCGCCGTGACGAACGGGGTGTAGCGGTCCTCGCTGGTCGCCCAGGGCAGCATCAGCAGGCCGGTGCCGATCGCGATCGCCACCAGGAAGCCGAACGGCACCAGCCGGACGGGGTGACGAAGGAACCGGCGCACCAGACAATCTTCCTGTTCGGGGCATCTTCGGGTCGGTGAATGGCGTATCCCGCAGGGTTCACCGGCCGGTCAGCCGCCGACCAACTGGCGGTCAGCCCGGACCGGTCTGCTGGGCGGCGACCAATCGACGACAGGAGACGGCGTTGCGACGTACCCTTTCCGCCCTCGGCCTGGCCGCCGCCCTGCTCGCGGTGGCCGTCGCCGTCCCCGGCTCGGCGTCGGCCGGTGAGGACGACGCCGACCGCGCGGACCAGGCCGGCCGGGACCGGGCCAGCCACCGGCCCATCGTGATCGCCCACCGCGGCGCGAGCGGCTACCGCCCCGAGCACACCCTGGAGGCCTACCGGCTGGCGATCCGGATGGGCGCCGACTACATCGAACCGGACCTGGTCTCGACGAAGGACGGCGTGCTGGTCGCCCGGCACGAGAACGAGATCTCGGGTACGACCGACGTGTCGACCCGGCCGGAGTTCGCCGCCCGCAAGGCCACCAGGACCATCGACGGGGTGGCCGTCACCGGCTGGTTCACCGAGGACTTCACCCTCGCCGAGCTGAAGACCCTGCGCGCCAAGGAGCGGCTGCCGCAGGTCCGGGTGGCGAACACCGCCTTCGACGGCCGGTTCGAGGTGCCGACGTTCCAGGAGGTCATCGACCTGGCCCGCACCGAGAGTCGCCAGCGGGGCCGCACCGTCGGTGTCTACCCGGAGACCAAGCACCCCAGCTACTTCGCCTCGATCGGGCTGCCGCTGGAGGAGCCGCTGGTCGCGGTCCTGCGGAAGAACAAGCTGACCCACCGGAACGACCCGGTCTTCGTGCAGTCCTTCGAAACCGCCAACCTGCGCAGGCTGGACGCGATGATCGACGTGCCGTTGGTGCAGCTCCTGGACGCCGCCGGTCGCCCGTACGACTTCACCGCCGCCGGCGACGCCCGCACCTACGCCGACCTGGCCACCCCGGCCGGGCTGGCGTGGATCGCCGACTACGCCGACGGTGTCGGCCTGAACAAGAACCTGATCGTGCCCCGCGACGCCACCGGCAAGCTGCGCGCGCCGACCACGGTCGTCCGGGACGCGCACCGCGAGCGCCTGGTGGTGCACGCCTGGACCTTCCGCGCCGAGAACCAGTTCCTCCCGACCGACTTCCGGATCGGCGCCGACCCGAACGCCCGCGGTGACATCACCGCCGAGTACGAGCTCTTCCACGGCCTCGGCCTGGACGGCGTCTTCGCCGACCAGCCCGACACCGCGGTCGCCGCCCGCGCCGGCCTCGCCGAGCGCTGACCGCAGCTCGCTGCCCCACCCCGACCGCCGCGCCACCGCGAGCCGAGCCCACCGGCCTGGCTCGCGGTGGCGAAGGTTCCCCGTCGGGTACGCGGAAAGGGGGTGTCCGGTCCGGCCGGGCACCCCCTTCTCGTGTCGGCGACGGTACGCAGCCGAGTGGGCCGGGCGCTCCGAGCGGAGCCTGTTGACCTGGGCCGAGCCGCAGCCGCTGCCGGGAGTGGGGTGGTGTCATTGCGGCCCTTTAGAGCTGATGACGTAAACGAATCAGCCCTGTCCGGGTGGGTGCCGCGACGGGCGGAGATTGCGCTCCATTCCGGAAGTAGTGGTGTCGCTCGGCCGCAGCGGCCCACTACCAGGCGGATGAGCACGATCTTGCGGGATGGTGCGGAGCGCCCCGCCGGCTGAGTCGGCTACGACATCAGTTCCAAAGCGCCTGAACTGCTAGCTTGCTGGGCGCTCAGCCACGTAGGTGCCGCGCCCCTGCTGGCCGATGATGAGTTCGCGGTCGTGAAGGATGACGAGCGCGCGGTAGGCCGTGTTGTTGCTGACGCCGTACATCTCGGCGAGCTTGCTGGTCGACGGCAGCTTGTCTCCCGGCTTGAGTTCGCCGTTCTTGATCTTCCCGGCGATGTCGTCGACGATGCGCCGGAATTCGGGCTGTGCTGTGGGCATGGTGAGACTCCGGTTGGTTCGGCGTCTCCGATCATGCCGGACCTACACCAGCATCTGCAATAAGTTGGCGCGCCGACACGGGGAGCTAGACTCGCGCCACTTAGTGGCGTAAGTTGCTCGGTGTCCGGCTCCGGTTGGTTCGGCAAACCCTGGGGGCGGACACCCAAGGTTGGCTCCGGGGTCGTACCGCCGAAGAGGGCTGCGGTCGCGGGGCCGGCGGCCCGGTCCGCGTCCCCTATCGGTGGACCGGGCCGCCTTCCAGCGCGACGACGCGCGATGACGCGATGACGCGACGACCGGAAGGTGGCTCATGCGCAACGTGCTCTCCCTGTTCCGCCGCGCCCCACGGCGCCATCCGCACCGTCCGCCGAACGCCGGCTGGTACCGCTCGGAGTCGTGCCGGCCGCTCACCGCGGGACAGATCCGCGAGCAGCAGTTCCACCAGGTACGACGCGGACTCGACCCGGTCGAGGTGCACGCGTTCCTGCATCGGGTCGCCGCCGAGCTGGCCAACGCTCGGCGGGACCTGGCGCTGACCACCGAGGAGAACCTCCGGATCAAGCGGGCGTTGCGGAGCTGGCAGTCCCGGTTCACCCCGGGCGCGCGGTGGTGAGTCCGGGGCGGTTCGTCGTACACCTGCCAGTGGTCGCCGCCGACCTGCCCGCCGCGCTGCGCCTCGCCCGGTCGATCACCCGGGCGCTCGGGTTCCTGCCCGCAGTGGACGGCGGCGGCACCACGGTGTGTCGGCCGAGGACGCGCAGGGCGTACGCCACTGGGTCTTCTGCGACCGGTTGCTCGACGGCGGCCGGCGCTGCCCCCGCCCGGCCGACCACGACGGCGCCTGCGCCGCCCCGCGCCGGCCGATCGGCGAGTGGAACACCATGGGTGCCTGGCGACCGCGGTGACACCCGTGGTGTTCCACCGATGGGCCGTGGCGGCCGTGGCGGGGAGGATCGGCCGGCGCGAGTGGCGGCGAACGCGGCGATCGACAGTGGAGGGCGGGCGGAACGAGAAACGGCCGGCGATGTCGGGGCGATGGCGGGACGCGACACAGGGGCGGGTCGGGTGGTGGCGGCACAAGCCATCACGAAGCGGGCGGTAACTTGCACCCGCGCGGCGATTGTTACGGTCGGCCACCCGGTCCGTATCACTTGTGTGCCGGGGCCACATAGCCCGTGCGTGGCGTCACTTCTAGCGTGAGCCGACAACTGACACTTCCCCCTGTCCCCACCTGGAGTCGCAATGACGATCCGGCACACGCGACGGGTGTTCCTTTCCGCCGCCACGGTGATGGCGGCCGCGCTCGCGGCCACGGCCTGTGGCAGCCCGCAGGACACCGCCTCCGGCGGCGGCGACGCCGCACCGGTCAAGGTCGGCCTGGTGTACTCCCAGTCGGGTGCGCTGGCCAGCTACGGCAAGCAGTACATCGAGGGGTTCAAGGCCGGCCTCGACTACGCCACCAAGGGCACCGGCAAGGTCGGTGACCGCAAGATCGAGCTCACCGAGGTCGACGACGCCGGCGACCCGGCCAAGGCGGTCTCCGCCGCCAAGGACCTGATCGGCAAGGGTACGAAGATCATTGCCGGTTCCACCGCGTCCGGCGTCGCGCTCCAGGTCGCCCCGATCGCCGCCCAGAACAAGGTGCTGTTCATCTCCGGCCCGGCCGCCACCGACGCGCTCACCGGCGCGAACAAGTACACGTTCCGCTCGGGCCGGCAGTCGTACCAGGACGTGGTGACGGCCAAGTCGTTCATCGGCGACCCGGCCGGCAAGAAGGTCGTCGTCTTCGCGCAGGACGGTGCGTTCGGCGACGCCAACGAGGCCGCCGTGAAGGCCGTCATCGGCGGTGCCGGGGCCAGCGTCAGCAGCGTCCGCGCCCCCGCCAGCGCCACCGAGTTCACCCCGTTCGCCAGCCAGATCAAGGCCGCCAAGCCGGACCTGCTCTTCGTCGCCTGGGCCGGCACCACCGCCCCGGCCATGTGGCAGACCCTCGACCAGCAGGGTGTGCTGAGCTCGACCACGGTCGTCACCGGCCTGGACATCCGCGCCTCCTGGCCGACCTTCGGCGCCGCCGGCAGCAAGATCTCCTTCCTGTCGCACTACTTCGACGGGGCCAGCGACACCGAGGCCTCGAAGGCCGCCAAGGCGAAGATCCCCGGCGGCACCATCGACCTGTTCCACCCGGACGGCTTCGCCGCCGCGCAGATGGTCGTCCGCGCCGTGCAGGAGGGGGGCGACGACGTCGAGAAGATGGTCAAGGCCCTCGAAGGCTGGACGTTCGACGGGGTGAAGGGGTCGATGACCATCCGCGCCGGTGACCACGCGCTGCTCCAGCCGATGTACCAGGCCAAGCTCTCCGGCAGTGGCACCGCGTTCACCGCCACCGCCCAGAAGAGCCTGACCGGTGACGAGACCGCGCCGCCGGTCACCCAGATGAAGGGCTGAACCGTGCTCGCCACCCGCGGTCTGACCTGGCGGATCGGAGAGGTCGCCATCGTCGACAGCGTCTACCTCGACCTGGCGCCCGGGGAGTTCCTGGGCGTGATCGGGCCGAACGGCGCCGGCAAGACCTCCCTGTTCAACCTGATCACCGGCCTGCGCCGGCCCACCGAGGGTCGGATCCTGCTGGACGGGGAGGACGTCACCGCCCTCCCCCCGCACCGGCGGGCCCGCCTCGGGCTGGGACGCACCTTCCAGGCGTCCTCGGTCTTCGGCTCGCTCACCGTCCGGGAGAACGTCCGGCTCGCGGTGCAGGCGTACCGCGGGGGCTCGATGAAGCTGTGGCGGCGGGCGGCGGCCGACCGGGAGGTGGCCGCCGCCGCCGACGCGGCGCTCGACCGCGTCGGCCTGCACCACCGGGGTACGGCGCTCGCCGGCACCCTCGCCCACGGCGAGAAGCGCAAGCTGGAGATCGCCCTGCTGCTCGCCGGGGAGCCCCGGGTGATGCTGCTGGACGAGCCGATGGCCGGCGTCAGCGCCGAGGACGTGCCCGAGCTGGTCGCGGTGATCAAGTCGCTGACCGGCGACAGCGGGCGGGCGGTGCTGATGGTCGAACACCACATGGACGTGATCCTGGAACTCGCCGACCGGATCGCCGTGATGCACCACGGCGCGCTGCTGGCCTGCGACACCCCGGACACGGTGATGGCCAACGCCACCGTCCAGGAGGCGTACCTGGGGGAGTCGCTATGAGCGAACCCGTTCTCAGTGTGGAGGACCTGTCCGTGCGGATCGCCGGACTGCACATCCTCCAGGGCGTGTCGTTCACGGTCGCGCCGACCGGCGTCACCGTGCTGCTCGGGCGCAACGGCGTCGGCAAGACCACCACGCTGCGCGCGATCGTCGGCCTGACGCCGCGGGGCGGCGAGGTCCGGGGCGCCATCCGGATGGGCGCGCAGAGTCTGCTCGCCCGCCCCACCCACCGGCTGGTCCGCGGCGGGCTCGGCTACGTGCCGGAGGACCGCTGCGTCTTCGCCGGCCTCACCGTCGCGGAGAACCTGCGGCTCGCCGAACGGCGGGGCACCACCCCCGCGTACGACAAGGTCTTCGCGCTCTTCCCGGAGCTGGACCGGCGCGGACGGCAACGGGCCGGCTCGCTCTCCGGCGGGCAGCAGCAGATGCTCGCCATCGGCCGGGTGCTGCTCAACGACAACCGGCTGCTGCTGGTCGACGAGCCGACCAAGGGGTTGGCACCGAAGGTGGTGACCGAGGTGGCCGAGGTGCTGGAACGGGTGGCCGAGTCCGTGCCGGTGCTGCTGGTCGAGCAGAACCTGGCCGTGGTCCGACGGCTGGCCCGCGACGCGGTGGTGCTCGCCGCCGGCCGGGTGGCCTGGGCCGGCAACGCCCAGGAACTGCTGTTGGAGACCGGACTGACCAAGTCGCTGCTCGGGGTCGGCTCGGCGGAGGTGCACTCGTGACCACGGTGATCCTGCTGGCGCTGACCGGGCTGGGCCTGGCGGCGCTCTACTTCCTGGTCGCCTCCGGGCTCTCCCTGGTCTTCGGCCTGGCCGACGTGCTCAACTTCGCGCACGGGCTCTTCCTCGGCGTCGGCGCGTACGCGACCTGGTGGGCCGCGGGCAACCTGCCCGGCGCCGGCTCCGACGGGTTCGGTTTCGTGGTGGCCGTCGCCTTCGGGGTGCTCGCCGGTGCCCTCGTCGCGGTGCTGGTGGAGCTGGTGCTGATCCGGCCGCTCTACTCGCGGACCATCGAGCAGGTGCTGGTCACCGTCGGCCTGTCGCTGGCCGGGGTGGCGCTGCTCCAGGCGACCTGGGGCGCCGACGCGCGCCCGTTCCCGCGTCCCGAGTGGACCCGTCAGGTGACCTCGATCCTCGGCGCGAACGTGCCCAACGGCGGGCTGCTGCTGATCGTCGCCGCGGTGCTGGTGCTCGGCGCGCTGCTCGCCTTCCTCCGCTGGACCCGCTACGGCCTGGTGATCCGGGCCGGGGTGGAGAACCGGGAGATGGTGACCGCGCTCGGCATCGACGTCCGCAAGGCGTTCAC
Organism: Micromonospora sp. CPCC 206171; assembly: GCF_036906755.1. Classification (NCBI taxonomy): domain Bacteria; kingdom Bacillati; phylum Actinomycetota; class Actinomycetes; order Micromonosporales; family Micromonosporaceae; genus Micromonospora; species Micromonospora sp. CPCC 206171. The sequence goes on along the minus strand of NZ_JBAKHT010000009.1, from coordinate 12,800 downwards.
CCTGGTCTTCGCGATCGGCGGGGCCGCCGCCGCGCTGGCCGGCGCGCTCGGCAGCGTCTACTTCGGCACCGTCTCGCCCGGTCAGGGTGGCTCGCTGCTGATCTTCGCGTTCATCGTGGTGGTGATCGGCGGGATGGGCTCGGTGGTCGGGTCCGCGTACGCCGCGGTCGCGGTGGGGCTGCTGCAACAGTTCGTCAACTACTACGGCGAGTCCGGACTGGGCGACATCTGCGTGGTCGGGCTGCTCGCCGTGGTGCTGCTGCTGCGTCCGCAGGGCTTCGCCGGAAAGGTGGCAACGGCATGACCGAGGTCAAGAGTCCCGAGGTCCCGGCCCCGCCCGCGGCGGTGCCCGACGAGCTGACGCCGGGACGCCGCCGCTGGCACGGCGTACGGCCGTGGCTGCCGCTGGTGGCGCTGGCCGTGGCGGCGATCCTGCCGTACTCGACGGTCAGCCTGCCGGGGATCTTCGAGGGGCCGCTGAACTCGCCGGGCACCCTGCAACTGCTCGCCGTCTGCCTGGTCTTCGGTGGGCTGGCGGCCGGGTACGACCTGCTGTTCGGCCGTACCGGGATGCTCTCGTTCGGGCACGCGCTCTACTTCGCCGCCGGCGTGTACGGCACGGACATCCTCGTCACCCGGGCCGGCCTGCCGCTGTGGCAGGCGGCGCTGCTCGCGGTCACCGGGGCGACGACCCTGGCCGCGCTGCTCGGCGCGGTCGCGCTGCGCACCGTCGGGATCGCCTTCGCCATGGTGACGCTCGCCTTCGCCCAGGTCGGCGCGATCCTGGTGGCCCGGGACTTCGGCGGGTGGACCGGTGGTGAGGAGGGACTGCCGCTGGACGTCTCCGGGCTGCCGCCGGCCCTGGTCGGGGTGACCAACACGGTCAACCTGTACTGGCTGGCGCTGGCGTACCTGGCGGTGGTGGTCCTGGTGGTGCACCGGGTCTCCGGCTCGCCCACCGGGCGGGTGCTGGCCGGGCTGCGCGACGACGAGCGGCGGATCGGGGTGCTCGGGCTCGACCCGTACCGGTTCAAGCTGGTGGCGTTCACCCTGGCCGGCGGCCTCGCCGCGAGCGGCGGGGTGGTCTACTGCCTGATCGTCGGCGGCGCCTCGCCGCACATCACCTCGTCGGAGCTGACCCTGTCGCTGCTGGTGATGGTGGTGCTCGGCGGCCCCGGCACCCGCTGGGGTCCGGTGCTCGGCGGCATCCTCTACATGTACCTGGACCACCGCCTCACCGCCTTCGGCACCAGCGACGCCGTGGAGAGCCTCCCGGCCGTCCTCAGCCGCCCGCTGAGCCAGCCGCTCTTCGTCCTCGGCACCGTCTTCATCCTGGCCGTCTACTTCTTCCCCGGCGGCCTGGCCAGCCTCACCTCCCGCCTAACCCCCCTCCGCGCCGCCCTAACCCCCCGCCGCCCCCACTAACCCCCCACCCCACCCCCCACTCGACCCCGTTGATCATGAAGTTATTGCCGCAGACGCGCCGTGCGCGTGGCGATAACTTCATGATCAACGGGCTTCCCTGCCGCCCGACGGACCGCCGCCCAGCAGCGCGGACCAGTGAGGGTCTGTCGGGCGCCTGGTAGAAATGCCGGATGAGCCAGGATCGGGCGGCGGTACGGGAGCGGGCCGAGGCGGTGCTGCGCCGGCTGGCCGGCGAGCACGCCCGACTCCGCGAGGACCAGTGGCGGGCGATCGAGGCGCTGGTGGTGGACCGGCGCCGGGTGCTGTGCGTCCAGCGCACCGGCTGGGGCAAGTCGGCGGTCTACTTCGTGGCCACCGCCCTGCTGCGGGAGCACGGCGAGCACGGGCCGACCGTGATCGTCTCGCCGCTGCTGGCGCTGATGCGCAACCAGGTGGAGTCGGCGGCCCGGGCGGGCATCCGAGCCCGCACCATCAACTCCGCCAACCTGGACGAGTGGGACGAGATCACCGCCGAGATCCACGCCGGTGCGGTGGACGTGCTGCTGATCAGCCCGGAACGGCTCAACAACCCGGACTTCCGGGACACCGTCCTGCCGAAGCTGGCCGCCACCACCGGGCTGCTGGTGGTGGACGAGGCGCACTGCGTCTCCGACTGGGGGCACGACTTCCGGCCCGACTACCGCCGGCTGCGGACCTTCCTCGGCAACCTGCCCGAGCGCACCCCGGTGCTCGCCACCACCGCCACGGCCAACGAGCGGGTCACCGCCGACGTCGCGGAGCAGTTGGGCGACGCCCTGGTGCTGCGCGGCACCCTCGACCGCGAGTCGCTGCGGCTGGGCGTGGTGGACCTGCCCAGCCCGGCGCACCGGCTGGCCTGGCTCGCCGACCACCTGGACCGGCTTCCCGGCTCCGGGATCATCTACACCCTGACCGTGGCGGCGGCGGGGGAGACGGCCGAGTTCCTCCGCTCCCGGGGCTGGTCGGTTGCCTCCTACACCGGGCAGGCCGACGACGCCGACCGGCGGGCCGCCGAGCAGGACCTGCTGGACAACAAGATCAAGGCGCTGGTCGCCACCTCCGCGCTGGGCATGGGCTTCGACAAGCCGGATCTCGGGTTCGTGGTGCACCTCGGCGCCCCGCCCTCGCCGATCGCCTACTACCAGCAGGTCGGCCGGGCCGGCCGCGCCGTGGAGCACGCCGAGGTGCTGCTGCTGCCCGGCGTCGAGGACGCGGCCATCTGGCGCTACTTCGCCTCGCTCGCCTTCCCACCTGAGGAGCAGGTGCGGGCGGTGCTCGGCGCGCTGCACACCGACCGCCCGCACTCCACTCAGGCCCTCGAACCGATGGTCGACCTGCGCCGGGCCCGGCTGGAGCTGATGCTCAAGGTGCTCGACGTGGACGGCGCGGTCCGCCGGGTCCGCGGCGGCTGGCTCGCCACCGGCGAGCCCTGGGTCTACGACGAGGCCCGGTTGCGGCGCGTCGCCCAGGCGCGCACCGCCGAGCAGCAGGCCATGCGGGAGTACGCGACCACCTCCGGCTGCCGGATGCGCTATCTGCGGGAGTGTCTGGACGACGCCGGGGCGGGCGACTGCGGGCGGTGCGACCGCTGCGCCGCGCCGCTGTTCACGCCGGAGGTCTCCGACGCCGCGTTGACCGCCGCGCAGACCTTCCTGGGCCGCCCCGGTGTGGAGATCCCGCCGAAGAAGCTCTGGCCGACCGGGCTGGACGCGGTCGGCGTACCCCTCAAGGGGCGGATTCCGCCCGGCGAGCAGGCGCTGCCCGGGCGGGCCGTGGGACGCCTGTCGGACCTCGGCTGGGGTGGGCGGCTGCGCGGCCTGGTCGGCCCGGAGGCGGCGGACGGCCCGGTCCCCGACGACGTGGCGGCGGCCGTGGTGGAGGTGCTGAAGGCGTGGGCGCACGGCGACGACCCGTGGCCGCGCCGCCCGGCCGGCGTGGTCGCCGTCGGGTCCCGCACGCACCCCGCCCTGGTCAACTCGCTGGCCGAGCGGATCGCCGCGGTGGGCCGGCTGCCGCTGCTCGGCCGGGTGGTCCCGACCGGCGTCGCCGGGGGCGGCGGGCCGCGCGGCAACAGCGCCCAGCGGGTACGCGCGCTGCACGGCGCGTTCGCCGTGCCGGACGAGCTGGCCGACGCGCTGGCCGGACTGGACGGGCCGGTGCTGCTCGTCGACGACCTGGTCGACTCCGGCTGGACGCTGACCATGGTGGCCGGGCTGCTGCGCCGGGCGGGCGCCCCGGACGTGCTCCCCCTCGCCCTCGCCGTCGCCGGCTGAACAGCACCCCCTCCCGGGCCCTCGTGGCTCACCGCGGTCGCACCGTTCCGCCGGTCGTCGGCGGGTGCGGGCGGAAAAGTTCCCGGCGCCGGTGGATTGGGACCGTCGCCACGCCCGGCGTCCGGACGGCGGACGGCAGCCGGGTCGGCGGTACCGTGGGCGCATGGCCGAGGGAACCGTCACGCAGACCTATGCCGTCACCGGGATGACCTGCGAGCACTGCGTGCGCGCGGTCACCGAGGAGTTGTCCGCGCTGCCCGGCGTCGACGAGGTGCGGGTCGACCTGACCGCCGGCACCGCGACGGTGACCAGCACAACGCCGCTGTCCGAGGCGTCGGTCCGGGCCGCCGTGGACGAGGCGGGGTACGAACTGGCCGTCGGCGGTGCCTGAGCAGCCGCCCACCCCGCCGGTCCCGCCCGGGTCCGTCGGCGGCGAGCGCTCCGGGACGACAGACGCTCAGCCGGCGGCCGACCCGCGTCCGCCGGTGGCCGACGGGCACCCGGTCGAGAGCGGGTGGTCCGGCCCGGCCGAGGCCCACCCGGTGGGCGACGCGGGTCCACCGGTGTTCGGAATGCGTCCGGCCGACGACGAGCCGGCTGAGCCGATCGACGCACTCCCGACCGGCGCGGTCGGCGGGCCGCCGGTGGGGGCGGACCGGAGCACCCTGCGGCTGGCGCTGACCGTCGGCGGGCTGGTGCTCGCGGTGCTGCTCGGCTTCGGCCTCGGCCGGGCCAACCCCGGCCCGGGCACGCCGTCGGCGGCGAGCGCCGCCGCGGCCACCAGCGACCACACCCACGCCCCCGGCACCGGCGCGCACGACCACGGCGTCGGCACCGACCAGGCCGCCGACAGCGGCGCGGGCGGTTTCTCGGTCAGCTCCGGCGGCTACACGCTCACCGCGTCGGCGGTGGTGTTCGGCGTCGGCCGGGCCGGCGAGTTCCGCTTCCAGGTACGCGACGAGCGGCGGCGGCCGGTCACCCGGTTCGCCGTCGTGCACGACAAGCCGATGCACCTGGTCGTGGTGCGCCGGGACCTCAGCGGCTACCAGCACCTGCACCCGACGATGGCACCCGACGGGACCTGGTCCGTACCGCTGACCCTCGCGCAGCCGGGCGTCTGGCGGGCGTACGCCGACTTCACCGCGGTCGCCGACGACGGCCGGCAGACGGCGGCGACCCTCGGGGTGGACCTGGTCGCGCCCGGCGGCTACGCCCCTCGGCCGCTGCCCGCCCCGGCCACCACCACGACCGTCGACGGCTTCACCGTCGGGTACGAGGGCGCCCCGGAGGTCGGCAGGGCCCTCCCGCTGCGCTTCACCGTCAGCGCGGGTGGCGCCCCCGCCGCGCTGGAACGCTATCTCGGCGCGTACGGCCACCTGGTCGCCCTCCGCGAGGGGGACCTGGGTTACCTGCACGTACACCCGGTGGCGACGCCGGCGGGCGACCCGGTCACCTTCTGGGTGACCGCCCCCGGGCCGGGTCGCTACCGGATGTACCTGGACTTCCAGGTGGCGGGCGTGGTGCGCACCGCCGAGTTCACCGTCACCGTGCCCTGACGACCGTCGGCGGCCGGGTGGCCCTGGGCGGTCGCTCAGCCGGCTCGGCGGACCGGGCGGCGGGCCAGGTAGCGGAGCAGGTCGCGGATGTGGTGCTTCTCCTCGGCCGGCACGGTCGGGTCGGCCAGTCGCTCCAGGATGACCCGCACGTCCGCCTCGACGGGGGAGTCGTCGACCCGGCGGCGCGGCGTGGGACCGGCGTCGGGCAGCCCGAGCGCCCGGAACGCCGCCGCAACGGGCAGGTCGAGGGCCGCGCAGAACCCGCGCACCTTGGCCAGTTCGGGATAGTCCTGCCAGTCGCCGGCGAGCCAGCGGAAGACGGTGGAGCGGCCGACCCCGGTGTGCGCCGCCAGGTCGCTCACCGTCCAACCCCGCTCGTCGCGGGCGTCGTCGATGGCACGTCGCACGAAACGTGCGAAGGCCATCTGTGGTGATACCTCTGCGGAACCCATTCCTGCGGGGTCTTCCCTTTCCGGCCGGGGCCCAGATTCAGTGCGCCCTCCCAGGGTAGTACGACAAGGCGTCGGAGCAGTCGACCGATCGACCCGAAGGCCCCGCCGGCAGGACTTCGGTTGTCGGTGGGCCCCGCAATCCGGCATGTGTGCCGGTCTCGTGTCCGGCGTCGATAGGCAGACATCAACTAAGCTCGACGCGCCGGCGCCACCAGCGACGTGGCGCTGACGAGTCCCGGCGCACCGATGAGGAGCAGCATGGCCGACCCTGTCCTTCCGGTGCCGCACCGCCCGGGTGCGGTCAGTGTGTTCTTCGTGGCCAAGGCCGGCGTGTTCGCCCTCGGCTTCTGGATCTGGCTGCTGGCGCTCGTGCTGACCGGCGATGACGCGACCGGCGCGCACGTGCTGGCGGCCACCGGCGCGATCACCACCACCCTGGTCGGCGTGGTGCTCGGCATCCGGCTGGTGTTGCAGCGCAGCGCCGCCGTCCGGCACGCCGAGTTGAGGCGGCTGCTGGTCGACATCTCCTGGAACGCCTTCGCCGCCGCCGGCAACGCCGAGACGTCGGGCAAGGTCGTCCCGTTCCCCACCGCGCCCGGCGAGGACGACCGATCGTCGCGGGACCGGATCTCCGTCTTCGACCGGACCCCCGGGGGCGAGCGGTCGGGACGCGACCGGGGCGGCGACCGCCGTCGCTGACCCGCGCCGCCGCCGACCCAGGCCGGTCGGACGGGTACCGGGGGCGGGTCTCAGGCTGTCGGGCCGGCCTCGGTCAGCAGCGTCTCCAGACGCGGGGTGATCCGCCACTGGTCGACCAGGTCCCGGTACTCGGCCCGCTGCGCCTGCGTCGGCGCGGTGCCGGTACGGCGGGCCCGGATCAGCAGGTTGCGCGGAGTGTGCCGGGAGTCGACGAACTCCACCACCTCGGCCCGGTAGCCGTGCAGCCGAAGCAGGCCGGCGCGCAGCGAGTCGGTGAGCACGTCGGCGAAGCGTTCCCGCAGGATGCCCTGCCGGGTCAGCAGCTCGTACGGCGCGGGAGCCGGGTGCGCGCGTAGCTGCGCGGCGATGTCGTGGTGGCAACACGGGGCGGCGAGCACCCAGCGGGCGTCCCAGCGGACCGCGCGGGCCAGCGCCTCGTCGGTGGCGGTGTCGCAGGCGTGCAGCGCCAGCACCAGGTCGGGGGCGGGCTCGACCACCGCGTCGGCGATGGTGCCGGCCACGAAGGAGACCCGGTCGGCCCAGCCGAGCCGCTCGGCCAGCTCGGTGTTGCGCCGCCGCTGGTCCTCGCGGACGTCCACGCCGACCAGCTCGACCTCGAGGCCCCGCTGGGTCAGGTAGCGGTGCGCGGCGAAGGTCAGGTACGCGTTGCCGCAGCCCAGGTCCACCACCCGCAGCGGGCCGGTCAGCTCGTCGGGGAGCGTGGCGGCGAGCGCGCGCAGGAACGCGTCGACCTGGCGGCGCTTGGCGGCCGAACCGCCGATCTCGGCGAAGATCGGGTCGCCCGGATCGAGCAGGTACTCCTTGGCGCGGTCGTGATCAGCCGGCTCGGCCTCCGGGCGGCTCGCCGCGGCCCGGTGCACCTGCGCCTCGCCGGACTTGGTCACCCGGAGCTGGAGCGTGGCGTCCGCGGTCTCCACGTGCCAGTTGCCGAACGGCTCGGCCAGCAGCGCGTCGACCGCCGCGCCGGCCTCCGCCCCCGGAGCCACGTTGCGGGTGTACGGACGGGCACCGTCGGAGGTGGAGATCTGCAACCGGGGGCCGGCCTTGAGCGCGACCGGGCGCAGCTCGGCGCGGACCACCGAGGGGCGCTGCCCACGGCGGCGACCGGCGGCGACCGCGCGGGTCAGCGCGGGGTCGAGCAGCAGGGCCCGGACCTCGGTCAGGGCGACGTCCAACGGTTCCGGCATCCCACCATCTTCCTTCCTGGTCCGGGCCGCCCGTCGGCAGGCCACCGCATGGTGCTGTGCGTCGCTCGTCCGCCGCGCCCGGCACCGGCGCGTCGGCCGGTACGGAAAAGGGGACGTCCCCCGGACCGGTGAACGGTGCGGGGGACGTCGGGTGGCGCAGTGGTCAGTCGGCGATCGCCTCGGCCGGCGTACCGGCACCGGAGCCGCCACGGCGGCGCCGGCGGCGGCGCGGCTTCGACGACTCGCCCTCGGCGGCGGCCACGGCCGGCTCCGGGGAGCCGGCGTCGGTCGCGACCGACGCGGTCGACTCGCCCGCGACCGCCTCGCCGGCCCGGCGGCGACGCCGGCGGCGGGGGGTGCGGGTGCCTTCCTCGGCGGCGGCGTCGGCCGGCGCGTCGGCGTCCGGCGTGCCGGCGTCCGAGTGACCGCCGCGTCGGCGCTCGCCCCGGCCCCGGCTCTCGCCCCGGCTCTCGCCACGGCTGTCACCGCGCCGGGAGCCCCGGCCGCTCTCGCCGCGCCGCGGCCGGCCGCCCAGGTCCTCCTCGACCTCGGCGGAGAGCCCGGCCCGGGTCCGCTCGGCGGTCGGCAGGGTTCCGGTGATCTCGGTGGAGATGCCGAGGTCGGTGTAGAGGTGCGGAGAGGTGTGGTACGTCTCCGGCGGCTCCGGCATGTCCAGGCCGAGCGTCTTGTCGATGATCCGCCAGCGGGGCATGTCGTCCCAGTCGACGAAGGTCACCGCGACGCCCGTGGCCCCGGCCCGGCCGGTACGACCGATCCGGTGGGTGTAGGTGTCCTGGTCCTCGGGGCAGTCGTAGTTGATGACGTGGGTGACGCCACTGACGTCGATGCCCCGGGCCGCCACGTCGGTGGCGACCAGAGTGTCGATCTTCCCGGCCCGGAACGCCCGCAGCGCCCGCTCCCGGGCGCCCTGACCCAGATCGCCGTGGACGGCGGCGACCGCGAAGCCGCGGAAGTCGAGGTCCTCGGCCACCCGGTCGGCGGCCCGCTTGGTGCGAGTGAAGATCATGGTCAGTCCGCGCCCCTCGGCCTGGAGGATCCGGGCCACGATCTCGACCTTGTTCATCGAGTGGGTGCGGTAGGCCAGCTGCTGGGTCTGCGGCGACGGGCCGGTCTCGGCGGTGTGCCCGGCGTGGATCGTCATCGGACGGCGCAGGAAGCGCCGGGAGAGCGTGACGATCGGGTCCGGCATGGTGGCCGAGAAGAGCATGGTCTGCCGGTCCTCCGGCAGCATCGCCAGGATCTTCTCGACGTCGTCGAGGAAGCCCAGGTCGAGCATCCGGTCGGCCTCGTCGAGGACCAGCGCGCGCACCCGGTCGAGCCGCAGGTGCTTCTGCTTCTGCAGGTCCATCAGCCGGCCGGGCGTGCCGACCAGGATCTCCACGCCCTTGCGCAGCGCGTCGATCTGCGGCTCGTACGCCACGCCGCCGTAGATCGGCAGCACCCGGACGCCCCGGGTCCGGCCCGCGGCGGCGAGGTCCTTGGCGACCTGGATGCCCAGCTCGCGGGTGGGGACGACGACCAGTGCCTGGGGCACGCCGTCGCTGCCCTCGCCCGGCGCGAAGACCCGCTCCAGCAGCGGTACGCCGAAGCCGAGGGTCTTGCCGGTGCCGGTCGGCGCCTGGCCGATCATGTCGGTGCCGCGCAGCGCGATCGGGATCGCGTACTCCTGGATCGCGAAGGCGCGGGTGATGCCCGCCGCGGCCAGGGCCTCGACGGTCTCGGGCCGCGCACCGAGCGCGGCGAAGGTGGGAGCCTCCGGACGGACCGGGGCGGTGGGGGCCAGTTCGTGGCCACCCAGCTCTTCGAGAATCTGTTCGCTCATTTGGATCTGGGGGTGCCCTCTCGTGGTGCGCCCCGTCTTGTCCTCAGGGCGCGTTCGGTTTGGCGCGGGCCACGCGGTCGGGGGCGGATTCGCCGAGCCGGACCGGGCCGCACGCGCGCCGCAGGCAGGACTTCGATCAGATCGGCGCCCGCGGCAACTGCTCCATACTACCCGAGCGACCCCGCAGGCGTCCCCGAGCGCGCTGGCGGGGTCTCCTCCGGGGGTGGCAATTGTGACCTGTGCCACTGTCCGCGGGTCTCGGTGTGCCGGTTTGGGGGGTACCCTGCGCTCGTGTCCGCCCCGACAACACCCGAGGCCGTGGTCGACCTGCTCGGCCTGGTCGCCTACGGCGAGCTGCTCGCCTTCGACCGGATGGCCGCCGACGCCCGGCTCGCCCCCGACCTGCGCCGCCGGGCCGCGCTGAGCGAGATGGCCGCCGCCGAGATCGGCAACTACCGGCGTCTCGCCGACTGGCTCACCGCTCTCGGGGCGACACCCGACGACGTGATGGCTCCGTACGTGGGTCCCTTGCAGGCGTACCACGACTCGACCGAGCCGAAGGACTGGCTGGAGGCGGTGACGAAGGCGTACGTCGGGGACGCCATCACCGACGACTTCCTCGGCGAGATCGCCGACCGGCTGGACGAGCCGTACCGGCGGCTGGTGCACGACGTGCTGCACGAATCCCGGTACGCCGACTTCGCCGCCGCCGAGATCCGGGCCGCGATCGAGGCCGACCCGCGGGTGGCGAACCGGCTGTCGATGTGGGCGCGCCGGCTCGTCGGCGAGGCGCTGTCCCAGGCGGGCCGGGTCGCGGCGGCGGACCGGGGCGCGCTGACCGCGCTGATCGCGCGGGACGGCACGGACGTGCAGGCGACGTTCCGCCGGCTCACCGCCAACCACACCGCCCGGATGGCCGCCGTCGGGCTGAACAACTGAACTGCCCGGCCGGGCCCGGCCCGCGGCGGGCGCACCCGCCGCGGGGGCCGGACCGGATCAGCGGACGGTGAACCCGACCGCCCGCGGGGACGCCTCGGCGATCTCGACGTAGGCGACCTTGTTGACCGGCACGATGACCCGTCGGCCCTTCTCGTCGGTCAGGGACAGCGTCCCCTCGTCCTTGCCGAAGGCGTCGGTCACGATCTGCTCGATCTCGGCCGGCGACTGCGCGCTCTCCAGAACCAGCTCGCGCGGCGCGTACTGCACGCCGATCTTGACCTCCACTGTGCCTCCTCAGGTGGGCGAAAGAGCCGCCGATCGGAAGGCTATCCGATCTCGGGGCCGGATGTTCAGGCTGACTCACCTTGCAGCGGGAAGCTCGCGATCCCACGCCAGGACAGCGCCGCGACCAGCGCCTCTGCCTCCGCCTTGGGCACCTGGCGACCGCCGGCCAGCCAGAACTGGGCGGCGGTCTCGGCCGCACCGACCAGACCGGAGGCGAGCAGCTCGGCGTGCGCCCGGCTGACGCCGGTGTCCGAGATGATGGTGTCGGTGATCGCCGCGATGGCGCCCTGCTCGACCCGCTCGACGCGCTGCCGCACCGCCGGGTCGTTGCGCAGGTCCGACTCGAAGACGAGCCGGAACGCCTCGCTCTCGTGGTCGACGAAGTCGAAGTACGCCCGGACCGAGGCCCCGACCCGCTCCTTGTTGTCGTTGGTACCGCGCATCGCGTCGTGCACCTTGGCGACTATCGCGTCACAGTGCGTGTCGAGCAGCGCCAGGTAGAGCTCCATCTTGCCGGGAAAGTGCTGGTAGAGCACCGGCTTGGAGACTCCCGCCCGCTCGGCGATGTCGTCCATCGCGGCGGCGTGGTAACCCTGTGCGACGAACACCTCCTGCGCCGCCGCGAGCAGCTGCTTCCGTCGCGCCGAGCGGGGCAGCCTGGTGGGCCGGCCGGCGGTCTGCGCACCGTTCCCCACAGCGGTCATGGGAACCTCCGAGTTTCTTCGTACGAGCCGGCACTTTTACCCCGTACCGGTCTGGGGCATGTTCCCCGGTCCCGGAATTGGCCCGCCGCTGTAACTTATCGCCACTGTCACCACACGGTAGCCTCAGCGGGGGCGACCAAGGAGCGCGCGGTGAGTGAAACAGGGCAACCCGGTGCCGCCACCCCGGGAGAGCACGGTGACGGGACGGGTCAGCAGGACGACCTGGCCCGTTCCGTCAGCGGGTGGGCACCCCCGGCGACCGGGTGGTCCGGCGGGGCCGACGCCCCCGCGTACCGGGACACCGTCGCCCCCTGGCACCGGCCCGACCCGGCAACCGGCTGGGACGCCTCCTCCCCGCGCCACGGCGACCTGCCGGCGCCGCTGGCCGACCCTCAGCCCGACCCCGTGCCGCGCAACGGCCGCGCCCACCTCAACGGCGTCGGCCACCCGGGCGAGGAGCCGCGCGGCCGACCCTCCCCGGTGAGCGCCCCGCCCGCCGACGCCCCCCGCTTCGGCGCCGACCTGCGGCGGGACGCCGACGGCGACCGACTGGTCGTACCGGCGCAGCGGCCGGCGCCCTCGCCCGAGCAGCAGCCCGGACCGGCCGATCCGGACGCCGCCGCGCGGCACTCCTCGGAGGAGGCACCCCGGCTCAGCCGCTGGGCGGACGGGGGCCTGCCCACGTCCGCGCCCCCGGCCGTGCAGGTCCCGCCGGTCGGCACCGCCGCCTCCGGTTTCGAGGTCCCGCCGGGCTTCCACGCGCCCCGTCCGGACCAGGGCCAGTCCGGCCGGGCCGAGGCCGACGAGTTCCCGCCCGACGTGTCCCGCGCCCGGGCCGACCGTTCCCACCCCGGCTCACCGGACGCGTCGACGGGGGCCCGCGGCGGCGACGAGGCGGCCGCCGGGCGCGGCGAGCCGGACCCGCACGCCGAGCAGCCCTACGCCGGCCACCGTCCCGCCGACGAACCGGACTGGTCCGGCCCGAGCTGGAACCGGCCGAGCTGGGGCGGCGGCTGGGCGCCGCCGTGGGCGCGCGAGGACGAGCCGCCGACGAGCCGCCGGTCCCGGTCCGACCGGACGCCGGAGTGGTCGGCCGAGCCCGCCCGGCCGTACGAGCCGGTGCGCGCCGAGCCGGCCCGGCCGTACGAGCCGGTCCGGGCCGAGCCCGCCCGCCCCTACGAGCCGGTGCGGTCCGAGGAGCCCCGGCCGTACGAGTCGACCCGCGCCGAGCGGGAGGCCCGGGATGGACGGGAACCGTCGACCGATCGGCCGGCCCCGGACCGGTCCGCCGTGGACGGAGCCGCCGGATGGGCCGGTTCCCGATCCGCCGCCGCGCCGCCGGCCGCCGCCCCCCGCAGCGCCCCGCCGGCCGTCGCGCCCGCCAGCGCGCCCCCCGCC
>NZ_JBAKHT010000008.1:0-232564 GCF_036906755.1 Micromonospora sp. CPCC 206171 | reverse complement strand
CTGCCGGTGAGTCAGACCAACCCGGCGACCCACCCCACCATCCTCACTGTCTGCCGCCGACCCGCCCTCCTGGGGAGCGGGCTGCCGCCCGACCCGCCACGTCAAGACGGCCTTGACGCACGGTCGGACGCTGGCGGGTCGGGCGGTGGTCTGCTCGGCTCGCCCGGGTCGACGGCTGGCGGGATGGCCTGCGCAACCACCCACGGACCGCAACACGCCGACGGGGTTGCAACCATCTCGGAGCCCGAGCGCCCCCGCCGGAGGCGCAGTAACCGCAACCCCGCGACCGCGCCAGCTCGCCGACGCGGCCGGCGTGCCCTCCCCTACGCCGCGCGGGCTCGTGGCCGCGCGGCCCGGCCGGCTGCCGGCCACCCTCCACCCGGTCAATGCCCCTGTCGTTCTGCGGCGGCCCCTTGGGCTCCCCGCTTCCGCGCCAGCCGCCGGGCGTGTTGCGTGGCCGGAGTCGGAGCGCCAGCGGAGCGATGGACGCGCGCCCAGGCGGCGGCGCGTGCGGCCCGTTCAGGGCCGCCTTGATAGACGTAAGGAAAGTTCTCCCACACGGCCGGCAGCCGGCTGTCGTACTCCGCTTGATGCGCGACAGGTTGACTTCAGATGATGCGTGACGCTCCGCCGAGGCGCGTCGCTACGTGCCGTAACGCATGCGGTCAGGCGAAATCCGAGCGGACGATGAGTGTCACGTCGCTGCTGGTCGCGATCACCAATGTGCGGCCGGACGGTGAGAAGCCGGCGGCGCGCAGTTCGGAGTAGTCAGCATGGAATACGTGCCACCAGGTCGTGCCCGGTGGGCCCTCATAGCCACCGCCATCGGCGGACAGCAGGATGCGATGGTTCGGCCACTCGGGCGCCACCACGTCGATGGTCCAGCCGTCGTCGGTCGTGGCGTGCAGGCCGCCGCCGAACAGTCCGGCGATGCGTACCCGCGTGCCCGCCAGCACGCCGATGCCCGGACAGGCCAGGTCTGGCCCGGATGGTTCTGCGTCGTCGGGGTCGGGGTGACGGTCTCGGGCGATCTTCGCACCCGTTGCGGCGTCGATAAGGCCAAAGCCGTCCATCGAGACGACCATCAGCAGGTCTACGCCGGTCTGCGGGTGGACATCGAAGCCGACGCCTTGTAGCCCGCCCACCGGTATGTAGCGCCACGCCTGGTTGAGGTGTCGCCATGGCTTCGGCGGTGCGACGACCGGGGCTGCCAGGAACTTCCCCCGCAGCTGCTGTTGGTATTCCGAGAGCATCCCGTTGTCCTTCGACGCCGGCGGCCGGACGGCCTCGCGGCCTTCTACAGATCCGATCGCGCTGAGTGACGGTCCGGCATTCCACCGGGCCATCGGTGTCACGCATCATCCGACGCTGATCCGTAACGGATCAAGTGAAGCTCGACAGGCCGGCAGCCGGCTGCCCCGGATCGGCGGCCGCTGGCGCCACCAGGGCTCTGCTGGCCCGCCGCTACTCGGCCTCAGCCAGGTAGCCGACATGCGGTGACCCGGCCGCTAAGCGGACGTTGTAGTCCCAGTGGCGCAGCGCCTGCATGATCTTTTCAGCGCCGGCGGGGTTCGCTGAGTGGACGTAAACGACGCCGATATCGAATGGGCGCTCCTCGAACGCGGCCCGCTCCAACACCTCGACGACCGGCCAGATCGTGTCGTCCTCGCCGAGGTCGTGATCCAGCCACAACTCGTCCAATCGCTGTCCGCGGTGGCGCTCCAGCGCCTCGATACCGGCCCTGCTGGTACGCGCAACGTGTGCCACCCGGCCATCAACAAACGAGCGCAGGTCGTCAACCAGCACTATTCCCGGCAGCTTCTCGGTCACCACGGCACCATCCTTGGGCCAGCACGCCGCCATCGCCACCGCTATTGGGGCCCGCACTTGGCACCGGACTACGGCGGGTTGACGTGTCGGTACCCGGTGCTACTCTGACGTTCGTCGAGCACGCTAGCGCGGCCTTCCTGCCGGATCGCTGGACTCGACGTCGGAGATGCTGAGCGGCCTGTCTGCCGCTGGTGCGGGCCACGTCCTGTCGGCTCTCGATCGCACCGGCCGCTATGCCGGTCTCCCGAATCCGCTGAGTGGCCCAGCACGGTCTTCCCTGCCGTCCACAATGGCCCGGATTCGCACTGCTCCACGGGTGAGGCAGCCTGCGGCAACCCGCCGGATGCCGATATCCCAGGCTCCCCACCCGTGCCGGCCCGATCACCAGGTTCACGAGCGTGTTAGGACATGACCCATCGGCGGGAAGTGGCATCACCACGAATCCGCCCTCCGGCGTCAGCCGCCCTCTCGGCGGTGCCAGGAGACACGACGAACACCACCAGCGGACAGGCTCCACGGCTGGTGGTGCTTCGTCTCCCGTCCCTGCCACCCCCGGAAGAGGAGACAGTCGTGTCCACCCCGCTCGCCATCTACCGGCCCGGCCTCGCCGTCGGCCGTGACGCCCAGGTCCTGCATCGCGCCGCCACCCCGGAGTTCTCCGGCTGGCTGGAGCACACCCGCCCCGCCGGCGGCTGTGCTCGCCCGATCCGCCTCACCGGCACGATCGCCGCCGTCGACCGGAACACCGGCTGCATCACCGGCCAGCTCCACACCGACGCACTGCCCGACCGCACGCTGTACAAGGCGTGCGGCAACCGCCGCGAATCGCAGTGCCCGGACTGCGCCTGGGTCTACCAGGGCGACGCCTATCAAGTCGTCTGTCGCGGGCTGACCGGCGGTAAGGGCGTCCCTGACTCGGTCGGCCGGCACCCGGTCGTCTTCGCCACCTTCACCGCCCCCTCCTTCGGCCCGGTCCACCACCGCCACGTCCCGCGCCACACCTGCCGCAGCCGGCAGCGCTGCGACTGCCGCCCCGCCCCCTGCCGCGCCCGCAGCACCGCCGGCACCTGCCCGCACGGGCAGCCCGCGGCGTGCTTCGCCCGCCACGACGCCGACGATCCGCAGCTCGGCCAGCCGTTGTGCCTGGACTGCTACGACCACGCCCACCAGGTCGTCTGGAACTACTTCTCCGGCGAGCTGTGGCGGCGCACCAAACAGGGCCTCGAACGGCACCTCGCCGCCATCTGCCGCAAGCGCGGCGTCCCCCTCGTCCGCGTCGTCACCGCCTCCGGCAAGGTCCGCTGGGTGCCGCCCGTGCGGGTGTCCCACGGCAAGGTCGCCGAGTTGCAGCGCCGCGCCGCTGTTCACTTCCACGTCCTGCTACGCCTCGACGGCGTTGACCCCGACGACCCGGACGCGCTCGTGCCGCCACCGGACGGCATCACCTTCGACGACCTGGAAGACGCGATCCACGTCGCCGCCCGGCAGATCACCGTCACCACGCCACCGCACCCCGACCAGCCCGACGGCTGGCTGATCGCCTGGGGCGAGCAGGTCGACGTCCGACGGATCAACAGCACCGACGGCGGGCTGACCGACGGCAAGGTGGCCGCCTACCTCGCTAAGTACGCCACCAAGGCCACCGAAGCCACGGGCCACTCGTCCGCCCGGCTCACCCCGGCCACGGCCGACGACTACGCCGATCCCGAAGGCGACCACGTCGCCCGCCTCATCGACGCCTGCTGGCATCTCGGCAGGCCCACCCACACCGACACGAGCAGCGGCGCCGCAACCGCCACCGACCGTCAAGACAGCCTTGACGCCAAACCCAACATCTACGGCGGCTTGCGCCGCTGGGCACACATGCTCGGCTTCGGCGGCCACTTCCTCACCAAAGCCCGCCGCTACTCCGTCACCTTCCGCCTGCTCCGAGACACCCGCGCCACCTACCGCCGCACCGAAGACAACGAACCCGCCGACTCCATCACCGTCGGCACCCTGGCCTACATCGGCTCCGGCTGGCTCTCCGAGGGAGACGCCCTGCTCGCCAACACCGCCGCCCGCAAGCGACGCGAGAGCAGACGCATCGGCCGGGAAGAACTCGCCCACGAAGCCTGGCTCACCGGAGCCGCCGCATGAACCACGACCTCCGCCCCCGCTGGTACTCGCCAGCAGAAGTCGCCGTCCTGCTCGGCTTCGGTATCTCCAAGGTCAAGATGAAGGTCGCCACCGGCGAGCTGCGCTCCATCAAGGACGGCAAGTACCGCCGCATCCTGCCCGAATGGGTCGACGACTACATCCGCGAGCAGGTCGAACGCCAGGAGGCCGCCTGATGCTCGGACGTGCCCGAGCCAACGGTGAAGGGTCGATCTTCCCGTACCGGAACGGCTTTGCCGCGTACGTCTGGGTCGAGAAGCCGGACGGCAAGCGGGGCCGGAAGTGGGTCTACGGCAAGAGCCGCGAGGAGGTGCACGACAAGTGGATCAAGTTGCACGGGCAGGCTAAGGCCGGCCCGGTGGCGACCCGCTCTCCGACGGTGGGGGAGTACGCCGGCTACTGGCTGCGCGAGATCGTCAAGCCAAACCTCGCCCCGGGCAGCTACGTCACCTACGAGGTGGTGGTCCGGCTCTACCTCGTGCCTGGGCTGGGCCGGAAACGCCTCGACAAGCTCCGGGTCAGCGACGTGCAAACCTGGATCAACGAGGTGGGGCGGACCTGCCAGTGCTGCGCCCAGGGCAAGGACGAGCGGCGCAAGCCCGCGCAGCAGCGCTGCTGTGCCCTCGGCCGCTGCTGCCGGGATCTGCCCTCGGCAACCAGCGTCACCCATCTGCGGACCGTGCTCCGGACGCTGCTCTCCCAGGCCATCACCGAAGGGCTGATCTCCCGCAATGTCGCTTCCCTGGTGAAGCTGCCACCGGTACGGAAGCGCAAGCGGAAGGCGTGGACGAGCGACGAGGCGCGGCGCTTCCTGGAGTCCGCCCGCGCCGACAACGATCCGCTCTACGCCGCGTACGTCCTGGTCCTGGTGCTCGGTCTGCGCAAGGGCGAGATGTTGGGGCTCACCTGGGCTGACGTCGACCTCGGCGCGGGCGAGTTGACCATCGATCGGCAGCTCCAGCGGGTCGGTGCTGAGCTGCTGCACCGGGAGACGAAGACGGCCGCCTCGGACGCCACCCTGCCGCTGCCGGACATCTGCACCGTGGCGCTTGGCCGCCGCCGTGCCGCCCAGACCGCCGCCCGGGATGCCGCCGGCCCTGCCTGGCAGCCCTCGGAACTCGTCTTCACCACCCGCTACGGCCGGCCGCTTGAGCCACGGAACTTCAACCGCTTCTGGGACCGTCGCTGCGACACGGCAGGCGTTCGGCGGATCACCGTCAGGGACGCCCGGCGTACCTGTGCCTCACTCCTGGCGGACCTGGACGTGCACCCTCGGGTGGCGATGCAGATCCTCCGGCACGCGCAGTTCGCCATCACCATGGAGATCTACACGGTGGTCTCGTCGGCGGCCACCCGCGACGCCCTCAAGCGGCTCGGCAAAGCACTCGACCGGTGACTCGTGATTCGTTTACGTCATCAAGTCTGTAGGCGGCTACTGCTGTACTTCACTGCTGTACGCGCCGCGCAGACAGAAACAGCGGCCCTGAAAGGGCCGCTGAGCTGGAACGGAGTGGGCCGCCAGGGACTCGAACCCTGAACCTATGGATTAAAAGTCCACAGCTCTGCCATTGAGCTAGCGGCCCGAGCCCTCAGGCTACCGGACCTTGGCCGGCGAGGCCTTCCGGCTTCCGGCCGCCCGTCGATGCCCCGCACGACCCCAGACGCCCACGCATGCCCCCGAGCCTTTCGACCATGGTCAACAGGGGGCGCACCGGGTGAGGCTGACAGGCATGAGAACGATCGCCCTTGCCGCCGCCACCGGAGTCACCGGACTCGTGGCGGGGCTCTTCTTCGCGTACTCGTGTTCGGTCATGCCGGGTCTGGCCGCGGTCGACGACCGGACCTTCGTCGAGACCATGCAGTCGATCAACCGGCGGATCCTCAACGGCTGGTTCCTGGCGGCCTTCCTCGGCGCGGTGCTGTTGATCGCCCTGGCGGTGGCGCTGCACCTGACCGCCGGCGGCCGGGCGCTGGCCTGGACGGTCGCCGCGCTGGTGCTCTACGGCGCGACGCTGCTGATCACCATGCGGTGCAACGTGCCGCTCAACGACCGGCTGGACGCGGCCGGGTCGGTGGACCGGATCGCCGACCTGGCGGCGGTGCGGGAGAGCTTCGAGGCGACCTGGGTGCGGTGGAATCTGGCCCGCACGGTCACCAACGTCGCCGCCTTCGCCTGCCTGGTGGCCGCGCTGGTGTCCCGGCGCGCCGGCTGATCGACTCCGGGGCGGCGAGGTGGCGGTGCCCGGGTGGGTGGGAGGGCGCGATGTCGGCGAGACGGAGTCGATCAATCGGGCGGGTCTGAAACGGCGGGGGCGGGGAATCGGGACGGGATGAGGATGAGCAGCACCCCGGCCGTGGCGGCGTCGAGCGAGGAGACCGGGCCGGACGGGACCCGGGCGCCGGGCGGTGAGGTGCACGCCTGGCGGCCCGGCCAGAACTCCACCGTCTGCGGGCTCCAGCTCAGCCGCACCCGGCTGCGCCGCTTCCCGCACGTGCCGTTCGACTACACCTCGACCGACGTGCTCACCGAGGCCGACCCGGTCGCCTTCATCTGCCCGCGCTGCCTGGCCGCCACGCAGGGCCGCCGCAAGCAGGAGAAGAGCTGGGTACGCGAGTCGCCCCGCCCCTGACCGGTGCGGGGGTTGGAGTCCGGTTCAACGGGTACGGCAGCCCGCATGCGGATCGTCATCGTGGGTGCCAGCGGCAACGTGGGGACCGCCCTGCTGCGCCGGCTGCGCCCGGAGTCGGGGCTGGAACTCATCGGCGTGGCCCGGCGGCTGCCCGGCCCGGACGCCGGTGAGCCGTACGACCGGGTGGAGTGGCACTCCTGCGACATCGGGGCGCCGGGCGCGGACGGGAAGCTCGCCGCGCTCTTCGCCGGGGCCGACGCCGTCGTGCACCTGGCCTGGCAGATCCAGCCCAGCCACGACCGGCGCACCCTCTACCGGACCAACGTCGGCGGCAGCCGCGCGGTGATCGACGGCGTCGTCCGGGCCGGCGTTCCCAGCCTGGTGTACGCCTCGTCGGTCGGCACGTACGCGCCCGGCCCGAAGGACCACCCGATCAGCGAGCGCTGGCCGGCGACCGGGGTGCCCGGATCGTCGTACAGTCGGGACAAGGCCGAGGTGGAGGCGATGCTCGACCGCCTCGAATCCGAGCACCCCACCGTGCGGGTGGTGCGGCTGCGGCCCGGGCTGACCTTCCAGCGCGACGCGGGCACCGAGATCAGCCGGTACTTCCTCGGGCCGCTCGCCCCGGTTCGGCTGCTGCGCTTCGGGCGCATCCCGGTCGTACCCGCGCACCGTCGGCTGCGGATGCAGGCGGTGCACGCGGACGACATCGCCGACGCGTACGCCAGGGCGGTTCTGGGTGAGGCGCGCGGTGCCTTCAACGTCGCCGCGGACCCGGTGCTGACTCCGGAGCTGGTGGCCCGGCACTTCAAGGGCTGGACGATCCCGGTGGCCGCCCCGGTGCTGCGCGCCGCCGCCGCGCTGAGCTGGCGGTTCCGGCTGCAACCGATCGACGTCGGCTGGGTGGAGCTGGCCCTGAACGCGCCGCTGATGTCCAGCGAACGCGCCGAGACCGAACTCGGCTGGCACCCGAAGGTGGACGCCCTCACCGCCCTGAAGGACCTCTTCGCCGGCATGGCCGCCCGCGCGGGCACCACCGCCCCACCCATGTCCACCGCCCCCGACCTGCCCGGCCGCCCCGCCGCCCTCCTCAAGGCCCGCACCCCCGGCCACGGCAACCCCTACTGACCGGTCCTCCCACCCCGCCGCCGTCGATCATGAAGTTGTTGTCACGGCACGCCGGTGCGGCGGGCAACAACTTCATGATCGACGGGTGGGTCAGCTCAGGCGGGAGGAGGTGATGGTGGGTGGGTGGGCGCCGAGGAAGAAGATGCCGGGCAGGCCCTGGGTCTCGAAGCCGTCGCTGGGGTTGCGGCGCAGGGTCGAGCGCTCGATCTTCAGGGTGCCGGTGCGGTCGTTGCTGACGAAGAAGATCGCGCCGCCGCCCTCGTTGGCGTGGTTGTTCTCGACGAGGGCACCGGCGATCCGCACAGTGAAGTCGTTGCCGTCGCAGTAGATCGCGCCACCGCTGCCGCCGCCGGAGGTGCCCGCCCGGGCCGGGTTGGCGCCGCTGCCGACCGCCTTGTTACCGGTGAAGACGCTGTTCAGCACCGTCCAGGAGACGCCGATGCTGCTCAGCGCCGCCCCGTTGGCGCAGACCCCGCCGGTGAAGGTGCTGCTCACCACGTACACCGGCTTGTTGTCGTACTGGCTGAGCACCCGCAGCGCCGCGCCGCCCAGGTCGGGGCCGGTCCGGTCGCAGCGGTTGCCGATAAAGCGTGAGTTGACCACCTTGACCCGGCCGCCGCGTACGAAGATCGCGCCGCCCCCACCGCCCTCGGTCCGCTCGCCGGTGGAGTTGCCGTCGGCGAAGGTCAGGTTCTGCACGGTGAGCTGCGGGTGGTCCTGGTTCTGACAGTGCGAGGTGGTGAAGCCCTGCGCAGCGTCGCAGGTGTTCAGGTAGAGGATGCGCCGCTCGCCCCCGCCGGAGAGGGTGACCTTGCCGCCGCCGTCGAGCACGATCCGCGCCCCGACCTTGTTACGGACCTTCGCGGTGGCCTTCATCCGGATCGTCACCGGGTCGGGGCCGCAGTCGAAGGTGATGATCCCGCCCGCCGCGACCGCCCGCACCACCGCGTCTGAGGTGCAGCTCGCCGGGGTACCCGTGCCGACCGTCCTGGTCGGACGACTGGTGTCGACCGCCCGCGCCTCGGCCGGGACCGTGGCGCCGCCGTTCGGGTTCCCCGCCCGCAGTGGCGAGCCGGCGGTCGTCGACGGCTTCGGGGACGCGCTCCTCCCCGGCCCGCCCAGGCCGCTGCGGCCCGCCGGTCCGCTCGACGGGCTCACCGTGGGGGCGGTCGACTCCACGGTGGACCTCGCAGTCGGAGCCGCGCCGTCCCCGCTTACGGCGCAGGCGGGCAGGGCGGCGGTGACGACACCGAGGGCGAGCAGGCAGACAAGGGATCTCACGCGCACCCGCCGATGCTAGAGGCGCGCGCAGTCTGCGGCGATTCCTCCGCCGAGGCTTAACCCACCGCTAAACCGAGCTGCGTCGGTCGATCCACGCGCCTCCCTGGCGGCGAGGCGGCCGGGCCGTCCCCGCTGCCCTCGCCACCATCGCCGCCGGGCACCGCAGTGGCGTGCCGCGTTGCCCGCGGGTTGATCCTCGCGCTTGCGGCGGGTCGCGATGTCCCGCCTCAGGAGAGGGGCGACCCGCCGCAACCGGAGTGGATCAGGCCTGCGAGTGGCCGGCGGGTGGTCAGGCGTGGGAGAGGGCGAAGGCGGTCAGGAAGCCGAGGACCGTGATCAGGCCGACCAGCAGGTGGGCGTCCTCGAACGCCTCCGGCACCATGGTGTCGGTGATCATCGCGAGGATGGCGCCGCCGGCGAGCGCGGAGATGGTGGCCAGCACCTCCGGCGGCGCCCCGCCCAGCAGCGTGTAGCCGGCGAGCGCCGCCACGCCGCTGACCAGCGCGATCATCGTCCAGAGCAGGAAGACGAACCGCCGGGAGCGGCCGGCCTGGCGCATACCGGCTGCGCTGGACAGCCCCTCCGGTACGTTGCTCAGGAAGACCGCCACCACCGTGACCAGGCTGACCGGGCCGCCAGCGAGCAGGCTCGCGCCGATCACCACCGACTCGGGTACGCCGTCCAGCAGCGCGCCCACCGCGATCGCCGACCCGGAGCCGGGCTGTTCCTGCTCGCTGGGCTGCTCGTCGCCGGAGCGCTTGCGGTGCCGGGCGCCGCGCCGGGCCAGCAGCAGGTTCGCCCCGGTGTACGCCAGCGCCCCGCCGGCCGCCCCGATCGTGGTCGCCAGCAGTCCACCCTGCTCGTGCGACTCGGCGATCAGCTCGAAGGAGACGGCGGAGAGCAGCACGCCCGCACCGAACGCCATGACCGAGGCGATCACCTTGCGGGGCACCCGGGCGAAGAACCCGACGACGGCCCCGATCAGCAGTGCCGAACCGGCCAGCAGACCCCAGGCCCCCGCTTGCAACCACTCCGGCATCTGGCGGACGGTACCCGACTCCCCGAACCCGAAAACCGCTTCCCGCCCGGACGTCACCGCCCTCACGGAGCCCACCCGCGAACCCCCGCACGACCCGCGCCAACCCGCCCAGACGCGCGCACTTTCTCGGAAAGAGTGGCCTCCGGCCGCGAAATGGGCCCGCTTTCTCTGAATCTGCGCGCAGCTTGACGCCCGGGGTGGGCGGGGGCGGGGGGGTGGTGGGGGGTTAGAAGTCGGCGAAGAGGTAGGGGAGGGCGCGGGGGAAGAGGCGGCGGAGTTCGGCGGCGGCGTCCGGGGCGATCGAGCCCAGCCCTCGGACGGCTACCTCGGCCGGGTCGAGGACGCCGTAGGCGAGGGCGGAGAGCCCGGCGGCGGTGAGGGTCGCCGACGGCGCCGGGCCGCCGGTGGCCAGCTCCAGGTGGCCGGTGGTGCCGTCGAGCAGGTGGGTGCCGGCCAGCCAGCGGTCGCCGACCAGCTCGACCCGGACCCGGCCCGGGCCGGCGGGGAGGCCGGCGAGCGCGTCCAGCGACAGCAGTCGGGCCATCGGGGCGGGTGAGCCCGGGCGGGAGACCCGCGCCTCGACGTGTACGGCCAGGTCGGTCAGCCAGAGTTCGGGCAGCTCGTCGGCAGGGATCTGGAGAGTGATCCGGTCGACCTGGTCGACGTGCCGGGCGAGGAACTGCAACAGCAGTGCCCGGGCGTACGGGTCGGTCACGAGTAGGTCGTCGCCGTGCAGCTCGCCGCCGTGGTCGTCGATGCGGTAGGTGAGCGCGCCCATCGTCGTACCGTCGATCCGGGCCGTGACCAGCCAGCGGTCGTCGCGGTCGCGCAGCCCGACGGCGCGGAACTCCGGGAAGATCGCGAAGCCGTGCCGCTCCCGTACGCAGCGTTCGGTGAACGCCCGGTATCCGGCGTAGCCGGCGCCGATCCGCTCCCAGGTCACCTCGCCGGGCAGCTCGGCCCGGAGCAGCGGATCCAGGTCGGCGGGGGAGAACCGGGCGGTCCGCGCCCGGGGCAGCCCGACGTAGCCGAAGCGCTCGTAGAAGCCGGCCCGGAACGGGTACAGCGCGGTCAGCGGGTGCCCCTCGTCGCGCATCTCGTCGAGGAGCTGGTGCAGCAGCGCCCGGACGTGCCCCCGCCGGCGGGCCAGCGGGTGGGTGGCCACCCCGGCCACGCCGGCCATCGGCAGCACCCGCCCGCGCAGGTTCTGCCGCATCGGGATGGCGCTCGCCGCCGCCTGCGTCTCCCCGCCCTCGTCGACGACGAGCGTCCGGTTGCCCTTGTTGTACGGCAGGTACCGGTGGAACGCCTCCACCCGTTCGCTGCTCAGCGGGGACGCCTCGAAGGCGTACGCCTGGAGCGGGAAGCTGGTGGTCAGGCGTTCCTCGGCGGCCAGACGACGGATGAGCATCCGTCCATCCCAACCCGGCCGGCGGTCCGCCGCAACCCGATTGGTCCGGTTCAGCCCTCCGTCAGGTCGGAGACGACCACGGTGACGTTGTCCGGCGCGCCGGCCTGGTGGGCGAGCTTGACCAGCTGTTCGCCGCAGAGTTGGCGGTCGCCGTACGTGGTCAGCGCGGCGTGGATCGCGGCGTCCTCCACGTAGTCGGAGAGGCCGTCGCTGCACAGCAGCAACCGGTCGCCGACGAACATGGTCAGCACCCCGATCGCCGGTGGGGCGTCCGCGCCCTGCACGGCGCGGGTCACCAGGGACCGCTGCGGGTGGTGCCGCGCCTGGTCGGGGGAGAGCGCGCCCTGGTCGACCAGCGCCTGCACGAAGGTGTCGTCCCGGGTGAGCTGGGTCAGGTCGCCGTCGCGCAGCAGGTAGCAGCGGGAGTCGCCGACCTGGGCGAGGACCAGGATGTCGCCGGCGAGGAGGCCGGCGGTCAGCGTCGTACCCATGCCGTCGCGGGTCGGATCGGCGGCGATGGCGGCGCGGATGCGCTGGTTGGCGGTGGCGACCACGGCGCGCAGCGCCTCGGCGGCCTCGTCGGCGACGGTCGGCGGGACCAGCTCGTCCAGGATGCGGATGACGATCTCGCTCGCCACCTCACCGGCGGGGAGCCCACCCATGCCGTCCGCGACCGCCACCAGGCGGTCACCGGCGAGGGCGGAGTCCTCGTTGTTGGTGCGGACCAGGCCGACGTCGTTGAGGATGGCCGAGCGGAGGATCAGCGTCATGCCCCAAGCTTGCCAAGAACACCCTTGATCCGTCTCTACGCACTAGTGCGTAGGGTGGCAGAAATGATGCCGGTGTCCATGGTCGGACGCGCCGGCGAGCGTGCCGAGCTCGACCGGGCGTGGTCCACCGTGGTCGACGCGGGCCGTCCGTCGCCCGCCGTCACGGTGATCACCGGGGCGGCCGGGGTGGGCAAGAGTCTGCTGGTCGCGGCGGCCGTGGAGGGCTTCTCGCCCCGCCCGGCGGTGGTCCTGTCCGGCGCCGCGCGGCTGCACGACCCCGCCCCGTACGACTGGTTGGCGGCGGTGCTCAGCGGCCGCGACACCAGCGGTCTCGATCTCCCGCCGGATGCGCTGGCCTGGCTCGCCCAGCAGCCCACCGCGCCGCGCGAGCGCTACGCCCCCGGCACCCTGCTGCGGCTGGCCGTGCGGACCGTCCGGCGGCTGGTCGGCGCCGGCCCGGCCGTGCTGGTGGTGGAGGACCTGCACGCCCTCGACCCGGCCAGCCTCAACCTGGTCGGCGAGCTGGCCACCGCCGGTGACCTGCCGGCCCTGCTGGTGGTGGCGAGCCGGCCGCCGGCCGACGCGGTCGCGCCGGACCTCGCCGTCCGCGTCCTGTCCCGGCTCTGCGGGGTACGCGGCGCCGTGCGCCAGCACCTCGGCCCGCTCGGGGTGGCCGAGGTGGCCGAGGTGCTGGCCCAGGTGTACGACGGCACCCGCCCCGCCGACCGGATCGCCACCGCCGTCTGGCGGCGCACCGGCGGCAACCCGTTCGCGCTCACCGAGCTGCTCGCCGCGCACGCCGGCCGGGGCCTCGAGGCGTTGGCCGAGCGGCCGCTGCCGGAGCACCTGCGGCCGCCGGCGCCCCGCCCGGCCGCCCCGCCCGACGCCGAGCTGACCGGCCGGGAGGTGGAGGTGCTCGGCTGCCTGGTCGCCGGGATGTCCAACAAGCAGGCGGCCCGCGCCCTCGGCATCTCGGTCCGCACGGTCACCGTGCACGTGTCGAATCTGCTGCGCAAGACGGGCTCGGCGTCACGCACGGAGGCGGCGCTGTGGGCGGTACGGCACCGCGTCCCGACCCGCCCGCTGGGCTGAGCGGTCCGCTCCCGCCTCGTAGGCGGGCACGGTGGACGGGCGGGAGCCCGCTGATGGCCGCCGCTAGGGTGGCCGCGACGACGGGGGGTGCGGGGATGGCGGGACGGCTGCAACCGGTGCTGGCCGGCGTGGTGACCGCCCTGGTCGGCTTCGCCAGCTCGTTCACGGTGGTGCTGGCGGGGCTGCGGGCGGTCGGGGCGGACGAGGCCCAGGCCGCCTCCGGGCTGCTCGCGGTCAGCGTGGCGTCCGGGCTCTGCGCCCTCTGGCTGGGGCTGCGGCACCGGATGCCGATCGCGATCGCCTGGTCCACCCCCGGCGCGGCGCTGCTGGTCGCCACCGGCCCGGTCCCCGGCGGCTGGCCCGCGGCGGTCGGCGCGTTCCTGCTCTGCGGGGTGCTCATCGTGGCCGCCGGTCTCTTTCCCGTGCTCGGTCGGGCGGTCGCCGCGATCCCGGGCCCGGTGGCGGCGGCGATGCTGGCCGGAGTGCTGCTGCCGCTCTGCACCGCCCCGGTGCGGGCGCTGGTCGAGGTGCCCCGGCTGGCCGTACCGGTGATCGTCACCTGGCTGGTGCTGCACCGGTTCGCCCGGCGCTGGGCCGTGCCGGCGGCGCTGGTGGTGGCCGCGGTGACGATCGCGCTCACCTCGCCGGCCGGGGGCATCGGCGGGTTCCGGCCGGTGGTCGAGCTGACCGCGCCGGCGTTCACCGTGCCCGCGCTGGTCGGGCTGGCGCTGCCGCTCTTCCTGGTCACCATGGCCGCCCAGAACGTCCCCGGTACGGCGGTGTTGCGCGGCTACGGCTACCAGCCGCCGCTGAACGCGGCGCTGCGGGTGACCGGGCTGGCCAGCGCGCTCGGCGCGGCCCTCGGCGGGCACGCGGTGAACCTCGCGGCGATCAGCGCCGCCCTGGCGGCCGGACCGGACGCCCACCCGGACCCGGAGCGGCGCTGGATCGCCTCGGTCACCGCCGGCCTGGGGCTGGCGCTGCTCGGGCTGGGAGCGGGGGTGGCGACCGCGCTGGTGCTGCTCTCCCCGCCGGTGCTGATCGAGGCGGTGGCCGGGCTGGCGCTGCTCGGCGCGCTGGCCGCGGCGGTCGCCGCGGCGGTCGCCGAGCCGGAGAGCCGGGAGGCGGCGGTGGTGACCTTCGTCGTCACCGCGTCGGGGGTGAGCCTGCTCGGGGTGGCCGGCGCGTTCTGGGGCCTGCTCGCCGGCTGGCTGATGCTGCTGCTCTTCCGCCGGCGTGCCGCGTCGCCGCCGGCCGGCCCGTCCACCCCGGCCACGGTGCCGGCACCCTCCCGCGCGGCTGCTCGGCTCGGTGCTGCCGCACGAACTCGGCCACGCGCTGAGAACGGATCGGGTGAGGTCAGCCAGGCCGGCTCGGCCCAGACCGGATCGGGTCAGTTCGGGTCGGACGGGAGCGGGTCGGATCCGGCCGCGCCGGCCGAGGCCGGCGGCGAGGTCACGAGGCGTTGACCGTCACGTCCACCGCCAGCACCCGCAACCGCGCCGGAGATGCTGGTGTGTCGGGCGGGGCGGCCTCGGGTGCCGGGTGCCTACCGAACTCGCTGTCGATCTGATGACGTAGACGACTCACCGGGTGTTGGGTGCCGGAGACCGGCCTTGAGTCGTTCGCGTCATCAGGTCGACAGCGCGTCGACCACACCTGTGGTGGCGGACGCGAGCCCGAGGCCCGGTCGGTCGGCACGTCCCCGCCGTCGCCGCGAGTGGGCGGTCACTCCTCCGGGGGGAGGTCGCCGACGCCGACGCCGAGGCGTACCTGGCCGTCGGTGACGGCGGCGATCTGGTCGGCCAGCACGTAGACCGCGCCGGTGCGGGCCAGCTCGGTGGAGACCTTGAGGTAGCCGGTACGCAGCAGCCGGGCGGCGAGGTCGGCGGGCACGTCCGGCTCCTCCACCGCGGCCGACTCGATCAGCTCGTCGAGGCTGCCGCCCGGGTCGGCGGTCGGCGCCTGCACGGTCACCGCGTTCGGGTCACCCCGCTGCACGAGGTCGACGGTGCCGACCTCGACGCCGGCCGTGTCGATGACCCGCATGCCTGTGGTGACCCGGGAGATGGCCGCCTGCTGCTCGGTGCCCTGCTGCTTCATTCCCGGGCGGTTCCCGGGCCGGCGCGCCGCTAAACGCCGCCGCTCGGCGGGGCCCAGGCGCTCGGCGGGCGCGGGGAGAGCTCCCGCCAGCCGTCGGTCCCCTCCAGCAGGGCCCGGACGGTCTCCTCGGCCTCCTCCGCGCTGCCGTACTCGTAGAACTGGGAGACACCCTCCGCGCCGCCGGCCCGCTGCTCGACGTGCCAGCGGTCGGCGTCCACCCGGAGGAAGACGTCCCGCCGGGCCAGTCGCCCCCATTTGCCGTTCCACCAGTGCTTGCGCTGTTCCATGGCCGGACTCTATCGAACATGTGTGCGACACGGGGCGGCCCCTGTGGGATTCCCACAGGGGCCGATGTGCATGCGGTCGCGTCAGCGCGGCGTGGGCGGCTCCGTACGTCGACCGAGCACGTCGTCGAGCGCGCCCCGCTGCTGCGCCGGGGTGGTGTGCCCGCCGGCGACCAGGGCGTCCCGGATCTCGGTCAGCAGCTTGACCTCCTCGCTGGGCGCCTTCGGCGGCGGCTCCTCGCCCCGCCGACGCCGCTCGGCGAGCCGATTCATCGGGAAGACGACCAGGAAGTAGAGCGCCGCCGCGGTGAGCAGGAAGGTGATCAGGGCGTTGACGAAGGCCACCCAGTCGAACGGGATCTCCCGAAAGGTCGGGGTGGACCCGGTCAGGCCGTTCTTGCTGCCCGTGAGCAGCGCGATGAACACCCGGACCAGTGGTTCCAGGAACGACTTGGTCAGCTGCGTGACCACGCCCGTGAACGCGGCACCGATGACGACACCGACCGCGAGGTCGACGACGTTGCCGCGCATGATGAAGTCTTTGAAGCCCTTGAGCATCCGCACTCCCGTGCTGTCCGATTCTGCGTCCGGGACAACCTATGCCCCGGAGGGCGGTTCCAGAAAAGCACCGGCCTCGATCGCCGCGCGGCCCGGATCGCCGTCGGAGATGGCGGCGACGAGTCGACCGTGGTCGACGTACCGCTCGGGCTCCAGCGCGTCCCCCATGGCGTGGGCGACCGTGCTGCGCAGCGCCGTGCCGACCGAGGCGTAGAGCTCGGCGAGCATGCCGTTGTGGGCGGCGGCCACCACCGCGGTGTGCAGCGCCGCGTCGGCCTCCACAAACTCCGCCACCCGGCCCGAGCGCCAGGCGGCCTCGCGGGTGGCGAGCGCCCCGTCGAGCGCCGCCAGGTCTTCGGGGGTACGCCGCAGCGCGGCCAGCCGGGCGGCCTCCACCTCGAAGGCGCGCCGGACCTCGATCACCTCGGCCATCCGGTCGTCGGTGAGCCGGCGGGCCACCACCGGGGCCAGTTCGTCCGTGGAGACCACGTACGTCCCGGAACCCTGCCGGCACTCCAGCACTCCCGCGTGCACCAGTGCGCGGACCGCCTCGCGGACGGTGTTCCGCCCCACCCCGAGCGCGGCGACCAGCTGCGGTTCGGTCGGGATCCGCCCGCCGACCGGCCACTCGCCGCCGAGGATCCGCTCCCTGAGCTGCTCGATCGTCTGGCGTACCCGGTGGCCGCGCGGGGGCACGGCGACGGAATCGACGGTGGGTGTCACCGGTTACACCTGCTGCCGAAATTCATCCCATGATTGTAGGTTCGAGGTCATGACCCCGCCACCCACCTGCACCGAGGCCGAGGCGCCCGCCGCCGACCGGTCCGTCGCCGACCCGGGCGCGCCCACCGTCGACGTGTCGCCGGGGCCCGCGCCGGCCGCCGTCGCGCCCTCGGCCGGCCGGCCCTCGGCAGCCCGCGGCGGTGCGCTGGTGCTGGTCGGGATGCTCCTGGTCGCGCTCAACCTCCGCGCCGCGGTGACCAGCCTGGGTGCCCTCCTCGACGAGGTACGCACCGGACTCGCGCTCTCCGGCACGATGGCCGGTTTCGTCACCACCCTGCCGACGATCGCCTTCGCCGGGCTCGGCGCGCTCACCCCGTGGCTGGTCCGCCGCTACCCGCCGGCCCGGGTGCTGGTGGTGGCGATGCTCGCCCTCACCGTGGGGCAGGTGCTCCGGGTGGTCACCGACTCCGCGCTGGTCTTCGTGCTCACCAGCGCGCTCGCGCTGGCCGGCATCGCGGTGGCGAACATCCTGCTGCCGATGCTGGTCAAGCAGCACTTCCCGCACCGCACCGGGCTGGTCACCGGGGCGTACACGATGGCGCTGACGGTGGGCACGACGGTGGCCGCCGCCTCCGCGGTGCCCGTCGCGCACGCCTTCGGCTCCTGGCGGGCCGGGCTCGGCGTCTGGGCCGGGCTGGCTGCGGTGGCCGTACTCCCGTGGGTGCCGCTGGCGCTGCGGGCCCGCGCCGCCCGGCGGGCCGCGGCCCCGACGGCGGCCCCCGCCCCGCGGGTGCGGATCCGGCCGGAACGCACCCGGCTCGGCTGGGCCATGGCGGTCTACTTCGGCGCGCAGTCGCTCAGCGGATACGCGATCATGGGCTGGCTGGCCCAGCTCTTCCGCGACGCCGGCTACCGCCCCGAGGCCGCCGGACTGCTGCTGGCCGGGGTGACCGCGCTCGGCGTGCCGGTCGCGCTGGGAATGCCGACCCTGGCCGGCCGGCTGCGGACGCTACGACCGCTGGTGCTGGCGCTGACCGCCTTCTCCGCGGCCGCGTACCTCGGTCTGGCCGTGGCGCCGCACGGCCTCGCGCCGCTCTGGGTCCTGCTGCTCGCCCTGGGTCAGGGCGCGTTCCCGCTGATCCTGACCACCATCGGCCTGCGCGCCCGGACCGCCGAGGGCACGGTGGCGCTGTCCGCCTTCGCGCAGAGCACCGGGTACGTGATCGCGGCCCTCGGGCCGCTGCTGGTCGGCATCCTCTACGAGGCGACCGGGGGTTGGACGGCCCCGCTCGGGTTCCTGGTCGCCGCGCTGGTCGTGCAGACGACCGCGGGCATGGTGATCGCTCGTCCCCGCTTCATCGAGGACGAGCGCTGAGGGGAATCGGTCAGGAGGAGGCCGGTGTCGGATCGCCCGTCACGGCCTGCTCGACCGTGGGGTACGTGTGCAGCACCTCGACCAGACCGCTGACCTCGAGGATGCGCAGCACGCCGCGCTGCGGGGCGGCCAGCCGGACCTCGCCGCCGGCCTCGTCGCAGCTGTTCTTCGCGCGCACGAAGACCGACAGGCCGGTCGAGTCGCAGAACGACACGTCGGCCAGGTCGAACACGAGACGGCTGCGGCCCTTGTCGAGCAGGTCGGTGATCTGGTCCTGCAGCTGCGGTGCGGTCGCCATGTCGAGCTCGCCCGCGACCGAGACGACGACCACGTCGCCGCGCTGTTCCGTGTGCACCGTCAAGGACATTCGGACCTCCTGTTATCGGTGGAACGGTATCCCACGAAGGCGGGAACACGCAGAACGGGAGCGGGATCAGGTGTGCCTGATCATTTCTTTGCCTCGTGGCAAGTACCGCGCCGGTCGGCGGTGATAGAGTCCGGCCGGCCCAGCTCAGAGGAGGTAACCATGGCGATGACCAGGGAAGAGGGTGACCGGCTCGCCGGCCTGCTTACTGAGCATGCCGAGCGGATCGTCCAGCGCTGGACCGAGCTGGTCGCGACCTCGTTGCGTGGCCGGCTCAGCCAGGCGGAACTGCGCCTTCAGGTGCAGGAGCTGCACCGTAGCATGATCAATGCGGGTGCCCGAGGGCTCGCGGACATCTCCTCCGAGTCGGCCGCCGAACTGCGGGCCGTGCTCGGTGAGCTGTCGCGCAACCGGGCCCGGCAGGGCTTCTCCGCCACCGAGACCGCGGTCAGCATCTACGCGCTCAAAGAGGTGCTGGTCGAGCTGGCCGACGGCGCCGACGGCAAGCTGTCGCTGCGCGACGTCCTCGCCTTCAACGACGTGGTCGACCAGATGGGCCTGTCCACCTTCGAGACGTACGTGCAGGCCCGCGAGGGCCTGATCGCCGACCAGGCCGAGCAGCTGCTCGAACTCTCCACCCCGGTGGTCAAGATCTGGGACGGCGTGGTCGCCGTGCCGCTGGTCGGCACGCTCGACTCGGCGCGCGCCCAGGTGGTGATGGAGCGGCTGCTGCAGACCCTGGTCGACACCGGCTCGCCGTACGCGATCATCGACATCACCGGTGTGCCGGCCGTCGACACGCAGGTCGCCCAGCACATCCTCAAGACGGTGGTGGCCGCCCGGCTGATGGGCGCCGACTGCATCATCTCCGGCATCCGGCCACAGATCGCCCAGACCATCGTCGCGCTCGGCATCGAGTTCGGGGACATCGCCACCAAGGCCAGCCTCGCCGACGCGCTGCGGCACGTGCTACGGCTCACCGGCGTCGAGACGGCTCGCCGCCACCCGCGCCGGGAGGCGTGATGGAGCGGGTGCCGATCCTGAAGATCGGCGACATCCTGCTGGTCTCCATCCAGATCGACATGTCCGATCAGACGGCCGTCGCCCTCCAGGAGGACCTGGCCGAGCGGATCGTGGCCACCGGCACGCACGGCGTGATCATCGACATCACGGCGCTGGACATCGTCGACTCCTTCGTCGGGCGGATGCTCTCCACCATCGCCTCGATCTCCAAGGTGCTCGACGCCGAGACGGTGGTCGTCGGGATGCGGCCCGCGGTCGCCATCACGCTGGTCGAACTGGGCCTGTCGCTGCACGGCATCCGGACCGCGCTGAACGTCGAGCGCGGCATGGAGCTGATCGCGGCGAGCCGGGCGGACGACGACCTCGGGTTCGACGACGATCCGGAGGACGTGGAGTCAGGAACGGCGGCGACATCACCATGACCGCGGGCGTCGACCTGGGCCCGAAGGAACAGGCGATCGGCAGCGACGAGGACGTCGTCCGCGTCCGGCAGCTGGTGCGTACCGTCGCGGTGGCCGCCAAGCTCTCCCTGGTCGACCAGACGAAGCTCGTCACCGCGGCCAGCGAGCTGGCCCGCAACACGCTGATCTACGGTGGGGGCGGCGGTGCCGAGGTGACGGTGGTCGAGGACGGCCGGCGCCGGGGCGTACGGGTGGTCTTCGCCGACACCGGCCCCGGCATCCCCGACCTCGACCTCGCGCTGACCGACGGCTACACCACCGGCGGCGGCCTCGGGCTGGGCCTCAGCGGGGCCCGACGCCTGGTCGACGACTTCGACATCCAGACCGTCGTCGGCGAGGGCACCCGGATCACCGTCACCAAGTGGTCCCGGTGATCACCCACGCTGTTCCCGACCCCGGCAGCTGGTTCCGGGTCGAGAACAGCAGCGCCGCCAGCTCCGTGCGGCGGGCCGCCGAACGCCTCGGTGAGCAGCTCGGCCTGCACCCCGACCGGGTCGCCGAGCTCGCCATCGTCGCCGCCGAGCTGACCAGCAACCTGGTCAAGCACGCCGAGGAAGGACTGCTGCTGCTGCGGCCGGTCCGCGACGGCGACCACGCCGGCGTGGAGCTGGTCGCGATCGACTCCGGCCCCGGCATGACGGACCTGACCGTCTCCTCCCGGGACGGCCACTCCACCACCGGCACCCTCGGCATCGGCCTCGGCGCGATCAGCCGCCAGGCCAGCTGGTACGACGCCTGGTCCTGGCCCGGCAAGGGCACCGTCCTCGCCGTGCAGGTCTGGCCGAAGGCCGCGCCGCTGCGTCCCGACTGGGCGGCCGGGCTGACCCGGCCGATCAGCGGGGAGCAGGTCAGCGGCGACGGGCACGCCGTACGGGTGGCCGAGGGTCGGTACCAGGTGCTGGTCTGCGACGGCCTCGGGCACGGGGCGCTGGCGGGCGCGGCCGCCGACGCCGCGGTGGCCGCCTTCCGTACCGCGCCGGCCGCCCCGCCCGCAACCGTGGTGCAGCACCTCCACCGCGCGATGACACACACCCGGGGCGCGGCCCTGGCCGTGGCCGAGCTGGACCCGTCGGCCGGCGTGCTCCGGTACGCCGGGCTCGGCAACATCACCGGCGTCGTGCTCGGGGCCGCCGACGAGCGGCGGGGCCTGGTCTCGCTGCCCGGCATCGCCGGGCATCAGCGACCGTCCGTCCGGGAGTACGACTACGCCTTCCCGCCGGAGGCGACCCTGGTCATGCACAGCGACGGCGTGGTCGACCGGTGGCGGATCGGCGACTACCCCGGGCTGACCGGGCGATCTCCGCTGGTGCTCGCCGCGACCCTGCTGCGGGACGCCGGCGTCCGCCGCGACGACGCCTGCGTCCTGGCGGCGAGGACACCGGCATGAGCGCCGGCGAGCCGCTGCTGCTGATGGCGCTGCGGGTGGAGCAGGACATCTTCCTCGTCCGCCAACGCGGCCGGGAGGTCGCCGCCGCCGTCGGTCTGGAGCACCAGGACCAGGTCCGGCTCGCCACCGCGCTCAGTGAGGTCGCCCGTGACCTGTTGCGTACCGTCGGCGGCGCGGACGTCGCCTTCCACGTGGTGCACGGTCGGGACGGTCGAAGCGCGCTGCGCGTCGACCTCACCCCGGCCAGCCCTCTGCCCGGCGGCCGGTACGAGCCGCAGTCGGGCGCGGTGGCGCGTTTGGTGGACACCCTGGGGGTGACCAGCGAGGAGGGGGATACGGTCGTGAGGATGTCCCGACGTGTCCCGGCCGCCGCCCAGGCGCTGACCGAGGCGCGGCTGGCCGAGCTGCGCGCCGAGCTCGGGCACAGCGCGCCCGGCAGTGCCCTGGACGAGCTCGCCACCCAGAACGAGCAGCTCATCGCCGCCCTGGACGAGGTCCGCAGCCAGCGCGACGAGCTGGCGGTGCTCAACGCCGAGCTGGAGGAGACCAACCGGGGCGTGATGGCGCTCTACACCCAGCTCTCCGAGGAGCTGGAGGAGACCAACCGCGGCGTGGTGGCGCTCTACGCCGAGCTGGACGAGAAGTCGGCGCAGCTGCGGACGGCGAGCGAGTCGAAGAGCCGCTTCCTGGCCAACGTCAGCCACGAGCTGCGCGCCCCGGTGACCGCGATCATCGGGTTGGGGCGGCTGCTCACCGACACCGCCTCCGACCCGCTCACCCCCGAGCAGTCCGAGCAGGTGGAGCTGATCCGGGCCTCGGCGGCCGACCTGCTCTCCCTGGTCAACGCCCTGCTGGATCTGGCCAAGGCGGAGTCCGGGCGGATCGAGCCGGAGTGGGCCGACGTCGACCTGCGGGCGGTCTTCGGCCAGTTGCGCGGCACCCTGCGGGCGCTGACCAACCGGTCGGCCGTCGAGCTGGTGGTGGAGGAGCCGCAGGCGCCGGCCGTGCTCCGCTCGGACGAGGTGCTGCTCTCCCAGGTGCTGCGCAACCTGCTGCACAACGCGCTCAAGTTCACCGAGCGCGGCGAGGTACGGATGACCGCGCAGCGGGACGACGAGCGGTGGCGCCTGTCGGTCTCCGACACCGGCGTCGGCATCCCCCCCGAGCTGCACGAACGGATCTTCGAGGAGTTCTACCAGGTGCCGGGGGCCAGCCGGGTCGGCGGCACCGGCCTCGGCCTGCCGTACGCGCGGCGGTTGGTGACCCTGCTCGGTGGGACGCTGGAGCTGACCAGCGAGCCCGGCCGGGGCAGCACCTTCACCGTCGTCCTACCGGCGAGCGGGGCCTGACGATGGTCGGCGACCAGGCGACGGTGCTGGTGGTCGACGACAGTCGCACCAAGCGATACCTGCTGGTCAGCTGGCTGACCCGAGCCGGCTTCGCGGTCCGTGAGGCGGAGACCGGCACCGAGGCGCTGGAACGGGTCGCGACGGACCCGATCGACCTGGTGGTGCTCGACGTACGGCTGCCCGACATGAGCGGCTTCGACGTCTGCGAGCGGATCAAGGCGGACCACCCGGCGCTGCCGGTGATCCACGTGTCCGCGCACGCGGTCGACGTGGTGGACCGGGCGCAGGGGCTGACCCGGGGCGCGGACGCCTACCTGGCCGAGCCGATCGAGCCGGAGGAACTGGTCGCCACCGCCCACGCGGTGCTGCGCTACTACCAGGCGCGGCAGCGCGCGGAGCTGCTCGCCGAGCGACTCACCGGGCTGGCCGACACCACCGTCGCGGTGCACGCCGCCCCGAACTTCGCCCGCCTGCTGGAGGCGGCGGCCGCGGGCGCGGCCGACATCTTCAAGAGCCCGGCGGCGGTGATCGCCGAGACCTTCGACGGCGACTGCCTGGCCGGGATCGCCGCCGGGCCGGGCGCGAAGCCGACGATCGTGCCCTGGGTGGTGGACGACACCGGCGTGCCGACCGGGTCCACCGTGCGGGTGAACGATCCGGCCGAGTGGGGCCTGGTGCCCTGGCCGGCGGGGGACACGGTGACCGTGGCCGCCGCCCGGCTGCGCGAGGACCGCGCTCCGCTCTACGTGGTGGTGCCGACCGCGACCCAGACCGCGCGCACGCCGGTGCTGGTGCAGCTCTCCCAGGCGGTCGCCGCGGCGGTGGAGGCGCAGCGGTCGTTCGACGAGGAGCACCGGATCGCCGTCACCCTGCAACGGAGCCTGCTGCCCCGGCGGCTGCCCGAGGTCGCCGGACTGGACCTGGCCGTCCGGTACGAGCCGGCCAGCGCGCAGACCGAGGTGGGCGGCGACTTCTACGAGCTGGTGATGCTCGACGGCCACCTGTTGGTGGCGATCGGTGACGTGGCCGGCCACTCGCTGCACGCCGCCACGGTGATGGCCGAGCTGCGGCACGCCGTCCGGGCGTACGCGGTGGAGGGGCATCAGCCGGGGGTGATCCTGGACCGGCTCAACGAGCTGATGCGGACGCTGCTCCGCAACGAGCTGGCCACCCTCTGCATCCTGCTGCTGCACCCGCCCAGCGGTCGGATCCGGCTGGCCAGCGCCGGGCACCTGCCGGCGTTGGTGAGCGTCGACGGTCGGGTGGACTTCGTCCAGCAGTCGGCGCCCCTGCTGGGCGTACGGGCCGAGCGCCCCGACGACCTGGAGTTCGTCCTGCCGGCCGGCGCGACGCTGGTGCTCTACACCGACGGCCTGATCGAGCGTCGGGACGCCACCATCGACGAGGGCCTGGCCGCGCTGGCCGCGTGTGCCGCCCGGGTGGACGACGACCTCGACCGGTTCTGTCACCGCCTGCTGGTCGAGCTGGCCCCGCCGGAGATCCAGGACGACGTCGCCGTGGTGGCCGTCCGCCGCCGCCGCTGACCGCACGGCTCGTCCCGGCACGCAGGTTGGCCTGTGGGGGTGCGGGTGCAGTGACGGTGGGTGAGGTGTGGTGTGGCTGCGGGGTCGGGTCTCCGGCGGGGGTGCGGTCGGGTCAGCGCAGGGAGCGGACGTAGGCCGTGGGGGAGACGCCGGTGACGGCGGTGAAGTCGCGGACCAGATGGGCCTGGTCGCTGTAGCCGAGGTCGGCGGCGAGCGCGGACCAGTCGGGCGGCCCCTCGGCGGCCCGCTCGATCGCCTCCTGGAGTCGGTAGCGGCGGATCACCCACTTCGGACCGACCCCGACGTGGTCCAGGAAGAGGCGCTGCAGCCGTCGGGTGGAGATGCCGTGCCGGCGCGCGAGGTCGTCCACCCGCAGCACACCGCGGTCGGTGCGGATCGCCTCGGCCAGCGTCATCGCCTCGGTCGCCGCCGGGTCCGGCTCCGGCGCCCAGGCGGTCAGGAAGGCGTCCAGCGCGCGGCGGCGCTCGGTGTCCGTACCCGCGCAGTGGCCCTTGTCTGCCGGGGAGGCGGCGGCGGCCCGGGCGGCGTCGGGGACCTCGGCGAGCGGGCGGCGCTCGCCGGTCAGTTCGGCGACCGGGCGTCGCCAGAACGGCCGGAAGCCGCCCGGGCGGAACTGGATCCCGCTGACCCGGCCGGTGCCGGTCAGCGTGATCGAGAAGAGCCGTTGCCCGACGCCGGCGATCTCGGCGGTCTCCGGGCCGCCCTCGGACTGCTGGAAGACGACGTTGACCGCCGGGTGCGGCACCAGCTGCTGGGCGAACGGCGCGCTCAGCGCCCAGTCGATCAGCCAGTAGTGCTCGACCCAGCGGCGCAGCGCCGGGCCCGGCAGGTGTCGGCGGAACCGCACCTCCCGGCGCAGCCGTTCCGGGTCGAGGATGCCCCGGTTGTCCCCGCGTGGCTGTCGCATTCGTTCAAGACCGCCTTCGTACGCTGGCCCTATGGGAACGAAGACTAGCGATCTGCTGGCCGCCGCCGCACCGCGAACCGTGGCGGTGGTCCGGGCGATCACCGACGATCAGCTGGACCTGCCCACGCCGTGCCCGGACTACACCGTGCGGGACCTGGCCAACCACCTGTACGACGTGGTGGTCAACTTCCAGACGCTCGCCCGGCGGCGCGAGGTGGACTGGTCGGCGAAGACGGACCACCTGACCGAGGGGTGGCGGGACCGGTTCGCCGACGAGACCGCCCGGCTGGTCGAGGCGTGGGCCGACCCGGCCGCCGAGGAGGGCGCCTCGCCCGGCATGGGGCTGCCCCAGGAGACGGTCGGCCTGATGGGGATCATCGACCTGGCCGTGCACGGTTGGGACCTGGCCCGGGCCACCGGTCAGCCGTACCAGCCGGCGCCCGAGGTCACCGCCGCCGGTCACCGGTTCCTGGACGAGATGGGCCCGATGGGCCGCCAGATGGGCGCCTTCGGTCCGGAGGTGGCGACCGGCCCGGACTGCACCGAGCTGGACCGCCTGCTCGGCCGCGCCGGCCGTGACCCGGCCTGGAGCCGCTGAACCGCATCGACGACGCTTGACATCAGCTATTCACTGAGTGAATAGTGGCCCGGTGTCCACGTCGCACGTCCTGCTGGGGCTGCTCGCCGCCGGGAACCGGCACGGGTACGAGCTGAAGCGTGCCCACGACGCCCGGCTGCCCCGGGCCAAGCCGCTGGCGTTCGGGCAGGTCTACGCGACCCTCGGCCGGCTGGCGCGCGACGGTCTGGTCGTCGCCACCGGGCAGGAGCGCGAGGCCGGCCCGGACCGCACGTCCTACCAGCTCACCGGCCAGGGCCGCGAGGCGCTGGACCGGTGGCTCGGCGCGGTCGAGCCCCCCGCGCCGTACGTCACCAGCACGCTCTTCGCCAAGGTGGTGGTGGCGCTGCTGGTCGCCGACGTGAGCGCCGCCCGGTCGTACCTGGTCGCGCAGGGGCGGGCGCACACCGACCGGCTGCGCGAACTCACCGCCGTCAAGACGGCGCCCGCGGCCACCCTCGACGACGTGGTCTCGGCCGACTACGCCATCGCCCACCTCGACGCCGACCTGAGGTGGCTGCGGACCACCCTGGACCGGGTCGCCGACTGGCACCGGGAGGTGCACTCGTGA
This sequence comes from Micromonospora sp. CPCC 206171, assembly GCF_036906755.1. Lineage (NCBI taxonomy): Bacteria > Bacillati > Actinomycetota > Actinomycetes > Micromonosporales > Micromonosporaceae > Micromonospora > Micromonospora sp. CPCC 206171. The sequence continues at coordinate 205,940 of NZ_JBAKHT010000008.1, read as the reverse complement.
CGCAACTCCAGGCTCGCGGCGTGGTGAAGGCGTACGGGCCGACACCCGCCCTGCGCGGCGTCACCCTCGACGTCGCCGAGGGCGAGATCGTCGCCGTCACCGGCCCCAGCGGCTGCGGCAAGTCGACCCTGCTGCACTGCCTGGCCGGGATCCTCCGCCCGGACGCGGGCCAGGTCGTCTGGCGCGGCGAGCGGATCGACACCTGGTCGGAGGCGGACCGGTCCCGGCTGCGGCGCACCGAGTTCGGGGTGCTCTTCCAGTTCGGCCAGCTCGTCGCCGAGCTGACCGCGGCGGAGAACGTCGCCCTCCCGCTGCTTCTCGCCGGCACGGGGCGGCGAGAGGCGCGGGTGGCGGCGCTCGGCTGGCTGGACCGGCTCGGCGTGGCCGAGGTGGCCGACGTCCGGCCCGGCGAGATGTCCGGCGGGCAGCAGCAGCGGTGCGCCACCGCCCGGGCCCTGGTCACCGAGCCCCGGGTGCTCTTCGCCGACGAGCCGACCGGCGCGCTGGACACGCTCAGCGGCGAGCAGGTGCTCACCCAGCTGGTCCGGCTCGCCCGGCAGCAGCGCACCAGCGTCGTGCTCGTCACCCACGAGCCGCGGATCGCCGCGTACGCCGACCGGGAGGTGATGCTCCGCGACGGGGCGGTCGACGCCAGCGGGCTCGGGCTGGACCTGCCGTTCGCCGGCGGCGCCCGGTGAGGCCCGCCGTCCTGCTCCGGCTCGCCCTGGCCGGCAACCGCACCGACACCGCCCGGGTGGCGCTGACCGCGCTCAGCGCCGCCCTGGCCACCCTCGCCGGCCTGGCCGCGCTCACCGTGCTCGCCATCCCCACCCCGCGCTGCTGCGACGGCCGCAACCTCTCCGAGCAGTACGGCAACGCCCTGCTCCGCGAGCCCGGCCTGCGCGGCGGCACCGCGATCGCGCTGCTTCTGCTCACCGTCCCGGTGCTGGCGCTGGCCGGGCAGTGCGCCCGGCTCGGGGCGCCCGCCCGGGACCGGCGGCTCGCCGCCCTGCGCCTGGCCGGGGCCACGCCCGGCCAGGTGACCCGGCTCGCGGTGCTGGAGACCGGCCTGGCCAGCCTCCTCGGGACCCTCCTCGGGCTGGTCGTCTTCCTCGTCGGCCGGCGGCTGCTGGACGAGCCGGACGCGCGGGGGCAGCTCGCGCTCCCCACCGACGTCCTCCCGGCCACCGGAGTGATCGTGGCGGTGGTGCTCGGGCTGCCGCTGGCGGCGGCGCTGGTCGGCGCGGTGCTGCTGCGCCGGGTCACCGCCACCCCGTTCGGCGTGGTGCGCAAGGTCCGCCGGGAACGCGCGCCCGGGCCGTGGGCCGGCCTGCTGATCGTCGCCGGCCTCGCCGCCTTCGCCGCCCTGGACCCGGTGCTCGACTGGTATCAGGACCAGCACCGGGAACCCCCGCTGCTGCTACCGCCGCTGCTGCTGCTCGGGGGCGGGCTCGCCGCGCTGACCGGGGTGGTGGTCGGCACGGGCTGGCTGTCGTACACCTCCGGTCGGCTGCTGCACCGGTACGCCCGGCGTCCGGCCGCGCTGCTGGCGTCCCGGCGGTTGACCAGCGACCCGTGGGCCGGCAGCCGTACCTTCGCCGCCCTGCTGGCCGCGGTGATCGTGGGTGGTGGCGCGGCCGGGATGCGGGCCTCGTTCGAGGCTCACGCCGAGGTCGAACGGCTCACCGGCCAGGACCGTGGCGGCACCGACGGCTTCTACCTGCGCACGATGGACCTGGTCGACCTGACGGTCGGCGTGGCCATGGCGATCGCCGCCGGTGGCCTGATCGTCGCCCTGGTCGAGGGGATCGTCGCCCGACGGCGGGCGTACGCGGCGCTGGTCGCCACCGGGGTGCCCCGGGGGACGCTGGCCCGGTCGATCGCCTGGCAGGCGCTGGCCCCGGCGGTGCCGGCGGTGGGTCTCGCGCTCACCGTGGGCCTGCTGCTCGGTCGGGGCGTCGCCGGTCGCGGGGTGACCGGCGGCGGCTACACCACCGAGTACTGCGCCGGCACCGAATCGCTCTGCGCGGACCCGGCGACCCGCGCGCAGTACCTGCGGACCGAATGGGTGCCCGAGGTGACGGTGACGCCCGGCGTACCGCTGGGGCAGTTGGCCCTGGTCGGCGGCGGTGCGCTGGTCGCGGTGCTGGTGACGGTCGCGGTCGGCCTGCTCTTCCTACGGGCCAGCAGCGCGGTCGAGGAGTTGCGCACGGCCTGAGGGGTGTAACACCGGGTACGGCCACGGCGCTTGTGACTCCGGAAGCCCGCCAGCGGGGGTGGAACCGCAGGCGGCGGGGCAGGGAGATCACCAGATGCACAACCAGCCGGGCGGTGCGCCGCCGGTGTTCGTCGACCGGACCGGAAAGCGGCGCCGGCTCATGACGATCGCCGGCACCGCGATGGGGCTCGGCCTGCTCACCAGCATCGGGCTGATCCTGGCCGGGCTCTTCGGCGACAGCACCGTCCCGCTGCCGGGCTGGACCGACCCCCGAGCGCGGCCACCGATCGAGGCGGGCGTGGACACCCCGGAGGAGCTGGGTCAGCCGGGCAGCCCGGCCTCGTCGCGACCGTCGCCGGTGACCAGCACCGCCGCGCCGACGCCCACCCGGACGGCCGGTCCGCCCGTCGCCACGACCGCACGCCCGGGGCCCCAGTCGTCCGCCAGCGTGCCCGGCCAGGGCGACGTGCGGCGTACCGGCAAGCCCAGCCGCTCGCCCGGCAAGCCGCACTGACCGTGGCGCGTCACGTCGCCCGCCGCGACCCGCGGGCCCACTGGGTGCTGCTCCTGCTCGGCCTGTTCCTGCTGCTCGCCGCGCTGACCGTCAACGGGCTGGTCACCGGGCTCGCCGGCGGCTCCGGACCGTCCGCCGCCCCGGACGTGCCCGGGCCGAGGGCGGTCACCGACGGCGGGCCGGTGCTGCGGCTGGACCAGCCCGAACCGGTCAGCCGGCGGATGCCGGACCGCACGGTGGCGCTCACCTTCGACGACGGGCCGGACCCGCGATGGACGCCTGAGCTGCTCGACGTGCTGCGCCGGCACAAGGCACACGCCACCTTCTTCGTGGTCGGCTCCCGGGTCAACGCGCACCCCGAGCTGGTCCGGCGGATCCTCGACGAGGGGCACGAACTCGGCTCGCACACCTACACCCACGCCGACCTCGCCACGGTCTCCGGCTGGCGGGCCGACCTGGAGCTGTCGCTGACCCGCAAGGCGATCGCCGCGGCCACCGGCCGGGAGGTCACCCTGCTCCGGCCCCCCTTCTCGTCCACTACCGGGTCGCTGACCGCCGCCGGGTACGACGCGCTGCGCGCCGCCGCCGGCAGCGGGCATGTGGCCGTGCTCGCCGACCTGGACCCCAAGGACTGGCAGCGCCCCGGCGTACCGGCGATCGTCCGGGCCGCGACCCCGCAGCCGGGGCGGGGCGCGGTGGTGCTCATGCACGACGGCGGCGGTGACCGCGGCCAGACCGTCGCGGCCGTGGACCAGCTGCTCACCCGGCTGTCGAAGCAGGGCTACCGGTTCACCACCGTCTCGGCGGGCGTCGACGCGCCGCCGTCGACCGTCCCGGCCGGCGTCGGCACCCGGCTGAGCGGCCACGCGCTGCGCTGGACCCAGACCGGGGCCGAGTGGGCGGCAACCGCGATGAACGTCCTGCTCGCCGTCGCACTGGTGCTCGGCGTCGCCCGGCTCGCCGTGCAGGTGGCCTGCGCCCAGCTGCACGTCCGCCGGGTACGCCGCCCCCGGCACCCCCGGCCGCCGGTCACCGCGCCGGTCTCGGTGATCGTGCCCGCGTACAACGAGGCGGCGAACATCGCGGCGACGGTGCGGTCGCTGGTGGCCAGCGCCTACCCGGCGCTGGAGGTGATCGTGGTGGACGACGGCTCCAGCGACGGCACCGCCGACATCGTCGAGCGGATGGGCCTGCGCGGGGTGCGGGTCATCCGGCAGGCCAACGCCGGCAAGCCGGCCGCGCTGAACACCGGCATCCGGGCCGCCCGGGCGGACCTGCTGGTGCTGGTCGACGGGGACACCGTCTTCCAGCCGGACACCGTGCACCGGCTGGTGCAGGGCTTCGCCGACCCCACCGTCGGGGCGATCTCCGGCAACACCAAGGTCGCCAACCGGCGTCGGCTGCTGGGCCGCTGGCAGCACCTGGAGTACGTGATCGGCTTCAACCTCGATCGCCGGATGTACGACGTGCTGGAGTGCATGCCGACCATCCCCGGCGCGATCGGCGCGTTCCGCCGCGAGGTGCTGCTCGCCGTCGGCGGTGTCCCCTCGGACACCCTCGCCGAGGACACCGACCTGACCATGCAGGTGCTCCGGGCCGGCTGGCGGGTGGTGTACGAGGAGGCGGCGATCGCCTGGACCGAGGCCCCCTCGTCGCTGCGCCAGCTCTGGCGGCAGCGCTACCGCTGGTGCTACGGCACGATGCAGGCGATGTGGAAGCACCGGCACGCCCTGCGCGAGGCGGGGGCCGGGGGCAAGCTGGGCCGGCGGGGCCTGCCGTACCTGACGGTGTTCCAGATCGTGCTGCCGCTGGCCGCCCCGGCGGTCGACGTGTTCGCCGTCTACGGCCTGTTCTTCCTGCCCTGGTCGACGCTGGTGCTGGCCTGGGTGGGGCTGCTCCTGCTGCAGGGGCTGACCGCCGCGTACGCGCTGCGCCTGGACCGGGAGGGCTTCGGCCCACTGTGGGCGTTGCCGTTGCAGCAGCTGGTCTACCGGCAGGTGATGTACCTGGTGGTGGTGCAGTCGGCGGTCACCGCGGTGATCGGCAACCGGCTGCGCTGGCAGCGGATGGTCCGCACCGGCGAGGCGGCGGCGCTGGTCGGCGTGGCCCCGCCCGGCCGCTCCCGCTGACGGGGCGGTGCGGTCAGCGGGAGCCGAGGAGGCCGGCGGACCAGGAGAGGACCAGCCCGACCACCGCCGAGCAGCAGCAGATCAGCAGGGTGGCGGCGACCACGCCGACGATCAGCCAGGCCGGCCCGCGCCGGGCCGCGCCCGGTTCCGCTCCCGGCGCCGGTACGTTCGGGCCGGGCGGCTCCTCGTCCGCTCGGCCCTCGTCGTGACTGGTCAAGCCGGCGGCCTCAGGCGCGGCCGAGCTTGTCGAGGATCCAGGCGTTGATGAACGCCTCCTCGCGCCAGGAGTCGTACCGGCCGCTCGGGCCGCCGTGCCCGGCGCCCATCTCGGTCTTGAGCAGGTAGTCGCCCTGCGGGGCGAGCGCCCGCAGCCGGGCGATCCACTTCGCCGGCTCGTGGTAGAGCACCCGGGTGTCGTTGAGGCTGGTCACCGCGAGGATGGCCGGGTAGTCGACGGCCGCCACGTTCTCGTACGGCGTGTACGACTTCATGTACGCGTACACCTCCGGGTCGGCGAGCGGGTTGCCCCACTCCTCCCACTCGGTGACGGTCAGCGGCAGCGACGGGTCGAGGATCGAGGTGAGGGCGTCCACGAAGGGCACCTGCGCCACGATCCCGGCGAACGCGTCCGGGGCCAGGTTGGCCACCGCGCCCATCAGCAGCCCGCCGGCCGAGGCGCCCCGGGCGACCAGCCGGTCGCTTGCCGTCCAGCCGGCCTTGACCAGGTGGCGGGCGCAGGCCACGAAGTCGGTGAAGGTGTTCTTCTTGGCCAGCAGCTTGCCCTCGTCGTACCAGCGCCGGCCCAGTTCACCGCCGCCGCGGATGTGCGCCACGGCGAAGACGACGCCCCGGTCGAGCAGCGAGAGCCGGGCGATGGAGAACCACGGGTCCATGCTGGCCTCGTACGAGCCGTACCCGTAGATCACGCAGGGGGCCGAGCCGTCCTTGGGCGTGCCGGCGCGGCAGACCAGCGAGATCGGCACCCGGGTGCCGTCGTCGGCCAGCGCCCAGTCGCGGTGCTGTTCGTAGTCGGCCGGGTCGTACGCCCGCCCGTCCGGCCCCGGCCGCACCGGCTTGCGCCGCCGCAGCACCATCTGCCGGGTGACGAGGTCGTAGTCGTACACCGAGTCCGGGGTGACCAGGGAGGTGTAGCGCAGCCGGATCTCCCGGGTGCGGTACTCCGGGTTGGCGTCCAGGCCGACGCTGTAGATCGGCTCCGGGAAGTCGATGTCGTGCGGGTCGCCGTCGCCGACCGGGATGACCCGCAGGCCGGTGAGGCCGTTGCTGCGCAGCGAGACGACCAGGTGGTCGGAGAACGCGTCGACCGACTCCAGTCGGGTGCCGGGGGAGTGCTCGATCAGCGGCACCCAGTCGCCCGGCGCGTCCGCCGAGGTGTACGCCAGCGCGAAGTCCTCCGCGCCGTCGTTGTGCAGGATCAGGAAACGGTGCCCGTGGTGCTCGACCGTGTACTCGATCCCCTGCCGGCGCGGGGCGATCACCGCCGGCTCGCCGGTGGGGTTGCCGGCCGGGACGACCCGGACCTCGCTGGTCACCTTGCTGTGGATGTCGATGAGCACGAAGCGCTCGGAGCGGGTCAGGTCGACGCCGACCCAGAACCGCTCGTCGTCCTCCTGGTGGACCACCACGTCCTCGCTCGACGGGGTGCCGACGGCGTGCCGCCACACCCGGTTGGGCCGCCACGCCTCGTCCACGGTGACGTAGAAGAGCACCGAGGCGTCCGCCGACCAGGCGGTGCCGTAGAAGGTGCCGGGCACCTCGTCGGCGAGCAGCTCGCCGGTGCTCAGGTCCTTGATCCGCAGGGTGAACCGCTCGTCGCCGGCGAAGTCCGTCGAGTACGCCAGCCAGCGCCCGTCCGGGCTGACGTCGAACGCGCCGAGGGCGAAGAAGTCGTGCCCCTCGGCGATCAGGTTGCCGTCGAGCAGCACCTCCTCACCGTCGAGCGGGGCGCCGTCCGCGCTGACCGGGGGGACGGTCTCGCCGTCGCGGACCGCCCGGCGGCAGTGCACGCCGTACTGCTGGCCCTCGACCGTGCGGGTGTAGTACCAGTAGCCGCCCTTGCGGCTGGGCACCGACAGATCGGTCTCCTGGGTGCGCCGGCGGGTCTCCTCGAACAGCTCCGCGCGCAGCCCCTCCAGGTGCACCGTGCGGGCCTCGGTGTACGCGTTCTCGGCGGTCAGGTGGGCGATCGTCGCCGGGTCGTCCTTGGCGGCGAGCCAGGCGTACTCGTCGATGACGGTGTCGCCGTGGTGGGTGCGCTCGGCGGGCACCCGGTTCGCGACGGGCGCGGAGGTCTTCTTGGTCACGGGCGTCACGTTACCGGCCGGGCAACGCCCGCGACCCGGCCTCTTCGCCCGACCCGCCGCCAGGTCTTTCGAACATGTGTACGATGACCGGCATGGCGGCAGCAGCACGATCCACCGGCGCAATGGAGATCACCCGACGGCTCACCGCGATCTGCGGTCCCTCCTTCGCCCGCTTCGCCGGGGCGGCCGACGAGGTCGCCGGGCGGGCCGCCCGCTGGGTGGCGGTGCCCGGCGGCGCCGAGGCCGCCGCCGAGGTGCTGCGGCTGGCCGCCCGGCACGACCTGAGCGTGGTGCCGCGGGGCGCCGGCACGAAGATCGACTGGGGTGCGGCGCCGGCGCGGGTCGACGTCATGCTCGACACCGGCCGGCTCGCCGGCCTCGGCCACCAGCCGGTCGGCTCGCCGGTGGCCGAGATCGGCGCCGGCACCCCGCTGCGCGCGGTGCAGTCCATCCTGGAGCGCACCGGCCGGCGGCTGCCGCTGGATCCGTCCTCGCCCGGCGCCACCCTCGGCGGGGTGCTCGCCGCCGACGAGGCCGGCCCGCTGCGCCACCGGTACGGCACCGCCTGCGAGCAACTGGTCGGCCTGCGCTGGCTGGACGCCGACGGCGAGCTGGTCAGCGCGGGCGCGGCCGAGCCGCCGGCCGGGCCGGCGCCGGTCGGGCTCGACGTGGGCCGGCTGCTCTGCGGCTCGCAGGGCGGGCTCGGGGTGCTGGTCTCGGCCACGCTGCGGGTGCAGGCCGTGCCGGCCAGCCGGGTCTGGGTGACCCGGCCGGTGTGGACGCCGCTGGAGGTGCACGACCTCGTGTGCGCGGTGCTCGCCGCCCGCCTCGCCCCGGCCGCCGTCGAGCTCGACCTGCCCGCCGCCGGGTCCCGGTCGCACCGGCCGGTGCACCCGTCGCTCGCGGCGGCCCGCGCCAACCACCCCTCGATGGCCGGGCGGCAGGGCGAGCAGCCGGCGGCGCGCGGCGGCGCCGGCACCCTGGCGGTCCTGCTGGAGGGGGGTCCGGCCGACGTGACCGAGCGGGCCGAGCGGCTGGTGGCGCTCTTCGAGGGCCAGGCGAGCGTGCTCGACGCGGCCCCGTCGTGGTGGCGGCGCTACCCGTTCGGGCCGGGCGACACCGCGTTGCGCATCGAGGTGCCGATCACCGACCTGCACGCCGCGGTCTACGCGCTGCGGGACGCGGCCGGCGCTCCGGTCCCGGTGCGCGGCTCCGCCGGCCTGGGCGTGGTGCACGCGGCCCTGCCCGGGGCGCTGCCCGGCGAGCGGGTCGCCTCGATCCTCGCCGCCGTCCGCGGGGTGCTGCTCGCCCGGCGGGGGCGGTGCGTGGTGGTCAACGCGCCCGAGCCCGTCCGGCAGGCCGTCGACGTGTGGGGCGAGGCGGCGGTGATCCCCCGGCTCCGGGCGGCGAAGGACCATCTCGACCCGCACCGCCGGCTCGCCCCGGGCCGCCTGCCCGGCGGGCTGTAGCGCCGGCGGTCAGTCCAGCCACCAGCGCTGCATGTCGTGCAGCGCCGGGGTGAAACGCAGCACCGTCAGCGTGAGCGTGGTGAGGGTCGCGGCGAGCAGCAGGGCCCGGGCGCGCGGCGGCAGCCGGTCCCGCTCCCGCGCCAGCACCGCCGCGGTGTAGAGGGCCAGCGCCGGCCCGAGCACGACTCCCGCGAAGTACAGCAGGGACACGGCCAGGTAGAGCCAGGCGAACGGGTTCGCCCCGCTCATTCCGAACGGCACCATGTCCTTCGGGTCGTACTGGCCGGTGACCATGTCCGCCGGGCCCACCCCGGCACTGGCCATCCGACCCAGGTAGGCCGCCACCAGCACGACGAGCGCGCCGGCGAGCACGAGGTGCCCGGTGAGGATGACGCCGACCCGCGGGCGGCGTTCCTCGCTGACACCCGCGACATCCGACATGCGGTCACGGTACTCGCATCGACGTACGTGCGATGTCCCGCGCCGTTGATCTACACGGCCCGGCGGTCAGGGCTCAGAGGGCGTCGTTGCGGAGCACCAGGATGGCGATGTCGTCCCGGGGCGTCTCCACCGAGAAGTTGATCGCGGTGGCGCGCAGCCGGGCGGCGACCACGTCGGCCGAGTACCCGGCCAGCGGGGCGGCCGCGTCCCGCAGCCGGTCGACGCCGAACAGTTCCCGGCCGCGCCGCCGCTCGGTCACCCCGTCGGTGTAGAACACCAGCGAGTCGCCGGCCGCGAGGGGGATCTCCGCCGTCGGCGTGGTGATCGCGTCGATCAGGCCCAGCGCGGTGCCGCCGGTGCCGACGAAGGAGGCGCCCCCGGTGCCGCGCAGCAGCACCGGGCGGTCGTGGCCGGCCAGGTGCAGCGAGACGTCGAGCTGCCCGTACCGGCCCGGCCCGACGGCGGCGAGCGCGAGGGTGCAGTAGCGACCGCCGCCGCGCTCCACCAGCGTCTCGTTCAGCCGGGCCAGCACCTCGGGCAGCGGCTTGCCGTCGCCGACCAGCACCCGGATCACGTCCCGGACCAGCCCGGTGACCGCCGCCGCCTGCACGCCCTTGCCGGAGACGTCGCCGATCACCACCAGCCAGCGCCCGTCGGGCAGCGGCAGCACGTCGTAGAAGTCGCCGCCGACCTCGGCGTCGTCGCCGGTCGGGACGTACTCGGCGGCGAAGCCGATCCCCTCGACCACCGGCAGCACCGGCGGGAGCAGCGACTGCTGCAGCGTCTGGGCCACCCGGCGCCGCTCGGCGTGGATCCGGGCGTTCTCGATGGCGAGGGCGGCTCGGCGGGCCACGTCCTCCAGCACGGCGATCTCGTCGGGGTCGTGCCGGTGCCGCAGGTGCCGGCCCACCGCCAGGGTGCCCAGCCGCTGGCCGCGGGCGATCAACGGCACGGCGAAGCCCTCCATCGGGGGGCCGAGCGGCACCTGCGCGGCGCTGCGGGACGCCTCCCGCAGCCGGGCCTGGACCGACTCCGGGCCGATCTCCTGGAGCACCTTGTGCAGCTGGGGCAGCATCGCCTCGTCGGCGTGGCTGGAGGCGGCCAGCCGCAGCCGGCCCCACTCGTCGGTGGTGTGTACGGCGCACCACTGACCGAGCCGGGGCACCACCAGCTGCGGGATCAGCGCCATGGTCAGCTCGACGTCCAGCGACTGGGCGAGCAGCTCGCTCGCCTCGGCGAGGAAGGTCAGCCACGCCTGCCGGCGGATGTCCGTCCGGCGCAGCCGGTCGTTCTCCAGGTGCAGCGACAGCCGTTCGGCGGCGAGCACGGCGAGCGGTCGCGCGTACGCCGAGGGGGCCGCGTCCAGCTCCAGCTCCCCGGCGTACGGGCGGTGCACCGCCAATGGCACCTGGAGCAGCTCGTTGCCCGGGCGGGGCTGGCGGCCGTACCGGGCCAGCGGCTGGGTGCCCTGCCCGTCGCCCCGGTCCAGCCGGATCACGCCGCCGGCCGCGCCCACCATCTCGGCGACCCGGGTGAGCAGGTCGGCGGCGAAGTCGGGCAGCGGGTCGTCGGCGTTCGGGTCGGGGCTGGTCTGGGTCAGCTCGCTCATCGCGGCGGCGCTCGGCGCGGAACTCGCCGCCACGGTGCCCTCCCCGCCGTTCGCGGGGACGTGCTCCAGCGCCACCGGGCCGGCCGGGGCGGCGCCGGGGCGGTCCAGCCGGAACCAGACCCCCTTGCCGGTGGGCAGGTACGTCGTCCCCCAGCGGCTGGCGAAGTGGTCGACGAGCAGCAGCCCCCGGCCCCGCTCGGAGACCTCGTCGATGTTCTCGGTGTCGCTGCGGATGCCGACCACCAGCTCGTCCACCGGGCCGGTGGCGAAGTCGGAGACGGTCACGGTGAGCCCGACCGGGTCGGTGACGACCTCGATGTCCAGTTCGGTGCGGGCGTGCTCCACCGCGTTGGTGGAGAGTTCGGTGGTCAGCAGCAGCGCCTCGTTGAGCAGGTCGTCGAGGTCGGCCTCGGCCAGCACCGAGCGGACCAGCGCCCGGGCGGCGGCGGGCGTACGCCGGTCGGCGGGCAGCCGGACGCGCCGGACGTGCTCGTCCCGGCCCCCGTCCGACGCGGGCCCCGTCTCCGCTGACACCCTCGTATCCTCCATCGCTCCCGGCCGGGTGCCAAGCCGGACGGCGCGACACGGACGTCGCCACACCGGGCGCCCGGCGCACTTCACGTCCGTGGCATCGACACCCGCGCAGGCACAATGATGGGATGTCGGCGTGTCGGCAAGCGCCGGTGGCCCCGAGCTGAGCGAGGAATGATGAGCGCGAAACAGTCGGTGACCGCGGATCCGTCCGCTTCCGAGCACGCGGCGCTTCTCGTCGAGCTGGCGGAGGCGCTGCGCCGGGTGCGGGGCGGCGACTTCAAGGTCCGGCTGCCCCGGCGGGCGGGTGCGGCCGGTGAGGTCGCGGACGCCTTCAACGACGTGGTGTCGATCCAGGAGCGGCAGCACCTGGACCTGCGCCGGATCAGCCGGATCGTCGGCCGGGACGGCCGGCTCACCGAACGCCTCGACGAGGAGGGGTTCGACGGTTCCTGGGCGGAGGGGCAGCGGGCGATCAACTCGCTGATCGACGACCTGGGCCGGCCGACCACCGAGATCGCCCGGGTGATCGTGGCGGTGGCCGACGGCGACCTCTCCCAGCACATGGCGCTGGAGATCGACGGTCGCCCGCTGCGCGGTGAGTACCTGCGCATCGGCCGCACGGTCAACACGATGGTCGACCAGCTCTCGTCCTTCTCCAACGAGGTGACCCGGGTGGCCCGCGAGGTGGGCACCGAGGGCAAGCTCGGCGGCCAGGCCGACGTCCGGGGCGTGGCCGGCACCTGGAAGGACCTCACCGACTCGGTGAACACCATGGCGTCGAACCTGACCGGCCAGGTGCGGTCGATCTCCCAGGTGGCGACGGCGGTGGCCAAGGGCGACCTGTCCCAGAAGATCACCGTCGGGGCGCGCGGCGAGGTGGCCGAGCTGGCCGACACGATGAACTCCCTCACCGACACCCTGCGGCTCTTCGCCGAGCAGGTCACCCGGGTGGCCCGCGAGGTGGGCACCGAGGGCAATCTCGGCGGTCAGGCGGAGGTGCCGAACGTCGCCGGCACCTGGAAGGACCTGACCGACAGCGTCAACTCGATGGCGTCGAACCTGACCGCCCAGGTGCGCAACATCGCCCAGGTTTCCACGGCGGTGGCCCGGGGTGACCTGTCGCAGAAGATCACCGTGGCAGCGCAGGGCGAGATCTTGGAGCTGAAGGACACCGTCAACACGATGGTGGACCAGCTGTCGTCGTTCGCCGACGAGGTGACCCGGGTGGCCCGCGAGGTGGGCATCGAGGGCAAACTGGGTGGCCAGGCCCAGGTGCGTGGGGTCTCCGGCACCTGGCGGGACCTCACCGAGAACGTCAACCAGCTCGCCGGCAACCTGACCAGCCAGGTCCGCAACATCTCGCAGGTCTCCACGGCGGTCGCGAAGGGTGACCTGAGCCAGAAGATCACCGTCGACGCGCAGGGCGAGATCCTGGAGCTGAAGAACACCGTAAACACGATGGTGGACCAGCTCTCCTCGTTCGCCGACGAGGTGACCCGGGTGGCCCGCGAGGTGGGTACCGAGGGCAAGCTGGGTGGTCAGGCCCAGGTCAAGGGCGTCTCGGGTACGTGGCGGGACCTGACCGACAACGTGAACTCGATGGCGTCGAACCTGACGTCGCAGGTGCGCAACATCGCCTCGGTCACCACGGCGGTGGCGAAGGGTGACCTGTCGCAGAAGATCACGGTGGACGCCCGGGGCGAGATCCTGGAGCTGAAGTCGACGGTGAACACGATGGTCGACCAGCTGTCGTCGTTCGCCGACGAGGTGACCCGGGTGGCCCGCGAGGTGGGTACCGAGGGCAAACTGGGTGGCCAGGCCCAGGTTCGCGGCGTGGCCGGCACCTGGCGGGACCTGACCGACAACGTGAACTCGATGGCGTCGAACCTGACCGCCCAGGTGCGCAACATCGCCCAGGTCTCCACCGCCGTCGCCAAGGGTGACCTGTCGCAGAAGATCACCGTCGACGCGCAGGGCGAGATCCTGGAGCTGAAGTCGACGGTGAACACGATGGTCGACCAGCTGTCGTCGTTCGCCGACGAGGTGACCCGGGTGGCCCGCGAGGTGGGTACCGAGGGCAAGCTGGGTGGTCAGGCCCAGGTCAAGGGCGTCTCGGGTACGTGGCGGGACCTGACCGACAACGTGAACTCGATGGCGTCGAACCTGACGTCGCAGGTGCGCAACATCGCCTCGGTCACCACGGCGGTGGCGAAGGGTGACCTGTCGCAGAAGATCACGGTGGACGCGCAGGGCGAGATCCTGGAGCTGAAGTCCACGGTGAACACGATGGTGGACCAGCTCTCCTCGTTCGCCGACGAGGTGACCCGGGTCGCCCGCGAGGTCGGCATCGAGGGCAAGCTCGGCGGTCAGGCCCAGGTGAAGGGCGTCTCCGGCACCTGGCGCGACCTGACCGAGAACGTCAACCAGCTCGCCTCGACGCTCACCACTCAGCTGCGGGCGATCGCCCAGGTGTCCACCTCGGTGACCCGCGGCGACCTGACCCAGCGGATCGCGGTCAAGGCGCAGGGCGAGGTCGCCGAGCTGAAGGACAACATCAACCAGATGATCGTCACCCTCCGGGAGACGACCAAGAAGAACGCCGAGCAGGGCTGGCTCGACTCCAACCTGGCCCGGATCGGTGGCCTGCTCCAGGGACAGCGGGACCTCGGCGAGGTCTGCCGCATGATCATGATGGAGGTGACCCCGCTGGTCGACGCGCAACTGGGCGCGTTCTTCCTGGCGGACACCTCCGACGGCGTGATGCGGCTACGGCTGACCGCCTCGTACGGCTACGTGGCGCGCGGCCACGACGTGACCTTCGGCCCCGGGGAGGGGCTGGTCGGCCAGGCGGCGTTGTCCCGCCGCACGATCCGGGTCAACGCGCTGCCCGACGGGCGGCTCACCCTGCGCTCCGGGTTGGCCGAGACGCCCCCGGCCGATCTGGTCGTGCTCCCGGTCCTCTTCGAGGGCGAGCTGCTCGGCGTGATCGAGTTCGCCAGCGTGGCCCGCTTCTCCGACCTGCACCTGGCCTTCCTGGAGCGGCTGGTGCTGACCACCGGCATCGCGGTCAACACCATCCAGGCCAACCGGCGGACCGAGGAGCTGCTGGCGCAGTCGCAGCGACTGGCCCTGGAGCTGCAGGACCAGTCGGCCGAGTTGCAGCGCACCAACGCCGAGCTGGAGGACAAGGCCAAGCTGCTCTCCGAGCAGAAGGGCAACATCGAGACCAAGAACCGGGAGATCGAGCTGGCCCGGCTCGGCCTGGAGGAGAAGGCGCAGCAGCTCACCCGGGCCTCGGCGTACAAGTCGGAGTTCCTGGCCAACATGAGCCACGAGCTGCGGACGCCGCTGAACTCGCTGCTGCTGCTGGCCCGGCTGCTGGCCGAGAACTCGGAGCAGAACCTCAGCCGCAAGCAGATCGAGTTCGCCCGCACTATCCACAGCGCCGGCTCCGACCTGCTCTCCCTGATCGACGACATCCTGGACCTGTCCAAGATCGAGGCCGGCCGGATGGACGTCCAGCCGACCGAGATCCGGTTCGACGAGATCCGCGGGTACGTCGAGCAGGCGTTCGCCCCGCAGGCCGAGGAGAAGGGCCTGGACTTCCAGGTACGGGTGGCCAAGGAGCTGCCGCCGGCGCTGGTCACCGACGCCCAGCGGTTGCAGCAGGTCCTGCGCAACCTGCTCTCCAACGCGATCAAGTTCACCGACAACGGCGCGGTGACGTTGCGGATCGCGCCGGCGCCGGAGAACGCGGTCTTCGACGTGCCGGCGCTCACCAACGCCCGGCAGGTGATCGCGTTCACCGTGATCGACACCGGCATCGGGGTCTCGGACGACAAGCTGTCGCTGATCTTCGAGGCGTTCCAGCAGGCCGACGGCACCACCAGCCGCCGCTACGGCGGCACGGGGCTGGGGCTGTCGATCAGCCGCGACCTGGCCCGCCTGCTGGGCGGCACGATCACCGTCACCTCGGCGCCCGGTCAGGGCTCGACGTTCACCCTCTTCGTACCCGACGTGCTGGCGCCGGACGCGGTGGTGGCGCCGCAGGCCCCGTCGCCGCAGCGCGCGGGCCTGCCCTCGTCGTTGCTGATGCCGCCGATGGAGCTGCTGCCCCAGCCGGCGGAGGCCCCGGCCACCCGGCAGCTCGACGGCGCCACGGTGCTGATCGTCGACGACGACGTACGGAACGTGTTCGCGCTGACCTCCGCGTTGGAGTTGCACGGCATGGCCGTGTTGTACTCGGACAACGGGGCGGACGGTGTTCGCCTGCTGGCCGAGCATCCGGAGGTGGACATCGTGTTGATGGATGCGATGATGCCGGATCAGGACGGATACGAGACCACCCGGCAGATCCGCCGCAACCACCGCTTCGCGGACCTGCCGATCGTCTTCCTGACGGCGAAGGCGATGCCGGGGGACCGGGAGTCGGCACTGGCGGCCGGGGGTAGTGACTACATCACCAAACCGGTCGACCTGGACGAGTTGATCGAGCGGATGGCGTCGTGGATCAGCGGCAGCCGAGGCGAGGAGAGTTCGTGACGCAGACAGCCAAGGCGCTGCTGGTGGACGACCGGCGGGAGAACCTGATGGCCCTGGAGGCCATTCTCCAGGGCCTCCCGGTGCAGTCGGTCGCCGTGGAGAGCGGTGAGGCGGCGCTGAAGCAGTTGCTGGTGGACGACTTCGCGGTGATCCTGCTGGACGCGCAGATGCCGGACATGGACGGGTTCGAGACCGCCAGCCACATCAAGCGGCGCGAGCGGACCCGGCACGTGCCGATCATCTTCCTCACCGCCGCCGACAAGGACGCGCAGCTCGCCCTGCGCGGCTACGCGGTTGGCGCGGTCGACTACCTCACCAAGCCCTTCGACCCGTGGGTGCTTCGGGCCAAGGTGTCGGTCTTCGTGGAGCTGTGGGTGAAGACCCGGCAGCTCGCCGCGCAGTCCGACCTGGTGCGGGAGCGGGACGCCCAGTGGCGGGTGCTCACCGACGCGGTGGACGAGGCGTCCTCGCTGCTGCGCGCCAACGACGACCTGGGAACCCGCGACCGCGCGGTGGAGATCCTGGAACAGGCCCGCTGGGGCAACACCGCCTGACCCCCGAAGATCCGCGCACTTTCTCGGAAAGAGTGGCCATTCCCGCGCGAATGGCCACTCTTTCTCGGTATGTGCGGTCAGTTGGGGCGCGGGGGGTGGCCGGTGGCGGCGCGGCGGGCGCGCCAGCGTTCGCCGAGGGAGTCGATCTCCTCCTGGACGAAGACGAAGAAGTCGCGCATCTCGGCGACCCGCTCGCCGCCCGGGGTGCCCGGGCCGTGCAGGGCGTCGACCCCGGCGGTCGCGACGTCGATGAAGTTCTTGTAGATGCCGGTCTTGGTGATGGTGGCCTCGTACCAGGGGTTGTCCGGCACCCGGTAGCGGTCCCGCCGGGAGCGGGGCACCGGCTCCCGCAGCAGCATGCCGAACTGGGTGAGGTAGCGGACGGCGCCGGAGACGGCCGCCGCGCTCACCCCCAGCCGCTCGCCGATCTCGCCGGCGGTCAGTGGGTCGTCGGCGCTCATCACCGTGAACAACACCCGGGCGGCCATCCGGGGGAACCCCACCTCGGCGAAGGCCATCGCCATCCGTTCGACGAAGAGGTGGACCTCCTCGGCGTCCGGGGCGGCACGGCGGTCGTCGGTCATCGGTGGGCGCTCCTCACTACGGGTGGGACATCGACTATGCCTCAGGTCTCACAGTCTTCACGAATTTGTGAAACGAGTGTAGCTTCTGATGTATGGAAACTCCCATCGCGGTGACCGGCCTGGTCAAGACCTACGGTCGGATCCGGGCGCTCGACGGCCTCGACCTCAGCGTCCGCGCCGGAGAGGTGCACGGCTTCCTCGGGCCCAACGGCTCCGGCAAGTCCACCACCATCCGGGTGCTGCTCGGCCTCCTGCGGGCGGACGCGGGGGCCGTCCGACTCCTCGGCGGCGACCCGTGGCGCGACGCGGTCGCGCTGCACCGCCGGCTGGCGTACGTCCCCGGCGACGTGACCCTCTGGCCCAACCTCTCCGGCGGCGAGGTGATCGATCTGCTCGGCCGGATGCGCGGCGGGCTCGACCCGAAGCGCCGCGCCGAGCTGCTGGAGTCCTTCGAGCTGGACCCGCGCAAGAAGGGCCGGGCCTACTCCAAGGGCAACCGGCAGAAGGTCGGCCTGGTCGCCGCGCTGGCCTCCGACGTCGAGCTGCTCATCCTCGACGAGCCGACCTCCGGGCTGGACCCGCTGATGGAGGAGGTCTTCCAGCAGTGGGTGCGCCGGGCCAAGCGGGACGGCCGGACGGTGCTGCTCTCCAGCCACATCCTCGCCGAGGTGGAGGCGCTCTGCGACCGGGTCACCATCATCCGCAACGGGCGGAACGTGGAGACCGGGACGCTGACCGAGCTGCGCCACCTGCACCGCACCGCCATCGACGCCGAGATCTCCGCCCCGCTGGACGGCCTGGCGGACCTCCCCGGCGTGCACGACCTGCGGGTGGAGGGCAGCCGGGTGCGCTTCGACGTGGACAACCGGGCCTTGGACGCCGCGCTGCGCCGGCTGGCTGAGCTGGGCGTACGGAGCCTGGTCAGCCAGCCGCCGACGCTGGAGGAGCTGTTCCTGCGGCACTACGGGACGACGGCCGACGAGTCGGCCGGGGCGAACCGATGAGCACCCTGACCGGCACCCGGCACCTCATCCGGCTGATCCTGCGCCGGGACCGCGTCCTCCTGCCGCTCTGGGTGCTGGTGCTGGCGGTGCTGCCGATGACGTACGCGACGAGCTTCTTCGAGCTCTTCCCGTCCGCCGCCGACCGGGCCGCGTACGCCACCGGCACCGCGACGAACCCCTCGATCGTCGCCCTGCTCGGCCCGGTGTACGGCGACAGCGTCGGCGCGCTCACCGCCCAGCGGGGCGGCTTCCTCACCCTGATCGTCGGGCTGGTCAGCCTGCTCACCGTCATTCGGCACACCCGCACCGAGGAGGAGGCCGGCCGCCGCGAACTGCTCGGCGCCACCGTGCTCGGCCGGTACGCCGGCCTGACCGCCGCGCTGACCGTCAGCTACGCGGCGAACCTGCTGCTCGGCCTGCTCACCGCGGCCGGCCTGGCCGCCACCGGGCTGCCGGCGGCCGGCTCGCTCGGCTACGGGCTGTCGACCGCGCTGGTCGGGGTCGTCTTCGCCACCGTGGGTGGGCTCGCCGCTCAGCTCACCGAGACGGCCGGCGGCGCGCGGGGGATCGCCGTCGGGGTGCTCGGCCTGGCCTTCGCGCTCCGGCTCGCCGGTGACACCGTGGAGCGGGACTGGCCGAGCTGGCTCTCGCCCCTGGGCTGGGCCCCGCGCATCCGGGCGTACGAGGGCGAGCGCTGGTGGGTGCTGGCGCTGCCCGTCGCGCTGACCGTGCTGCTCGGCGCGCTCGCGTACCCGCTGTCGGTGCGCCGCGACCTGGGCGCCGGGCTGCTGCCGCCCCGGCTCGGGCCGGCGCACGCCGGACGTGGGTTGTCCGGGCCGTTCGGGCTGGCCTGGCGACTGCACCGGGGCGCGCTGCTCGGCTGGTCGGTCGGTTTCGGGTTGCTCGGGCTGATCCTCGGTGGCGCGGCGGAAGCGGCCGGCAGGTCGGTCGAGGGCAACGCCCAGCTGGAGGAGATCATGGCCCGGTTGGGTGGTTCGTCCGCGCTCGCCGAGGCGTACCTGGGCAGCACACTCG
Organism: Micromonospora sp. CPCC 206171; assembly: GCF_036906755.1. Lineage (NCBI taxonomy): Bacteria > Bacillati > Actinomycetota > Actinomycetes > Micromonosporales > Micromonosporaceae > Micromonospora > Micromonospora sp. CPCC 206171. Next base: position 186,983 of record NZ_JBAKHT010000008.1, on the reverse strand, counting down.
CCTTCGTCGGCCTGGCCGCCGCCGGCTACGGCATCGCGGCGGCGCTGCGGATGCGGACCGAGGAGGCGGCCGGACGGGCGGAGCCGCTGCTGGCCACCGGGGTGCACCGGTCCCGCTGGCTCGCCTCGCACCTGTTCTTCGCCCTGGTCGGGCCGGTGGTGGTGCTGGCCGTCGCCGGGCTCGCCACCGGGCTCACCTACGGGCTGAGCGTGGGTGACGTGCCGGGCCAGCTGCCTCGGATGCTCGGCGCGGGCCTGGCGCAGGTGCCGGCGGCCTGGGTGCTGGCCGGCCTGGCGGTGCTGCTCTACGGACTGCTGCCCCGGTTCGCCCCGGTGGCCTGGGGGGTGCTCGTGGTCTGCGTGCTGCTCGGTCAGCTCGGCGCGGTGCTGGAGCTGAGCCAGTGGCTGCTGGACGTCTCCCCGTTCACCCACACCCCGCAGGTGCTCGGCGGCTCGTGGACCGCCACCCCGCTGCTGGCCCTCACCGCCCTGGCCGTCCTGCTGACCGGGACGGGCCTGACCGGCTTCCGCCGCCGCGACGTCCCCACCGTCTGATCCGGCCGTGAGGTGGGCGGCGGTTGAGCCGTCCACCGCACGGTCGCGGCGTCGGTCAGGGGGCGGTCTCGTTGCGGATCATCAGGGCGGAGCGCAGCCCGGTGATGTCCAGGACGCGGAGCAGGAAGTCACCGACGTTGCTGAGTACCAGCAGGGTCCGTGCGTGGCTGGCCTTGCGGCTGAGCACGACCAGGGTGCCGAGTCCCTGGGAGTCGCAGAACGTGACGCCGCCCAGGTCGAGCACGATCCGCGGCGGAGGGTCGGCGAGCACCTCGTTGACGACGGTCGACAGCTGGCCGGCCGTGAGCATGTCGATCTCACCGGCCAGGCGAAGCACCACTTCATCGCCCGTCCGGTGTACCGTGATGGACAGTTCGGCACGATCCACCCGGTCAGCCTATCGCGATCTCGACGCCCCGGCCCGGTGAGACCTCTTCGGCCGCCGGGCGCGCGCAGCGGGGTGAGTCTGGTAACCCCGCCCCGGGGTGGCTGCCGATTGGCCGTTCGGCGCTGACACAATGGCGACATCGTGACCGACATATTTTCCGCCGGATCCGGCCGCTACCCGGCCGACGCGCCGGCCTCCGAGGCCCTGTTCGACCGCGCCAAGGCCATCGTGCCGGGCGGGGTGAACTCGCCCGTACGCGCCTTCCGGGCCGTCGGTGGCACCCCGCGCTTCATGGTCCGGGGGGAGGGCCCCTGGCTCTACGACGCCGACGGCCGGCGCTACGTCGACCTGGTCTGCTCCTGGGGCCCGCTGATCCTCGGTCACGCCCACCCCGAGGTGGTCGAGGCCATCCGGGAGGCCGCCGGCAAGGGCACCAGCTTCGGCACGCCGACGCCCGGCGAGGTCGAGTTGGCCGCGGAGATCGTCGACCGCACCCCGGTCGAGCAGGTCCGCCTGGTCAACTCCGGCACCGAGGCCACCATGTCGGCGATCCGGCTGGCCCGGGGCTTCACCGGCCGTTCGAAGATCATCAAGTTCTCCGGCTGCTACCACGGTCACTCCGACGGGCTGCTCGCCGCCGCCGGCTCCGGCGTGGCCACCCTCGGCCTGCCCGACTCGCCCGGCGTCACCGGCGCGGCGGCGGGCGACACCATCGTGCTGCCGTACAACGACATCACGGCGGTGGAGAAGGTCTTCGCCGACGAGGGCCGGCACATCGCCGCGGTGATCACCGAGGCCGCCGCTGGCAACATGGGCGTGGTCGCCCCGCGCGACGGCTTCAACCAGCGGCTCGCCGCGATCGCCCACGCCGAGGGCGCGCTGCTCATCGTCGACGAGGTGATGACCGGGTTCCGGGTCTCCCGCGCCGGCTGGCACGGGCTCGATCCGTCCGACGCCGACCTGTGGACGTACGGGAAGGTGATGGGCGGCGGACTGCCCGCCGCCGCGTTCGGTGGGCGCACCGAGATCATGGACCGACTGGCCCCCGCCGGCCCGGTCTACCAGGCCGGCACGCTCTCCGGTAACCCGCTGGCCTGCGCCGCCGGCCTGGCCACCCTGCGGCTCGCCGACGACGCGCTCTACCGCCGGCTCGACCAGACCGCCGCCGCCGTGGGCCGGCTCGCCGCCGACGCGCTGGCCGCCGCCGGGGTCCCGCACCGTCTGTCGTCCGCGGGCAACATGTTCTCGATCTTCTTCACCGACGCCGAGGTGCGCGACTACGACAGCGCCCGCACCCAGCAGGTGCCCGCCTTCAAGGCGTTCTTCCACGCGATGCTCGCCGCCGGCGTCTACCTGCCGCCGAGCGCGTTCGAGTCGTGGTTCGTCTCGGCGGCGATCGACGACGCCGCACTGGAGCAGATCGCGGCCGCGCTGCCGACGGCGGCGAACGCGGCGGCAGCGGCGGGCCACGGGGGGTAGGGAACGTGAGCGCAACGGTTGTCCACGTGCTGCGGCACGGCGAGGTGCACAACCCGGACCAGATCCTGTACGGGCGGCTGCCCGGCTTCCGCCTGTCGGAGTTGGGCATCCAGATGGCGAAGGCGGCGGCGCAGGCGCTCGCCGAGCGGGAGATCGTGCACGTGGTGGCGAGCCCGCTGGAGCGCGCCCAGCAGACCGCAGAGCCGATCGCCGCCCAGTTCGGGCTCCCGGTCGGGGTCGACGAGCGGCTGATCGAGAGCGCCAACTGGTTCGAGGGCAAGAAGGTCTCGCCGGGCGACGGCTCGTTCCGCGACCCGCGCAACTGGTGGGTGCTACGCGACCCGGTCACCCCCTCCTGGGGCGAGGCGTACCGGGTCATCGCCGAGCGGATGTTCGCCGCGCTGCACGCCGCCCGGGTCGCCGCCGAGGGGCGCGAGGCCGTCCTGGTCTCCCACCAGCTGCCGATCTGGACGCTGCGCCGCCACGTCGAGCGCAAGCGGCTCTGGCACGACCCGCGCCGCCGGCAGTGCGGCCTGGCCAGCCTCACCTCGTTCCACTTCGACGGCGCGAAGGTCACCGGGATCGGCTACAGCGAGCCCGCCGCGCACCTGATCGCGATGTCGACGACAGCCCGGACGGCCAAGGGGGCCTGATGCGTTCCCGGAGGCCGATCGCCGTCCTGCTCGCCGCCGTCACCGCCGGGGCGGCGCTGGTCGGCTGCTCCGCCGAGAACGGGGAGAGCCGCTGCGCCAACGACGGCGGCATCGTCGCGTGCGCGCCGGACCAGCGCTCGGCCGCCCCGAAGATCGCCGGTGAGCTGCTCAGCGGCGGCCGGTACGACGTCGCCGAGGCCCGTGGCCAGGTGGTGGTGCTCAACTTCTGGGGCTCGTGGTGCGCGCCCTGTCGGGCCGAGGCCGACGACCTGGAGGCCACCTACCAGGCCACGAAGGCCGCCGGGGTGACCTTCCTCGGCATCAACGTGCAGGACAGCCGGGACAAGGCGGTCGCCTTCGAGGAGGGCCGGGTCACCTACCCGAGCCTGTTCGACCCGGCGAGCCGGCTGGCGCTCGCCCTGGAGATCCCGCCGAACACCGTCCCGGCCACCGTCGTGCTCGACCGAGACGGCCGGGTCGCCACCGTGATCCGGGCGGCCGTCAAGCAGGACGGCCTGCAACCGATCGTCGAGCGGATCGCGGCCGAGCAGCCGGCCGCCGGTTCCCGCTGATGGGCGAGACGTTCCGCCAGGTCGCCGAGTCGGGTCCGCTGCTGCTGGCGATCGGGGCGGCGGCGCTCGCCGGGCTGGTCAGCTTCCTGTCCCCGTGCGTGCTGCCGCTGATGCCCGGCTACCTGTCGTACGTGACCGGGCTCGCCGGCGCCGACCTGGAGGGGAAGGCGCGCGCCGAGGAGCCCTTGGCCGGCGGCGCGGCCCCCGGTGCCGCGGGCGCGGCCGGCGGCGGGGTGGCCGTCGCGACGCCCGTGACCGCCCGGCCGGCGGCCGCGGTGAAGGGGCGGGTACTCGCCGGGACGCTGCTCTTCATCGCCGGCTTCACCGTCGTCTTCACCGCCACCGCGATCCTCTTCGCCAGCTTCGGCCGGGTCTTCTTCGACCACGAGCGGACGCTGGAGATCGTCATCGGCGCGCTGGTGGTGCTGCTCGGGCTGAGCTACCTGGGCGTGGTGCCCGGCATGCAGCGCGAGTTCCGCATCCATCGGCTGCCCGCCGCCGGGCTGCTCGGGGCCCCGGTCCTCGGCGCGGTCTTCGCGCTGAGCTGGCTGCCCTGCACCGGCCCGACGCTGGGCGCAGTGCTCGGCATGGCCACGGCGGCCGGCAAGACCGACCGGGCCGTGGTGCTGGCCGTGGCCTACTGCCTCGGCCTGGGGATACCGTTCGTCGTCTTCGGGCTGGGCTTCCACCGCCTGCTCGGGGTCTTCCGCGCCGTGCGGCGCAACAGCCGCTGGGTCACCCGCATCGGTGGCGTCCTGCTGATTCTGATCGGCCTGGCGCTGGTCACCGGCGGTTGGCAGAACTTCGTGATCTGGTTGCAGACGACCGTGGGCGTGGGCGAGGTGAGCATCTGATGACGACCGTGGAGGACCGGCCGGCCACCCCACCGGCCGAGGCGCCCCGGCGGCGGCCCAACCCGGCGCTGGCCCTGCTGCGCAACTCGTGGCGGCAGCTCACCAGCATGCGTACCGCCCTGGTGCTGCTCTTCCTGCTCGCGGTCGCCGCCATCCCCGGCTCGGTGCTGCCGCAGCGCGGCGTCAACCCGGAGAAGGTGAACGAGTACTTCCGGGCGCACCCGGAGCTGGCCCCGCACCTCGACCGGATCGGCGCCTTCGAGGTCTTCGGCTCGGTCTGGTTCTCCGCGATCTACCTGCTGCTGTTCACCTCGCTGGTCGGCTGCATCCTGCCCCGGATGCGCGACCACCTGCGCGCGCTGCGCTCCCGGCCGCCGGCCGCGCCGAAGCGGCTGGAGCGGCTGCCGCAGCACGTGGTGCTGCCGGCGCACGCGCCCACCGACCCGGCGGCGATCGCCGCCGTGCTGCGCCGGCGCCGCTGGCGGGTCGAGGTACGCGGCAACGAGGTCTCCGCCGAGAAGGGCTACCTCAAGGAGACCGGCAACCTGCTCTTCCACACCTCGCTGGTCGCCGTGCTGATCGGCGTCGCGCTCGGTTCCTGGTACGGCTGGCACGGCAACAAGCTGCTGGTCGCCGGCGAGGAGAACGCCTTCTGCAACACCCGCCAGCAGTACGCGGAGTCGTCGCTCGGCCCGCGGGTGGACAGTGCCGACCTGCCGCCGTTCTGCCTCACCCTCGACGACTTCGAGGCGAAGTACTTCCCGAACGGGCAGCCGGCGCGCTACCGGGCCACGGTGACCGTGGACGGGGTGCCCGGCGAGCCGACCCGGACCGCCCAGTTCTCGGTCAACTCGCCGCTACGGCTGGACTCGGCCAACGTCTACCTGCTCGGCCACGGGTACGCCCCGATCCTGAAGTACACCGACCGGTACGGGCGCAGCCAGACGAGCACCACCCCCTTCCTGACGACTGGCGACGCCAACGTCACCGAGGAGGGTGTCGCGGTCTTCCCGGACGCCAACGTCGACCCGAAGACCGGCAAGCGGGCTCCGGACCAGCAGGTCGCGTTCGACGGGATCTACATGCCCACCGCCCCGGACGAGGGGCCGTTCAACCGCTCGGTCTGGCCGGAGGAGCGGAACCCGGCGGCGCTGCTGATCGCCTACCGGGGCAACCTCGGACTGGACGCCGGCATCCCGGGATCGGTCTACCAGCTCGACCAGCGACAGATCGACAACGGCAAGCTCACGCAGGTCGGCGAGAAGAAGCTGGCCGTCGGCGAGAAGTGGACCCTGGACGACGGCAGCACGCTGGAGTTCGTCGGCACCGAGCCGTACATCACGGTCTCCGTCCGGTACGCCCCCGGGCAGACGCTGATGCTCGGCGCCTGCGTGGTGCTGCTGGGCGGGCTGATGGGTTCGCTCTTCGCCCGGCGCCGGCGGGTGTGGTTCCGGGTGACCCCCGCCGACCCCGACAGTGGATCTCCGACGAGCGGTAGTAGCTTGGTGGAGGCCGGTGGGCTGCCGCGCACCGAGCATCCAGGGTTCGCCGACGAGTTCGCGCAGCTGGTGGCCGCGGTCAGCGGCGACGAGCGGCCCGACGGGCGGGCGCGAGAAGGAGTCGAGTGATGTCCGCAGTCTCCGACCAGCTGGTGACGTTCGCGATCCTGGCGTACCTGGTCGCGATGATCAGCCACGCCGTCGAGTACGCGCTGGGCAACGTCCGCGCGGTGTCGGCCGCCCCCGCCCGTGAGCTGGTCGGCGCCGGGGTGGGCGCCACCGGCGGCCCGGTCGACGCCCCCGCCGCCCCGGTGGCCGCCGAGACCCGGCGGAGCCGGTCGGCGCAGCGGGCCCGGCTGGCCGGGCGGGTCGCCGCCGGGCTCACCGTGCTGGCCGCCGCGCTGCACCTCGGGGCGCTGGTCACCCGGGGCATCGCCGCCGAGCGGATGCCCTGGGGCAACATGTACGAGTTCGTGCTGACGGTCACCTGGATCGGCACGGCCGCCTGGCTGGCGGTGCTCGTCAAGCGCCCCGCGCTGCGCCGGCTGGGACTCTTCCTCACCCTGGTGATGGTGCTGCTGCTCGCCTTCGCCGAGCTGAAGCTCTACGTCCAGGTGGTGCCGCTGATGCCGGCGCTGCAGTCGTACTGGTTCATCGTCCACGTGTCGACGATCGTGTTCAGCTCGGGCATCTTCCTGCTGGGCGTGGTGCCGGCGGTGGCGTTCCTGATCCGCAACGGGTACGAGCAGGGCAAGCGGAGCTTCCCGTACACGCTGGCCCGGCGGCTGCCCGCGGCGGCCGGCCTGGAGCGGCTGACCTTCGCGCTGCACGCCTTCTCGTTCCCGGTCTTCACCTTCGCGGTGATCGCCGGCGCGATCTGGGCCGAGGCGGCCTGGGGCCGGGCCTGGGGCTGGGACCCGAAGGAGACCTGGGCGTTCATCTCCTGGGTGGTCTACGCCGGCTACCTGCACGCCCGGGCGACCCCGAGCGTGAAGCGCAACGTGGCCACCTGGATCGCCGTGCTCGGCTTCCTGACCATGCTGATGAACCTGTTCGGGGTGAACTTCTTCTTCACCGGCCTGCACTCCTACGCCGGGGTGGAGTGACCCGGCCGGTCCACGCCGAGCGCGACCTGGTTGGCGACCTCCGGCACGTCGGCCAGCTGACGGAGGCCGATTCAATGATCGTCTGCGGTTTGCCGGCGCGACACGCCGAGTGAGGCGTCGGAGAACCGCAGACGATCACGGGTGGACGGGTCAGCCGCCGAACCAGCCGGGTACGTCGAGGCGGAAGAAGTTGGGCTGGGCGATCGCGCGCAGGTCGTCCTCCATCGCGCTGACCCGCTCCTCACCGAGGGTGGCGGCCCAGCGCTCGCGCAGCGCGTCGAAGACGACCGCCGAGCGGCGCAGCCCGTCGGCCCCCCGCTCGGTCATCCGGACCAGCTTGCGCCGGGCGTCGGCGGGGTCGTCGGCGCGTTCCAGGTAGCCGAGGGCGACCAGCCGGTCGACGGTCTTGCCGGCCGCCTGCTTCGAGACGCCGAGGCGCTGGCCCAGCTCGCCGGCGGTGGTGCCGTCGACGCCGACGGCCTGGAGGACGAAGCCGTGCAGCGGCCGCAGGTCCGGGTGTCCCTGCCTGGCCAGCTCGGCGTGCAGGTCGTCGATGAGGGTACGGAAGCCGGCCAGCAGCAGCAGGGGCAGCACGAAGCCGGGACGCTCCGACTCAGGCGTTGTCATGTTCGACAACCTCGTTTACTATTTGGTCAACCACGTTGACTATCGTACCCGAGGGGTTCCGCCATGTCCGTCTTCACCGCCCACACTGCCGAGACCGCGCCCGCCGCCGCCCGCCCCACCATGGTCGGCGTGCAGCGCAGGCTCGGTCACCTCCCCGAGGCCGTCGCCCGGATGGCCGAGTCGCCCGAGCTGCTCAAGGGCTTCCTCACCGCCAACGCCACCTTCGAGGCCACCGACCTCGACCCGGTCGAGCGCGAGGTCGTGGTGCTGACCGTCGCCACCCGCAACGAGTGCCACCTCTGCGTGGCGATGCACACCGCCACCCTCACCCGGCACGGCGTCGACCCGGCGCTGGCCGCCGCGCTGCGGGCCGGCGCGCCGCTGGCCGAGGCGAGGCTGGAGGCGCTGCGCCGGTTCACCGTCGCCGTCCTCGATCACCGGGGCGCGGTGCCCCAGGGCGAGCTGGACGCGTTCCTCGCCGCCGGCTGGCGTCCCCGGCACGCCCTCGACGTGGTGCTCGGCGTCGGCACGTACACGATCTCCACCTTCGCCAACCGGCTCACCGACGCCCCGCTCGACCCCGCCCTGGCCAATTACGCCTGGGAGCCGGCCGCCTGACCGTGGGCTCAGTCCCGCAGGAACGGCAGCACCAGAGCAGCCAGCTCCGCCGGTCGCTCCTCGAAGAGCCAGTGGCCGCAGTCCTCGACCACCTCGCCGGTGACTGTGCCGGCGTACCGGCGGACCTGGTCGGCCACCTGCTCGCCGAGGCTGGCCCGGGCGCCGACGGCGAGCACCGGCATGGGCAGCTTCGTCGCCCGGTACGCCGCGTTGTCCGCGATGTCCTGCCCGAACGCACGGAAGTACGCAAAGCTGGCCCGCAGGTGGGCCGGTTCGCGCAGGTGCCCGGCGTACTCCTCGATGTCCTCCGGCCCGAGGCTGCCCTTGTTCACCATGATCGAATCGGTGAAGCGGTCCACCCAGAGGGCCTCGCGGCCGGCGACCAGCTGCTCCGGCAGCCCGTTCGTGACGTTGAAGAAGCCGAAGTTCCACACCCCCGGCCCGGCGGTGCTGAGCGCGGGGAACGCGTAGATGCTCTCGTCCGGGATCGGCGCCTCGGTCAGCACCAGCCGGGACACCTCGTCGGGATGGGCCGCGGCGTAGGCGTAGGCGACCATGCTGCCCAGGTCGTGGCCGACCAGCCGGACGTCGCCGGTCAGGCCGAGCCCCATCAGCAGCCTGTGCAGGTCGGCGGCGAGAGTCTTCTTGTCGTACCCGTCGAGCGGGGCGTCACTGTCGCCGAAGCCGCGCAGATCGGGCGCAACCACCTCGTAGGAGCGCTTCAGCTCGGGCAGCAGGCGACGCCACATGCGCCAGCACTGCGGATAGCCGTGCAGCAGCACCAGGGTGGGTCCGCTGCCGCCGCGCACGTAGTTCATCGTCACGTCGCCGACCTGCGCCCGCTGCTCGGTGAATCCCGCCGGAACCCGTCCGTCGCCCATTCTCGCTCCCCGCCTCGACCGGCGGCTCGACTACCCGGCCGGCCGCCGACCATGCCGGCGGAACGCCTCGGCGTGGGCCCTCCGCCGGGTGGAGCCGTGGGGAGACGCACACCGCCCGGGGGAGACCCGGCGTGGGCGGGGCGTCCCGGGGTGCGGGAGACTGGCGGCATGGCGGCTCGTGGCTTCCCGTACACCGATCTCAAGGACTTCCTCGCGGCGCTGGAGCGCGCGGGTGAGCTGCGGCGGGTGAGCGTCCCGGTCGACCCCACGCTGGAGATCAGCGAGGTGGTCACCCGGACCGTCCGCGCGGGCGGTCCGGCGCTGCTCTTCGAGCGGCCCACCCGGGGCGAGATGCCGCTGGCGATCAACCTCTTCGGCACCGAGAAGCGGATGGCGATGGCGCTCGGCGTCGAGTCGCTGGACGAGGTCGGCGACCGGATCGGCGCGCTGGTCAAGCCGGAGCTGCCGGTCGGCTGGTCGGGCATCCGCGAGGGCCTGGGCAAGGTCCTGCAGCTCAAGTCGGTGCCGCCGCGCAAGGTGAAGACCGCGCCCTGTCAGCAGGTGGTCTACCGCGGCGACGACGTCGACCTGAACCGGCTGCCCGGCCTGCAGGTCTGGCCCGGCGACGGCGGGATCTTCCACAACTACGGGCTGACCCACACCAAGCACCCGGAGACCGGCAAGCGCAACCTCGGGCTCTACCGACTCCAGCAGCACAGCCGCAACACGCTGGGCATGCACTGGCAGATCCACAAGGACTCCACCGCGCACCACGCCGTCGCCGAGCGGCTCGGGCAGCGGCTGCCGGTGGCCGTCGCCATTGGCTGCGACCCGGTGGTCAGCTACGCGGCGAGCGCGCCGCTCCCCGGCGACATCGACGAGTACCTGTTCGCCGGCTTCCTGCGCGGCGAGCGGGTCGAGATGGTCGACTGCCTCACCGTGCCGTTGCAGGTGCCCGCGCACGCACAGATCGTGCTGGAGGGCTACCTGGAGCCCGGCGAGCGGCTGCCCGAGGGGCCGTTCGGCGACCACACCGGCTTCTACACCCCGGTCGAGCCGTTTCCGGTGCTGCACATCGAGGCGATGACCATGCAGCGCGACCCGGTCTACCACTCGATCGTCACCTCCAAGCCGCCGCAGGAGGACCACGGCCTGGGCAAGGCCACCGAGCGGATCTTCCAGCCGCTGCTCAAGCTGCTGATCCCCGACATCGTCGACTACGACCTGCCGGCCGCCGGGGTGTTCCACAACTGCGCGATCGTGTCGATCCGCAAGCGCTACCCGAAGCACGCGCAGAAGGTGATGAACGCGATCTGGGGCGCGCACCTGATGTCGCTGACCAAGCTGATCGTGATCGTCGACGAGGACTGCGACGTGCACGACTACAACGAGGTCGCCTTCCGCGCCTTCGGCAACGTCGACTACGCCCGGGACCTGCTGCTCACCGAGGGCCCGGTGGACCACCTCGACCACTCGTCGTACCAGCAGTTCTGGGGCGGCAAGGCCGGCGTCGACGCGACCCGCAAGCTGCCCGCCGAGGGCTACACCCGGGGCTGGCCGGAGGAGATGACCATGTCGCCGGAGGTCGCCTCCCTGGTCGACAAGCGCTGGAAGGAGTACGGGATCTGATGACGGCCGTGCTGGAGCCCGTCGAACGCCCGGGCCGGGTGAAGTCCTTCCTCAAGCTGGTCGCGATCGAGCACTCCGTCTTCGCGCTGCCCTTCGCGTACCTGTCGGCGCTGACCGCGATGCGGGTCGACGGCGGGCGGGTGCGCTGGCTCGACCTGCTGCTGATCACCGTGGCGATGGTCGGGGCGCGGACGTTCGCGATGGCCGCCAACCGCATCCTCGACCGGCGGATCGACGCCCGGAACCCGCGTACCGCGAACCGGGAGCTGGTCACCGGGGCGGTGAGCGTGCGCACGGCCTGGACCGGCGCGGCCGTCGCGCTGGTGGTCTTCCTGGCCGTCGCCGCGCTGCTCAACCCGCTCTGCCTGGTGCTCGCGCCGCTGGCGGTGATCCCGCTGGTCGTCTACCCCTACGGCAAGCGGTTCACCAACTGGCCGCACGCCATCCTGGCGATCGCCCAGGCGGTCGGCCCGGTCGGCGCCTGGCTCGCGGTCACCGGCACCCTGGACGGCTCCTGGCCGGCCTGGCTGCTCGGCGCGGCGGTGGGGCTCTGGATCGGCGGCTTCGACCTGATCTACGCCTGCCAGGACTCCGAGATCGACCGGGAGATCGGCGTGCACAGCGTGCCCGCCCGGTACGGGCGGCGCTTCGCGCTGCACGCCTCCACCGTCGCGCACGTGGTCACCTTCGCGCTGTTCATCTGGTTCGGCGCGCTGGTCGGCTTCGGCTGGCTGTGGTGGATCGGCCTGGCTTTCACCGCCCTCGCCTTCGGCTACCAGCACGTGGTGGTCAGCCCCACCGACCTGAGCAAGGTCAACCGGGCGTTCTTCACCGCGAACGGCTTCGTCGGCATCGCCCTCTTCCTCTTCGCCCTGCTCGACCTCACCATCCGCCTCCACCTCCACCCCTGACCGACCCCACCCCGGCCAAGATTTCGCGCAGTTTCGCGGAAAGAGTGGCCATTCCACGCGCCGAGGCCACTCTTTCGGTGTAAGTGCGGCCACAAAAGCGGGGTCAGGGGGTGGGGTAGCGGGCGCTCTCCAGGGTCCAGTCGACGGTGCCGCGGACGGCGTTGGCGACGCCGTCGAGGTGGGTGGTGACGGCCGGGTCGAGGGCGGGGCCGAACGACGGCACGTCGGCGCGGAGCGCGACGAAGCGGTCCATCGCCGCCCGCCAGCGCTCGGCGGTCAGCTCCACGGCGGTGTCCAGCGGCACCCCGCGCTCGCCGGCCACCGCGAGCACCAGGTTGTGCCCGCCCGAGGTGGCCCGGTCCCGCTCCAGCGAGGCGAGGTCGTTGTACCAGGAGAGCAGGTCGTTGCCGAGCTCGCCGATCCGGCGCAGCGCCGGGTGGTGGTAGACCGGGTCGGGCAACGGCCGCCCGGTGGCGAACTCGATCAGCGGGTACGAGACGTACGCCGCCGACGTCGCCCGGCGCAGCTGGACGTACTCGGCCACCGAGGGGCGCCGCCCGAGGTCCTTGGCGACCGACTCCCGCCAGGTGCCGTCCAGGTGGTCGGCGACCGCGTCGGCGAACCGCAGCCGCCAGCGGGCCGGCATCCGGCGCCGGGGCACCCGCCAGGCGTCGACCAGCAGCCGGCGCAGCGGCCCGCCGAACCCCGGGTGCCGCCGGCGTGGGCCGTCCCGCAGCAGGCTCACCGCCCCGGCCCGCACCGCCCTGATCTGCTCCGGCGCGAGCCGGTCCGGCCCGTCGCACGCGTCGTCGACCAGGAAGAACCAGGTGAACAGGGCGGCCAGGGTACGCAGGTCCGGCTCGGTGGCGTCCGGGTAGAGCCGGCCCGCGTACCGGGCGAAGCCGGCCCGGTCCAGCCGCTCCCGGGCGCTGGCGTCCAGCGGTACGCCCAGTCGGCGCAGCCGGTCCAGCAGCCACTCCTGCACCGGGTCCGCGTACGGCGAGAGCCGGGGCGGGATCGGGCACCCGGCCCGCAGCGACCGGAGCACCTCCTCGACCATGGCTCGATCCCTTCCCGTGCGGCGTGGGCGCCGACGGCAGCATGGCAGGTCCGCCGCGCTCCCGCCGTCCCGGCGCACAGCGGGGTGCCCCGGCGACACGCAGCGCAGCGGTCGGGGGGCCGCCCGGCGGAGCGCGGCGGCGACCAGGCAGGCTGGACGACATGCGCGAACCATGGGTGGTCGGGGTCTCCGGCGCGTCCGGCACCCCGTACGCGGCGGCGGTCGTCAACGGGCTGCTCGACGCCGGCGAGCCGGTGGACCTGATCGTCTCCCGGGCCGCCCGGCTGACCGTGCTCGACGAGACCGGCCGCCCGTTCCGGGACGGCCACTGGGCCGAGGACCTGGCCGCCTGGCTGGGTCGGGACCTCGCCGACGCCGACGTGCGGCACTGGCCGGCCGGCGACATCGCCGCCGGCCCCAGCAGCGGCTCCTACCGGGTACGCGGGATGGCGGTGGTGCCGGCGAGCACGGCGGCCTGCGCCGGCATCGCCATCGGGCTCTCCAAGGACCTGTTGCAGCGCGCGGCCGAGGTCAACCTCAAGGAGCGCCGGCCGGTGGTGGTGGTGCCCCGGGAGACGCCGGTGACCCGCAGCCACCTGGAACACCTGATCGCGTTGCACGACGCCGGGGCGGTGGTGCTGCCGGCCAGTCCGGGCTTCTACGGCTCCGGGGCCTCGGCCACCGCACAGCAGCTGGTCGACTTCGTGGCCGGCAAGGTGCTGGACGCGCTCGGCGTGTCGCACACGTTGTTCCGGCGGTGGTCGGGGCAGTTGGCCGCCGACCGGTCGTAGCGAAGCGGAACCTCGCCTCAGACGGGCGCGGACCGGACCTGTCGGCCGGCCCGCGATCCGTCTCGCACCATTCAGTACATCCCGGCGTTGGCCGGCCCCGGTCCGGTCGAGGCGGCGGGGCCGACATTGCGCGGCTTGCCGATGTCCTCCCCCTCGTCCAGCATGCCCTCCCCTTCCAGCAGGGCCCGCACCTCGGATTCCCGAAACCGGCGATGCCCGCCTGGAGTCCGGATGCTGCCGATCCGGCCGGCCGCCGCCCATCGCGTCACAGTCTTCGGGTCAACCCGAAACAACGCGGCAACCTCACCCGGTGTCAGCAGGCGATCTCCAGTGTCCACAGCCCCCTCCTCGCGTCGACGAAGCCCCCGGCTGAACACACTGCCCCCGGCTGGTGCGAGCCCAGAGCCGTCATGAGGGACGTATGGCAATTACAGCACCAGCGACCTGGCCTGTCCGCCAAACGCGAAAAACGCACTGAGTGGGAAGTTAGGAAATATTACCCGGGTCAGGCCTCCATCACACTGAGTCCGTAAATAGTTACGTGTTGTCATGTTCAACGGGTGCCGGCCGTCCGACGTTACGCCCGGACAGCTAGGGTCACCTTCCGTGGACGCCATCGACCTGAGCCTCGTCGACCTGCTGCGCGGCAACGCCCGACTGTCGTACGCCGAACTCGCCCGGCAGGTCGGCCTCTCCGCCCCCGCCGTGCACGAGCGGGTCGGCAAGCTGGAATCCGGTGGCGTGATCCGGGCGTACCGGGCGGAGGTGGAGCCGGAGGCGGTCGGGCTCGGCGTGACCGCGCTGATCGGCATCGTCGAGGACTCCGGCGGGGACACCGACGACGTGCTGGAGGCGTTCCGCCAGATGCCCGAGATCGAGTCCTGCTACTTCATGGCCGGCGTCGAGTCCTTCCTGCTGAAGGCGCGGGTCGGCACGATCGCCGAGCTGGAGGCGCTGATCGTGCGGCTCAACCGCACCCCGGGCGTGGCGTCCACCCGCACCGGCATCGCCCTGTCGACCAAGTGGGAGAACCGCCCGCAGCCGCTCGGGTCGCCCGGGAGCTGACCGTCCGGCTCTGGCGTCGCCCGCCCGGCGGCGATACCTTGCGCCGATGACGACCCCCGTACGCGGCGCCGCCGTGGTCACCGGTGCGGCCGGCGGGCTGGGCCGGGCCATCGCCGCCGCGCTGCACGCCGACGGCTGGGCCGTCCTCCTGACCGACCTGGACGCCGACGCGGCCGCCACCGCCGCCGCGCCGCTCGGTGGCTGGTCCCGGGCGCTGGACGTGCGCGACGAGGCGGCCTGCGCCGAGGTCGCCGCCGAGGCGGCTGGCGGGACGGCCGGCGGGCTCGGGCTCTGGGTCAACAACGCCGGCATCCTGGTCACCGGGCCGTCCTGGGAGCACGACGCGGCGACCCGGCGTCGGGTGGTCGAGGTGAACGCGCTCGGCGCGATGACCGGCACCCTGGCCGCGCTGGCCGTGATGCGCGCGCAGGGGCGCGGGCACGTGCTCAACGTCGTCTCCCTCGCCGGGCTGATCGCCGCGCCCGGCGAGACCGTCTACGCGGCCAGCAAGCACGCCCTGCTGGCGTTCAGCCTCGGCACCCTGGCCGACCTGCGGATGGCCGGCCTGACCGACGTACACGTGTCGTGCCTGTGCCCGGACGGGATCTGGACGCCGATGCTGCACGACCGGCTCGACGACCCGGGCGCGCTGGCCTCCTTCACCGGGGCGATGCTCACCCCGCAGCGGGTCGCGGCGCGGGCCGCCCGGCTGGCCCGCCACCCTCGCCCGGTGGTCAGCCTGCCGCGCTGGCGCGGCGCACAGGTACGGCTGCTGGACGCGCTGCCGCGGCTGGCGCTCGCGCTGACCCCGGTGGTCCGGGCCGTCGGCCGGGCCGGGCAGCGCCGCCAGCGGCACCGGGTCGGGCCGGACGGGAGCTGAGCTCACTTGTAACGTTGCCGGCGTGACTCATCTCGACCGGTGTGACGAGGCCAGCCGGACCTGGGTGACCGAGGCGATCGCCACGGTCGAGGCGGACGCGAACCGCTCCGCCGACACCCACCTGCTGCCCTTCCCGCTGCCCCGGGCCTGGGGGATCGACCTCTACCTCAAGGACGAGTCGGTCCACCCCACCGGCTCGCTCAAGCACCGGCTGGCCCGCTCGCTCTTCCTCTACGGGCTCTGCAACGGCTGGATCGGCCCGGAGACCACCATCATCGAGGCGTCCTCCGGCTCCACCGCGGTCTCCGAGGCGTACTTCGCCCGGATGCTGGAGCTGCCGTTCGTGGCGGTGATGCCCGCCTCCACCTCACCCGAGAAGATCGCCCAGATCGAGTTCCACGGCGGGCGCTGCCACCTGGTGGAGGACCCGGCCAAGGTGGTGATCGAGGCGCGCTGGCTGGCCGAGGACAGCGGCGGGCACTACATGGACCAGTTCACCTACGCCGAGCGGGCCACCGACTGGCGGGGCAACAACAACATCGCCGAGTCGATCTACGCGCAGCTCTCGCTGGAGCGGCACCCGATCCCGGCCTGGATCGTGGTGGGCGCCGGCACCGGCGGCACCAGCGCCACCATCGGCCGGTACGCCCGTTACCGGCGGCTGTGCACCAAGCTCTGCGTGGTCGACCCCGAGAACTCGGCGTTCTACCCGGCCTGGCAGGCCGCCGACTGGTCGGTACGCACCGGTCGCGGCTCCCGGATCGAGGGGATCGGCCGGCCGACCGTCGAGGCGTCCTTCCTGCCCTCGGTGGTGGACCGGATGACCCAGGTCCCGGACGCCGCCTCGCTGGCCGCCATGCGCGCCGGCTCGGCCGTGCTCGGCCGCCGGGTCGGCGGCTCCACCGGCACCAACCTCTGGGGCGCCTTCGGGCTGATCGCCGAGATGCTCGCCGCCGGGCGGACCGGTTCGGTGGTCACCCTGATCTGCGACGCCGGCGGAAGGTACGCCCACACCTACTACGACGACCACTGGGTGGCCGCGCAGGGGCTGGACCTGGCCCCGCACCTGGCCACGATCGAACGGTTCCTCGACAGCGGCGCCTGGCCGGCCTGACCGGCCGGCTCAGCGGGCGTCGACCCGCTCGGCCAGCCCGGGATAGTGCCGCACCAGGCCGTCGGCGTCGAGGGTCAGCTCGGCCCGGAAGCCGTCGCTGGCGAACCGGACCCGTCCCGGCCCGAGCGGGGTGTAGACCTGCTCGGCGGGGACCACCTCCAGGCTCGGCGCCAGCACCCACGCCACGGTGACCGTGTGCGGGAGGTCCGGCGTCGCCCCGGTCAGCCCCAGCCGCCGGACCGGCAGGGCGTTGAAGAGCGGCGACCCGCTCAGGTCGACGTCGAGGGCGTCGTACAGCCGGTCCGGGTCGTCGGCGCCCGGCAGCCCGGCCGGCGGCTGCCCGGCGGCCCGCAGTGCCGCGTCGAGGTCGCCCTGCTCGGCGGTGGTCACCCGCCAGCCGTCCGCGCCGCGCTCCAGCCGCACCCGCCGCGACCAGCCCGCCCCCTCGGCCGTCACCTCCAGCGACCTGGTGGCGCCGTCCGCGTCGGCGGCCAGCTGGTAGCGGCACGTCCAGGGGATCGGGTCCACGGCAACCTGGGTGCCGTGCGCGACGAACCCGGGGCCGTCGTCGAGGACGGCGTGCTCGGCACCGGCGATGTCCGTCCGGCTCCAGAAGAGTGACCTCGGCATGATTCGGACGCTACGCCAGCCGGCCGACCCCGGCAGCGCATGCGGAAACGCCGCCGCGGAGCGCGAGCTCCGCGACGGCGTTCCGGGTGGTCGGACGGATCAGTGGGTACGCGCCGGCGGCCGGCCGCCGAAGCCACGCCGGTCGTCGCGCGGCCGGTCGTCGCCCCGGCCCTCGGGGCGGAACCCGCCCCGGCGCTCGGTGCCGCGCTGCTCGCCGCCGAAGCGCCGCTCGCCCTGCGGCCGGTCGCCGAAGCGCTCGCCGCGGTCGCCGTAGCGGTGCTCGCCGGCCGGCCGTTCGGTGCGGTCGCCGAAGCCGCGCTGGCCCCGGTCGCCGAACGAGCGGTCGCCGGTCGGCCGGTCGCCCCGGTCGCCCCGGTCGCCGAAGGAACGCTCGCCCGCCGGGCGGTCGCTCCGGCCGTCGAAGCGCCGCTCACCGAAGCGCTCGCCGCGCCCGTCGCGGTCGCCGTAGCGCCGCTCGCCCTGGGAGCGGTCGGCGTAGCCCCGGTCACCCCGGTCGCCGAAGGAACGCTCGCCCGTGGGGCGGTCGCTCCGGCTGTCGAAGCCGCGCTGGCCCCGGTCGCCGAAGGAACGCTCGCCCGCCGGACGGTCGAAGCGGCGCTCGCCGAAGCGCTCGCCGCGCCCGTCCCGGTCGCCGAACCGGCGCTCGCCGGTCGGCCGGTCGCCGTAGCGGCGCTCGCCGGTCGGCCGGTCGCCGTAGCGGCGCTCGCCGGTCGGCCGGTCGCCGTAGCGGCGCTCGCCGGTCGGCCGGTCGCCGTAGCGGCGCTCGCCGGTCGGCCGGTCGCCGTAGCGGCGCTCGCCGGTCGGCCGGTCGCCGTAGCGGCGCTGCCCGCCGGCGCGGCGCGGCTCCGGCTCCTCGCGGACCGGGACGCCGCTGGGCTCGCGGGCACCGGTCAGTTCGGCCAGGGCCGGGTCGCCGACGCGGACCCGGGTCTCGGCCGGCGCGACGCCGGCCTTCTCCATCATCGCCAGCGTGGTGCGGCGCTGCTTGGGCAGCACCAGCGTCGCCACCGCGCCGGACTCGCCGGCCCGGGCGGTACGGCCCGCGCGGTGCAGGTAGTCCTTCGGGTCCTTCGGCGGGTCGATGTGCAGCACC
This sequence comes from Micromonospora sp. CPCC 206171, assembly GCF_036906755.1. Classification (NCBI taxonomy): domain Bacteria; kingdom Bacillati; phylum Actinomycetota; class Actinomycetes; order Micromonosporales; family Micromonosporaceae; genus Micromonospora; species Micromonospora sp. CPCC 206171. The sequence continues at coordinate 168,558 of NZ_JBAKHT010000008.1, read as the reverse complement.
AGCGAGACCCCGTCGACGTGGATGCCCCGGGCGGCCACGTCCGTGGCGACCAGGACGTTCATCCGGCCCTCGCGGAACTCGGCCAGCGTCTTGGTACGCATCCGCTGGGTCTTGCCACCGTGCAGGCCACCGGCCCGTACGCCGACCGCGGCGAGCTGCTCGACCAGCCGGTCGACTCCGAGCTGGGTTCGCGCGAAGAGCATGGTCCGGCCGTCCCGGGCCGCGATGGACGCCGCCACCGCGAACTTGTCGTGCGGCGGGATCAGCAGCATGTGGTGGTCCATGGTGGACACCGACGCGGTCGACGGGGCGGTCGAGTGGGTCACCGGGTCGGTCATGAACCGCTTGACCAGCGAGTCCACGTCACCGTCCAGAGTGGCCGAGAAGAGCAGCCGCTGGCCGCCCGCCGGCGTCTTCGCCAGCAGCTCGGTCACCTCGGGCAGGAAGCCCATGTCGGCCATCTGGTCGGCCTCGTCGAGGACGGTCACCTCGACGTCGTCCAGGTGGCACACGCCCCGGTTGATCAGGTCGCCGAGCCGGCCCGGGGTGGCCACGACGATCTCCACGCCACGGCGCAACGCGTCGATCTGCCGGTCGTACGGCACGCCGCCGACGGCGGTCTTGAGGAAGATGCCGACGGCCTTGCCGAGCGGCATCAGGGCGTCGTTGACCTGCATGGCGAGTTCCCGGGTGGGGACCAGCACCAGGGCCCGGGGGTGCAGCGGACGGGCCCGGTTGCGGTCGGCGAGCCGGGCGATCAGCGGCAGCCCGAAGGCGAGGGTCTTGCCGGAGCCGGTCTGGCCCCGGCCGAGCACGTCCCGGCCGGCGAGCGCGTCGGGCATGGTGGCCCGCTGGATCTCGAACGGGGTGGTGATGCCCTGTCGGGCGAGCGCCTCGACCAGCGGCCGGGGCAGGCCGAGGTCGGCGAAGTCGACGTCGGCGGCGGGGGTGTCCCCGACGGTCGGGTCGAGGACGGACGGAGTGGTGCCGTGGTCAGCGAAGGTGGTCAAGAAATGCCTTTCGAGCGGGGCGCATCTTCGCGATGGCCCGCTGCGGCTGCACGCCGCCGAATCGCCCGCAAGATCGCCCATGGGCGCGCACCAGGCGCGCCGGGTCAGTGATCTCCACAAGTGTACGGCGGTCCGGCCACGCCGCCAGTCGATCGCGAGGGGGTAGTGGGCGGGCTCACCCTCGCCCCGGGTACCTCCACGGACCGGACGCCGTGGCCCGAACCGCCCTCGGTCACTTATTCAGGATGCTGCCCACCAGCCCGTCCATGGCGTCGTTGGCGAGCAGGACGACCAGCACGCTGATCGCCACCAGCAGCCCCAGCGAGGCGGCCAGGACGACCACCACCCGGGTGGTACGGGACCGTTCGGCGGGCGTGTCGGCCCAGCCCTGGGCCAGGATGTGCCCGGTCAGCGAGCCGGAGTTCTCCAGCGGGTTGCCGGCCGGGAAGGAGACCGTGGCGAAGCCGGGCCCCTCGGTGCCGCCGTAGACGGTGCTGGCCAGGTCCGGGCCGCCCCGGTAGGGCGTACCGGGCCGGCTGGCGACGCCGGCGGCCGGCGTACCCCAGTCGGGGCGCGCGACGGGGGCCGAGGCCGGCCGGACCGGCGCCGCCGGCGGGGCCGAGACGGGCGCGGCGGCCCGGGCGGGTGGCGCGGAGACCTGGGCGGCGGCCCGGAACGGCGGCGGGGCGGAGACCGGCGTGCCCGCCCCCGGTACGGCCGGCGGCGGCGGGAACGGCGGGGCCGGCATCGGGCCCGGCGGGGGCGGCGGCGGGGGGACCGCCGGCCCGGGCGGGGGTACCGGCGGGCCGGGCACGGGCGGGACCGGTCCCGGCGGGGTCGGGCGCGGAGGGGGCGGGGTCGGGCGCGGCAGCGGGGGCACCGGCGGGGGGAACGGCCCGGGCACCGGCGGTTCCGGGGTCGGCGTCGGCGCGGGCGGGGCGGGCGTGGGCGCGGGCGCCGGCCTGGGCGGTTCCGGGGTCGGTGCGGGCTCCGGCTCGGGCGTCGGCGGGGTGGGCGGCTGGGCCGGTTCCGGGGGCTGGGCGGGCTCGGGCGGTTCCGGGTTGACCGGCGTCGACCGGTAGACCGTGGGGGCTCCGCCACCGGACCGGGCGGCCGCGTCGGCCGCACCGGCGGTGGCCTCCTCGGCCGAGATCCGGCTCGGCCCCGGCACGGAGGCGCTGGCCCGGGTGCCCGGCGTCGAGCCAGCGCCGCGCTGCCCGGGTACCGGCGCGGCGCCCACCACGGGCGCGGCGCCGGTCGGGACGCGTGCCCAGCCGGAATCCTCGGCCCGGTCGGGGGCGCTCTCCCCGCCGGCCCGGGCGCTCTCCGGCGCGCCGGCCCGGTAGGTGGTGCCGGCGGCCGGCGGCCCCGGCAGGTCTTCGTCCTGCGGTGGCGCGGTCACGGTGGCGACGCTGGCCCGGGCGCGGGCGGGCGCGGCGGACGACGACGGCGGGGACACGGCCGGCGGCAGGTCCGCGCTCGCGCCCGAGCGGTCCGCTGCCGGCCCGGCGTCGGACGCGGACGCGGCCGGCGAGGCATCGGGTGCGGCCGGGGCGGCGTCGGGTGTGCTCGGCGCGACGTCCGCCCGCGGCCGGTCGACCGCGGAGCGTCCGGTCGGGGCGGCGCCGGTCGAGGCGGCCGGTTCGGGCACGGATCCCCGGTCGACGGTCTCCGCCGGAATCTGTCGCTCGCCCATGCTCGCCCTCCGCGCCGCGCTCGCACCCGCACCCCTGACACCGGGCCGGGTGTGCCTGGATGTCACGGTGCCACATTCCTACCCGCCGGCACAGCCGGAGCGCGTACCGGGCGGGGTGTCGGCCGGGTGGCGTCGGTCAGGCGCCGGTGCTCGCCGAGGCCGAGGCCGACGTCGACGCCGGGGCGCTGCTCTCCGGGGCCAGGCTGCTCGGCGCGGTGCTCGGCGCCGCGCTGCTGGTCGTCGGGCTCGGCGCGCTCGACTCCGACGGGGTCGGCGACGGCGACGGGCTCTGCGACGGCGACGGGCTCTGCGACGGCGACGGCGACGCCGGCGGCGTGGTCGGCGGCGTGGTCGGCGGCCGGGTGGGCACCTTCGTGGAGGTGGGCGAAGGGTTCGGCGCCGGGGTGGTCGGCTTCGGCGACGTCGATCCCGTCGGCTTGGGGGCCGGCGTGGTGGGCGTGACGGGCGGTGCCGGGGTGGTCGGCGCGGGTACCGCCCCGACGACCCGGGTGGCGGCGTACAGGCCGGACCACCGGACCGTGGAGATCTTGACGACGTCGCCGGTGGACGGTGCCTGCACCATCTTGCCGCCGCCGATGTACATGCCGACGTGGTGGATGGTCGTCCAACTGCTACCCGAGGCGAAGAAGAGCAGGTCGCCGGGGAGCAGGGCGCTGCGGTCCACCGAGCGGGCCCGGGTGGCGTAGTACTGGTCCCGGGAGACGCGGGGCAGGTCGTAGTAGCCGGCCGAGCGGTACGCCGCCCACATCAGACCGGAGCAGTCGAACCGGTCCGGCCCCTCGGCCGACCAGAGGTACGGGTCGCCGAGCTGCGCCAGCGCGTACCGGACCGCGGCCAGGGCCTGCGGGTTGGCGATCAGGCCGGTCGTGCTCTGCCCCTCGACGTACGCGGCACCCAGCTTCTGCTCGGCGGCCTCCTGCTGCCGCTCCAGCTCGATCAGCTGGGCCTGGTTGTCCGCGCGGAGCTTGACCAGCTTCCGCTCGTTCTCCCGCAGCGCCTTCTCCACCGCGGTGAACTGCTCCTCCGCCCGGCGGACCCGGTCCTGTGCGGAGGCGACCGCCTGGGTGGCGACCTGCTCGGCGGTGCGGGTGCGGGACAGCTCGCCGGCGGCGGCGGTGGTGGTGCCCTCGGACTGCTCGCCGCGGGAGATCCGCGACAGCCGGCTCAACCCCTGGAGGTCCTCGGCGATCTCGCCGGGCGGCAGGGCGGCGGCGGCCTTGAAGGCGTCGGCGGCCACGGAGTCGGCGCGCTGCTGGGCGGCGGCCAGGGCGTCGCGGGCCCGGGCCAGCTCACCCTCGGCGGCGGTGAGCTGCGTTCGGGCGTCGTCGCGCTGCTGGCGGAGCCCGAGCAGTTGGTCGCCGAGCTGGCCGTTCTGCGTCTCGAGGGCGGTGATCTGGGCCAGCAGCGGGCTGGTGACGACCCCGCCGACCGGCAGGGTCGGCCCGCCGGTGGGCAGGCCGGTCACGCCGCCGGACAGGCCCGGGGCGGCACCGGGCAGGCGCAGGCCGCCGGTGGCCACCGGGCGGGAGCCGGTGTCGGGAACGGCGTTGGGCAGCGCCGGTTCGGCGTACGCGGGGGTGGCCAGGGCCATCGCGGCGACGGCGCCGAGCAGGGCCGACCAGAGCGCGGGACGCAGCACCGGCGAGATCACCGGGCTCCTGCGTCGTCGCTGCCGTCGCCCGTGCCCGCTGTCGACCATTCCGCTCCCCGTCCGGCGCGCTCGTGCCGCGCACGGTGGGCGCGGCGACCGGGACGCTACCAGTGTGTGTCGCGCCCCACCCTGTCTTACCGCACCGAGGCAGCGATGTCGATGCGTCGCCCGGTCACGGGTACCTGAGAGTCCGGTGAGGTAGGTCGCTGGCGGTGCCCGTGTCGCCGGCTCGTCGGGGGCCCGACGTAGGCTCGACCGGGACACAGGTGGAAGGGACGTGGCTTTCGATGGACGCCGGACTCAAGCGCGAGCTCGAAGCGAAGGTGTACGCCGGTGAGCGGCTGACCCGGGAGGACGGGATCGCGCTCTACGACAGCGACGACCTGGCCTGGCTGGGGCGGCTGGCCCACCACCGCCGTACCGAGCTCAACGGCGACCGGGTGATGTTCAACGTCAACCGGCACCTCAACCTGACCAACGTCTGCTCCGCCTCCTGCGCGTACTGCTCGTTCCAGCGCAAGCCGGGCGAGAAGGACGCGTACACGATGCGCATCGACGAGGCCGTACGCAAGGCCAAGGAGATGGAGGACGAGCAGCTCACCGAGCTGCACATCGTCAACGGCCTGCACCCGACCCTGCCGTGGCGCTACTACCCGAAGGTGCTGCGCGAGCTGAAGGCGGCGCTGCCGAACGTCAAGCTCAAGTGCTTCACCGCCACCGAGGTGCAGTGGTTCGAGAAGATCAGCGGGCTGAGCGCCGACGAGATCCTCGACGAGCTGATGGACGCCGGCCTGGAGTCGCTGACCGGTGGTGGCGCCGAGATCTTCGACTGGGAGGTCCGGCAGCACATCGTGGACCACGAGTGCCACTGGGAGGACTGGTCGCGGATCCACCGGCTGGCCCACTCGAAGGGCATGAAGACCCCGTCGACCATGCTCTACGGCCACATCGAGGAGCCCCGGCACCGGGTCGACCACGTGCTGCGCCTGCGCGAGCTGCAGGACGAGACCGGCGGCTTCGCGGTCTTCATCCCGCTGCGCTACCAGCACGACTTCGTCGACTCGGCGGACGGCAAGATCCGTAACCGGATCCAGGCCCGCACCACGATGGCGTCGCCGGCCGAGTCGCTGAAGACCTTCGCGGTCTCCCGGCTGCTCTTCGACAACGTGCCGCACGTGAAGTGCTTCTGGGTGATGCACGGTCTCTCGGTGGCCCAACTGTCGCTCAACTTCGGGGTGGACGACCTGGACGGCTCGGTCGTGGAATACAAGATCACCCACGACGCCGACTCGTACGGCACCCCGAACACGATGCACCGGGACGACCTGCTGCACCTGATCTGGGACGCCGGCTTCCAGCCCGTCGAGCGGGACACCCGCTACAACGTGGTCCGGGAGTACGACAAGGCCCCGTCGCTGGCCGAGCGGCGTTCCGAGCCCCAGCAGGTCTGGGCCTGATCCGGCCGTATCCTCGTAGCACCATGACCGAGCAGCGGAGCGGATTCCCCCGGCGGGACGCCGAGGGGCGCGTCCTCACCCTGGGCGACCTGCTCGGGGTCAGCCTGGCCGGGTGGGTCATCGGGATGCTGGCGCTGGTGCTGTTCGACTGGGCCTTCGCGTCGATCGGCGCGGGGGAGTTCGGGCGCACCAACGGCTGGCTGGCGGTGATCCTGCCGGCGTGGCTGTACTGGGACGACTTCCGGGCCTGGGAGTTCGGCGCGGCCCGGGTGGTGGCGGCGCTGGTCGCCGCCGTGGTCGCGGTGGTCGGCGGGCTGCTGGTCGCCGGGGTGGCGGGCGGCCTGGCGCCGCTGCTCACCGGCGGCCTGGCCGCCCTCGCGTTCACCCTGGTGTACGCGGTGCTCTGGTTCCATGGCGTGCACTGGCTGGCCCGACGCACGGGCTGAACCCGACCCGGGTCACCCCGGCGGCGGAGAACGGAGTGGAAACGTGAGCGCGGCGGTCAAGTACACGCTGGGCCGGATCGGGCTGTTCGTGGTGGTCGTGCTGGCCCTCTGGCCGGTCGACATGGACATCTTCCTGAAGCTGATCCTGGCGCTGGCGTTCTCCGCCGCCGCCTCGTTCTTCCTGCTGCGGGGCTGGCGGGACGAGATGGCCGAGGAGATGGCCGCCGCGGCCGAGCGGCGGCGCGCCGAGAAGGAGCGGCTCCGGTCGGCGCTGGCCGGCGACGACGAGCCGGACCAGGCGGATCCGCATCGCGAGGGATAGCCGGCGACGGGGCAGCGAAACCGGGGCGGCCCGGCTAGGGTCTGCCGCCATGGACAAGATCAACGGGTGGCGGACGAAGGTTTTCGTCTGGATCGGGCTGCCGGTCATCGCCGCCATCGGGCTGATGATGGGCGCCACCGACCTCGTGCCGGCCTGGCAGGCCAAGGGCGGCAGTGGTACGGCGGGAACCTTCACGGCCGTGAGCGAGGAATGCTCACGGCGTAACTGTGAGTGGCACGGGGACTTCGTGGCCACGGACGGCTCTGCCGGGCGCACCGACGTCATCCTCTACGACGCGCCGGACAGCCTGGCCAAGGGCGGCACGGCCGAGGCGCGCGACACGGGCGCCCGCAAGGGCGTCTTCTCCACCACGGGCGGATCGACGTACCTGCTGGCCACGGGGCTGACCCTGGCCGGGGTGGTCGCCGCGGTGGCCTGGGTGGTCATCCTGGTCCGCACGGTCCGCCGCCGGCGGGCCGCCGACGAGACGTCCGCTCCGCCCACCACGTTCGCCCCGTCGCGCTGAGCCAGGGCCAGGAATCCTGACGGCCCGCCCTGACCGGGCGAGCCCCTACCGAACAAGCCCCACCGACGAGCCCGGCACGGAACTCGTGCCGGGCTCGTCGCGTCGGTGCCGGCTGTCACCAGTTGGTGGACCCCGCGACAACGGGCCACGGCACGTCGGTCGGCTTGATCAGGTAGGCGATGCCGCCGGAGCCGCTGCCGGTGCCGCCGCTGGCGGTGGTCCGCTTCGTCCGCAGCCAGATCTGCTCGAACTGCTCCCGCTGGTAGACGTTCCGGACCGCCTCGTTGCTGGACGAGGCGGGGTCGTTGGCGATGACGTCGCCGTCGGCGGTGAAGCCGACCACCACCATCAGGTGCCCGGAGGTGCCGTAGCCCGCCCCGTCCAGCTCGCTGGCGAGGAAGGACTGGCTGGTCACCACGGGGATGCCTGCGGCGATGAAGCGCTCCAGCTCGTCCAGCGAGTGCAGCCGGGTCACCCGCCCCTCCAGGCCCGGGAAGCTGGCCGCGTACGCGGTGTTGAAGGGCCAGTTGCCGGCGCCGTCGTACTGGTAGTCGTAGGTCATCCGGGCGGCGTGGTTGACCGTCGGGTCCGGGTACGTCGGGTCCACCCAGGACGTGTCGGCCGCCGAGGGCCTGCGGCCCCAGTACTCGACGACCATCTCGGTCGAGGTGGGGGAGCACCAGGCCTCGCCGCCTCCGTCGTACTCCGGGTAGTGGCCGGAGTGGATGTTCTGCGAGTAGCGCGGTACGGCCAGCTCGGTGCCCCAGGCGATGCCGCCGGCGCTCGGCGTGACGGTGAACCGGTCGGGCACGTGCGAGCTCATCGCGCCGACCGTGCGGACCACCGGCGACGCGGTGCCCGCCGGGTCCCGGTAGAGGGTCAGTCGCAGCTGGTACGCCCGCAGCAGCACCCCGGCGGCGGCGTCGTCGATGGCGAAGGTGTCGGTCCAGATGCTCGAGATCTTGTCGCCCTGCTTGTCGACGGTGGTCCGCTTGATGTCGGCGTCGCCGGAGGCCCAGCGCCCCATCACGTACCAGGGGGTCTGGGTGCCGGTGGTGTAGGTGCCCTGGAGCTCGACCTGGATCCAGGTGCCGGCCGGGGTGTCGGCGTTCCAGGAGGTGACCAGTTCGGTGGCGTCGAAGCCGACCTGGGTCACCGGTGACGTCCAGGTGCCGTACGCCCAGCTCCGCTTGCTCTTGTCGTGCGGGTCCTTGTAGACGGTGGTGCCGACCGGGGTGCCGAGGCTGAGCCCGGTGGGGGTGACCACCGTGCCGGCGGCGTCGCCGGTCGCCCAGTCGGTGTCGCTGGTCCAGTCCTGCCAGGTGATCTGCTCGTCGTGGACGAGGGCGGTGACCGGATCGGCCTGGGTCGGGACGGCGGTGCCGAGGAGGGTGAGCGCGGCGACGCCGGCGAGGGCGAGGGCGCGCAGGGATGTGCTGGCCATGGCAACTCCGCGAGGTGGGGAATCGTTGCCGTTCACTGTCCCGCTCGGAGGGAAGTTCCGCCAGGTATCCAGGGGTAGAAAATTATTGCCGGCAGGAGGATCCGGCCGGGATGGACCATGGCAGTGATGAATGTTGATATGACCATGTGGCTCCTGGTGAAGTGTGCGGACAACGGGATCTCCCGTACCCCGAGGAGGTTGTCCATGGCCCTCCGCATGTCCCCACTCCGCCGCCGGCTGGCGCTGGCCGTCGCCGTCGGGCTCGGCCTCGTCACCGTCGCCGCCGGGCCGGTCTCCGCCCGCCCCGCCCCGGACCCGGAACCGGCCGCCGCCGGCTACCGGGTGCTCGGACCACGCACCCTCGCCGACCGGAACGCCGTCGCCCGCACCGGCGCGGCGATCGACTACTCCGAGCACGGCATCCTGCACGTCTCGGCCACCCGGGCCGAGGCGGCGGCGATCACCCGGCTGGGCTTCCGGCTGGAGTCCGAGCCCGCGTCGACGCATTCCCACGACGAGGCCGGCACCCTCGCCTTCCCGCCGGCCGACTCCAACTACCACGACTACGCCGAGCTGACCGCCGTCGTGAACCAGGCGGTCGCGGACCACCCGGCCATCGCCCGCAAGATCAGCATCGGTACGTCGTACGAGGGCCGCGACCTGATGGCGGTGAAGATCTCCGACAACGTCGGCACCGACGAGAACGAACCGGAGATCCTCTTCAACGCCCAGCAGCACGCCCGGGAGCACCTGACCGTCGAGATGGCGATCTACCTGCTCAACCTCTTCACCGACAGCTACGGCAGCGACTCCCGGATCACCAACATCGTCAACTCCCGGGAGCTCTGGATCGTCCCGACGGTCAACCCCGACGGTAGCGAGTACGACATCGCCACCGGCTCGTACCGCTCCTGGCGGAAGAACCGGCAGCCCAACAGCGGCTCCACCGCCGTCGGCACCGACCTGAACCGGAACTGGTCGTACCAGTGGGGCTGCTGCGGCGGCTCGTCCGGCACCACCTCGTCGGACACCTACCGCGGCCCGTCCGCCTTCTCCGCCCCGGAGACCAGCGCGCTGCGCAACTTCGTCAACAGCCGGGTGGTCGGCGGGACGCAGCAGATCAAGGCCAACATCGACTTCCACACCTACTCGCAGCTGGTGCTCTGGCCGTTCGGCTACACCACCGCGAACACCCCCACCGGGATGGGCGCCGACCAGTACAACACCTTCGCCACCATCGGCCAGCAGATGGCGAACACCAACGGCTACACCCCGGAACAGTCCAGCGACCTCTACATCGCCGACGGCACCAGCATCGACTGGATGTGGGGCGCGCACGGCATCTGGGCGTACACCTTCGAGATGTACCCGGGCTCGGCCACCGGCGGCGGCTTCTACCCGCCGGACGAGGTGATCCCCGCGCAGACCTCCCGCAACCGCGAGGCCGTGCTGCTGCTCTCCGAGTACGCCGACTGCCCGTACCGGGCGATCGGCAAGCAGTCCCAGTACTGCGGCGGCGGTGGCGGCACCACGGTCTGGGCGGACACCTTCGAGACGGCCACCGGCTGGACCACCAACCCGGCCGGCACGGACACCGCCACCACCGGGGTCTGGGAGCGGGGCGCCGCCCAGGCGACCAACTCCTCCGGGGCCAAGCAGCTCGTCCCGTACGCCGGCGCCAACGACCTGGTCACCGGCCGGCTCGCCGGCACCGCGGCGGGTGACCACGACGTCGACGGCGGGGTGACCAGCGCCCGGTCCCCGGCGGTGACCCTCCCGGCCACCGGCACGCTCACCCTCTCGCTGGCCTGGTACCTGGCGCACGGGTCGAACGCCTCGTCGGCGGACTACCTGCGGGTCAGCGTGGTGCACAACGGCGGCACCACCACCCTGCTCAACCAGGCGGGCGCGGCCACCGACCGGGACGCCGCCTGGGCGGTGGCGAACCTCAACCTGACGCCGTACGCCGGGCAGTCGGTGCGGATCGTGGTGGAGGCGGCGGACGCCTCCGGCGCGAGCCTGGTCGAGGCGGCTGTGGACAACGTCACCATCACCAGCTCCTGACAGCCGGGTGGGGTCCCGTTCCGCCCCCGACGGGACCCCACCCACCCCTCCCGTCCGGACGATCTCCGCTGGTCGTGCGCTACCGTGGCTCCGACCAACCGCAGCGAAGCCGGTGCGAAACCGGCGCTGTCCCGCAACTGTGATGCCCCGCCCCGCGCGGGGACGAGCCAGGTCGCCTGCGTCGGTGGTCGCGACACGCGCTCTCGAGGAAGGGCGCCTCGCGGGCGGGCACCCAGGTTCCTGTCGGCGAAGCACCACGCTCCTCGACCGACAGGAGGACAAATGTCCGGACGTACCCCCCGGCTGCTCGCCGCGACCCTCGCGGTGGCCGCACTGACCCTCGGCGCCTGCGCCGAGAAGACCTCGAACGACACCCCCGCCGCCGGCAGCAGCAGCGCGGCGGCCAGCTTTCCCGTCACGGTGGGCAAGCTGACGCTGGAGAAGCGCCCCGAGAAGATCGTCTCGCTGTCGCCGAGCGTGACCGAGATGCTCTTCGCCATCGGCGCCGGCAAGCAGGTCACCGCCGTCGACGACAATTCGAACTACCCGCCGGAGGCGCCGAAGAGCGACCTGTCCGGCTTCCAGCCCAACGCCGAGGCGATCGCGGCCAAGACGCCCGACCTGGTGGTGCTCTCCAACGACACCAACAAGATCGTCGACCAGCTCACCACGCTGAAGATCCCGGTGCTGCTCACCCCGGCGGCGGCCACCCTGGACGACTCCTACCGGCAGATCACCGACCTGGGCGCGCTGACCGGTCACCCGGCCGAGGCCGACGACGTCACCAAGCGGATGAAGGACGACATCGCCAAGCTGGTCAAGGACCTGCCGCAGCGGTCGGAGAAGCTGACCTACTACCACGAGCTGGGCCCGGAGCTCTACACCGCGACCAGCAAGACCTTCATCGGCTCGATCTACTCCCTCGCCGGCCTGGAGAACATCGCCGACGCCTCGGACGCCGACGGCAAGAACGGGGGCTACCCGCAGCTCTCCCAGGAAGTGATCGTCAAGGCCGACCCGGACTTCGTCTTCCTGGCCGACACCAAGTGCTGCCAGCAGACCCCGGAGACGGTCAAGGCCCGCAGCGGCTGGGCCGGCCTCACCGCCGTCAAGAACAACCAGGTGGTCGTCCTCGACGACGACATCGCCTCGCGCTGGGGCCCGCGGGTGGTCGACCAGCTCCGCACGGTCGTCGACGCGGTCGCCAAGGTGCCGGCGTGACCGTTCGCCGCCGGTGACCGTGCGACCCACGCAACCCCGATCGGCCGGGACGCCCGACGCGTCCCGGCCGACCGGCGTGCCCGCGTCCCGCCACCCCGCCGGCCCCGGGTCGGACGGCCCGGCCTCGGCGTCGGGTCCCGGCCGTCCGTCCGTCGCGCCGCCGGTCGCCGGACCGGCGACCGCCGGTACGGCCAGGCCCGCCGGGCTGCGCCGGCGCTGGCTGGCCGCCGGGCTGGCCGCGGTGCTGGTCGCCGTCGTCGCCGGGGTGTCGCTCGGCCCGGTCAGCCTGCCGCCCGGCAGCGTCGCCGCCGAACTGCTCAACCTGCTGCCCGGGGTGCACCTGGACAGCGGCCTGACCGGCGGTGAGATCGCCATCGTCACCGAGCTGCGGCTGCCCCGGGTGGTGCTCGGCCTGCTGGTCGGCGCGCTGCTCGCGCTGGCCGGCGGCGCGTACCAGGGGGTGTTCCGTAACCCGCTGGCCGATCCGTACCTGCTGGGCGTGGCGGCCGGCGCCGGGCTGGCGGTCACCGCGGTGATCTCCCTCGGTGCGGCCGGTGCGGCGCTGACCGGACTGTCGCTGACCGTGCCGCTGGCCGCGTTCGTCGGCTCGCTCGGCGCGGTGGCGATGACGTACGTGCTCGGCGTGGCCGGCGCGCGCGGCCGGTCCCCGGCGACGCTGATCCTGGCCGGGGTGGCGGTCTCGGCGTTCCTCTCGGCCGGGCAGACGTACCTGCTGCAACGGCACTCGGACAGCATCCAGCTGGTCTACTCCTGGCTGCTCGGCCGGCTCGCCACCGCCGGCTGGCACGACGTGCTGCTGGTCCTGCCGTACTTCGCGCTCACCGCGGTCGTGGTGCTGCTGCACCGTCGCGAGCTGGACGTGCTGTCGCTCGGCGACGACGAGGCGGCCAGCCTCGGGCTGCACCCGCAGCGCTCCCGCTACCTGCTGATCGCCGCCGCCTCGCTCGGCACCGCGGCTGCGGTGTCCGCCTCCGGGCTGATCGGCTTCGTCGGGATCATCGTCCCGCACACCGTGCGGCTGCTCGCCGGGTCCAGCTACCGGGTCATCCTGCCGCTGTCCATGCTCTTCGGCGGCGCGTTCCTGGCGCTGACCGACGTGGTGGCCCGCACCGTCGCCGCCCCGGCCGAGATCCCGATCGGCGTGGTCACCGCCCTGCTCGGCGGTCCGTTCTTCGTCCTGGTGCTGCGTACCTCCCGGCGGGTGCTGTCGTGACGCCCGCGGTCGAGGTGCGCGACCTGCACGTGCGGCTGGGCGGCGCGCCCATCCTCGCCGGGGTCGACCTGACCGTCGCGGCCGGCGAGTGGGTCACCGTGATCGGCCCGAACGGCGCCGGCAAGTCGACCCTGCTGCGCGCCGTCGGCGGCCTGCTGCCCGCGCCGCACGCCGTCTCCCTCTTCGGTACGCCGCTGCGCGCGCTGCGCCCCCGGGAGCGGGCCCGGGTGGTGGCCACCGTCGCCCAGTCCCCGGTGGTGCCGGCCGGGATGTCGGTGCTCGACTACGTCCTGCTCGGCCGCACCCCGTACATCGCGCCGCTGGGGCGGGAGTCCGCCGCCGACCTGGCCGCCGTGTGGGAGGTGCTGGACCGGCTGGATCTGGCCGCGTTCCACGGCCGGGAGCTGGCCACCCTCTCCGGCGGTGAGCGGCAGCGGGTCTTCCTGGCCCGGGCGCTCGCCCAGGGCGCCACCCTGCTGCTGCTGGACGAGCCGACCAGCGCGCTGGACATCGGCCACCAGCAGGAGGTGCTGGAGCTGGTCGACCAGTTGCGGCGGGCGCACGGGCTGACCGTCTTCGCCACCATGCACGACCTCTCCGTCGCCGGCGAGTACGCCGACCGGCTGGTGCTGCTCGCCGACGGCCGGGTGGTCGCCGCGGGTCCGCCCCGCGAGGTGCTCACCCAGGAACTCCTCGCCACGTACTACCGCGCCCACGTGCGCGTCATCGACGGCGATCACGGCCCGCTGGTGGTGCCGATCCGCCCCCACTGACCCCCGCGCCGTCGCGGGACGGTCTCGGGCCTCGACCAGGCGTGCCGGATCGCCGGCAGCGCGCTCAGGGGAGGGTGATGACGGAGAAGAGGGCGCCCTGCGGGTCGCGGAGGGCGGCCAGGCGGCCCTGGGGGATGTCCCGGGGCGGGACGAGGATGGTGCCGCCGGTCGCGGCGGCCCGGGCGGCGGTCGCGTCGGTGTCCGCCACCGCGAAGTAGACCGACCAGTAGGCCGGCATGTCGGCGGGGAAGTCGTCGCCGAGCGGCGGCATCATCCCGGCCACGATCCGCGCCCCGCACCGCCAGCCGGTGTAGGGGACCGGATCCATCGGCTCGTCCTCCGGGTGCCAGCCGAAGACCAGCTCGTAGAAGGCCTTCGCACCCTCCGGGTCCGGGGTGACCAGCTCGTTCCAGCACATCGCGCCGGGGACGTTGAACAGCTCCGCACCCCTCATCGCCATCGGCTGCCAGACGCTGAACACCGCGCCGGCCGGGTCCGCGAAGACTCCCATCCGGCCCTGGTCGAAGACGGCGAACGGGGCGACCAGCACCTGCCCGCCCGCCCGCTCGACGCGGGTGGCGGCCAGGTCGGCGTCATCGGTGGCCACGTACGTGGACCAGATCGGCACCTGGTCCGGGGTGGCGGGCGGTCCGGCGCCCGCCACCGCCCGGCCGTCCTTGAGGAAGGTCGTGTAGCCGCCCGCCTCGGGCTGCGGCGAGACCCGGCCGGTCCAGCCGAACAGCTCGGGGTAGAAGCGCTTCGCGTCCTCCAGGTCGGGGGTGGCCAGGTCGGCCCAGCAGGGCGTGCCGGGCTCGACGCCGCTCACGATGGCCCCTCTCCGCCGGTGGCGGCCGTCGACGGCACGCCCTGCCGGCATCCTGGCACCGTCCCGCCGTCGGGTGCGCAGGAAACGGACGAAAGGTCAGCCGTACCGGCGACCCTCAGTCGGCCGGGTCGGTGAGCGGGGCGGGCAGCGGCGCGGTGTGCAGCACGGCCAGCCGGGACACCGCCCGGGTCAGCACCACGTAGAGGCGGTGCAGGCCACGCGGTTCGGCGGCGACGATCGCGGCCGGCTCGACGACCACGACGTGGTCGTACTCCAGGCCCTTGACCAGCGTCGCGGGGACGACGGTGACCCGCGCCGCGGTCTCGACGTCGTCGGCGGTGGCGGTCGGGACACCGGCGGCGGCCAGCGCTGCGCGGAGCCGGTCCACCGCGTCGTCGGCGGCGATCACGCCGACGGAACCGTCGTGCGCGAGCGCCGCCCGCACCTCGGCCACGGTCGCCGCGTCCAGGTCGGTCACGGTACGCACGTCCAGCCCGCCGTCGCGGCGCAGCGACCGCGCCGGGGGTACGTCGACGGCGAGCGCGGGCAGCAGCCGGTTGGCGAACGCGACCACCGCCGCCGGCACCCGGAAGCCGACGCTCAGCGGCACCACCGCCGCGTCCGGCTTGCCCAGGTGGGCCAGGGACTCCCGCCAGTCGGTGGCCGCCCACGGGGCGGTGCCCTGGGCCAGGTCGCCGAGGAGGGTGATCGAGCCGTGCTCGCTGCGCCGGGCGATGGCCCGGCACTGCATGGGGGAGAGGTCCTGCGCCTCGTCGACCACCACGTGCCCGAAGCCGGCGGGCCGTTCGATCAGGCCGGCGGCCTCGTCGATCAGCACCGCGTCGGCAGCGGTCCACTTCGTCGCCTTCGGGGTGCGCCCGAGCCTCGTCCCGGTCCGCGCGGTGGTGTCGGTGCCGTTCAACAGCGCCTGCTCCGCCGCCGTGAGCAGCCCGTCGGCGGCGGCGGCGAGCGCCTGCGGGTCGCCGAGCAGCGTGTGCACCAGCCCCTCCGGGGTGAGCGCCGGCCAGACCGCGTCCAGGAAGGCGGTGACCGGCCGGGCCTTGGCCATCCGGCGCAGCCAGGCGTCGCTGGGTGACTCGGCCCGGCGCGCCTCGGCCTGGCGTTGCAGCAGCCCCACCACCCGGGCCCGGACGCGGTCGCGGCCGGTGGCGTACGGCAGGCCCTCCCGGTGGGTCTCCTCGACCACCCGGTGCAGCGGGTCGAGGCCGATCCGCCAGCGGAACGAGCCGTCGGACACCATGATCGGCTCGGTCGGCGCGCCGATGTGCGCGTCGACGGCCCGGCGCAGCACCGCGGCCATCCGGACGTCGTGTTTCAGCGTGGCCACGGCGGGGTGGTCGACCGCGGTCACCGGCACCCGGGTGACCAGGTCCTCGACCGTGGCCTGCTCGACCTCGACCTCGCCGAGCGCCGGCAGCACCGCCGCGATGTACGACAGGAACGCCCGGTTCGGCCCGACGATCAGCACTCCCGAGCGGCGCAGCCGCTCCCGGTGCAGGTAGAGCAGGTACGCGGCCCGGTGCAGCCCGACAGCCGTCTTGCCGGTGCCCGGCGCGCCCTGCACGCAGATCGAGTCGGCCAGGTCGGCCCGGACCAGTTCGTCCTGCTCAGGCTGGATGGTGGCGACGATGTCGCGCATCGGGCCGACGCGCGGGCGCTCGATCTCGGCGGTGAGGATCCGGCTGGCCGTGCCCAGTTCCTCGCCCCGGTCGAGGTGTTCGTCCTCGAAGCTGGTCAGCGCGCCGCCGCTGAACCCGAACCGCCGCCGGACGGCGACGCCCTGCGGGTCCCGGGCGCTGGCCCGGTAGAACGACCGGGAGACCGGGGCCCGCCAGTCCAGCACCAGCGGCTCGCCCCGCTCGTCGGTGACGTGCCGCCGGCCGACGTGGTACTCCCGTCCGGCATGGTCAGGATCCGTGTGGCCGAAGTCGAGCCGGCCGAAGAAGAGCGGGGTGCTCGGGTCGTCGGCCAGCTCCTTGACCCGCCGGGCCATGTGCCGGCCGAGCTGCTCGGCGGTGTAGGCGTCCCCGGCGACCTTGTCGCCGGTGGCGAAGAGGGCCTCGGCGCGTTCGCGCATCCGGCGCAGCGCGGCGCGGGAGGTGTCCAGGTGGGCCCGCTCGGCGGCGAGCTGCGCGTCCAGGGTGTCGGCCGGGTCGGTGTCGGCGGCGGCGGAGGGTCGGACGGGGTCGGTGGTGGGCGTGGCGGCACGGGTCATCCGAGGCGACCTTCCGGTGGCGTTCGTGTGATCGGTTGACCTGGGCCGCCCGGCGCTCCGTCAGACGCGGTACCGGCTGTGCCCGGTGAGGAAGGCGCGCGGTCCGCGCGCGGCGCTCCACGTTACGCCCCGCCCTCGACGGCGGCCACGCATTTACGCCGACCCCCGGTCGCACCTGCCGCCCTCGCCGGTCCGGCGCCTGCGCCCGAGCTACTGGCCGGCGTCGGGAGCCGGGCGCCAGCCCGGCCCTCGGGAGGTTGCGATGCTCTACACGTCGCTGTGGAGCTGATGTCGCAAACGATTCAGCCCCGGCTCGGCACGACCCGGGCATCGCACAGGGCGGGCGACAGTCGTGACGGCACCCGGTCCGGTGAGTCGTTTGCGACATCAGGTCCACAGCATGCTGTGAGGACCCAGCCGGTGGGTGCGGGCGTCGGCAGGGGCGTGGAGCGGCAGGCCGTGTCGGGCGGGACGGACCGGTGCTGGTCCCGCCGGGCGGCGGGGCGGGATCATGGGGGGATGACGGAGGCGCGGCCCGAGCAGCGCCGGATGACGATCAGTGACCCGCAGGTGATGCGGGCGCTGGCCCA
The DNA here is from genome assembly GCF_036906755.1 of Micromonospora sp. CPCC 206171. Classification (NCBI taxonomy): domain Bacteria; kingdom Bacillati; phylum Actinomycetota; class Actinomycetes; order Micromonosporales; family Micromonosporaceae; genus Micromonospora; species Micromonospora sp. CPCC 206171. Next base: position 151,041 of record NZ_JBAKHT010000008.1, on the reverse strand, counting down.
TCCGGCCCGAATCGCGATCATGGAACACCTGAGCACCCGGGAGGGCGGCGCGACCGCCACCGAGTGCGCCGAGGTCGTCGGCATGTCGCCGAGCGCGACCAGCTACCACCTGCGGGCGCTGGCGAAGGCCGGCCTGGTGGAGCAGGCGCCCAGCCGGGGCGACGCGCGGGAGCGGCTCTGGCGCACCGTCAGCCAGAGCTGGTTCGTCGACCCGGGCCAGGACGCGGGCCCCGAGGCCCGCGCCGCCGAGCAGGCGCTGGTGGAGGCGCACGCCGCCCGGGACATGGAGCGGACCCGGGACTGGTTGCGACGCGCCGGGGACGAGCCTCCCGAGTGGTACGACGTGGCGCTGTTCAACGACAGCCTGCTGCTGCTCACCGCCGCCGAGTTGGCCGAGCTGAACGAGGCGGTGCTGGCCCTGCTCCGGCCGTACCGGCAGCGGAACCGGCAGGCCGATCCGCCGGCCGGTGCGCGGTCGGTGGCGGTGCAGTACAAGGTGGTGCCGTTGGCGTAGGGGGTTGTGTCGATCAGGTGTGAAGGATTATTTTCGAAGTATGTACTTCACATCTGGCGGTTCTCGGTGGTCCGACGTCTGGCTGGCCGCCACCGCGCGGGGCACCACCATCTGCGGCGACTTCCTCGCCGCCACCGCGCTCGCACTCGCCCTCCAGGCCGCCGGCGCCAGCGGGCTCGCCGTCTCCGGGCTGCTGCTGGCCGCGACCCTGCCGCTGGTGGTGCTCGCCCCGCTCGCCGGGCGGCTCGCCGACCGGGTGGACAGCCGCCGGCTGCTGGTCACCGTCGGGCTGGTGCAGGCCGGGCTCTGCGCCCTGCTCGCGTTCGCCGAGCATCCGGTCCTGGTCATCGGGCTGGTCGCGCTGCTCGCCTGCGGGCTCGCGGTCACCCAGCCCTGCCTGGCCGCGCTGCTGCCGGCGATGGTGCGTTCCGACGACCTGCCCCGGGCCAGCGCGGTCAACCAGACCGCCGTCTCACTCGGCGCGCTCGCCGGCCCGGTGCTCGCCGGGCTGCTGGTCGGGCAGTTCGGCACCCGCGTACCGCTGCTGCTGGACGCCGTCAGCTACCTCGCGCTGGTGGTCGCCGGCCTGCTGCTGCGTACCCGCCGGGGTGGCCGGCGGACCGCGACCGCCACGGCCGCGACCACGACCGGACCGGCGCCGGCCTGGCGGCTGCGCCGGGACCCGCTGCTGCTGGCCATGGTCGTCACCACGGCCGCGGTGATCGCCGCGATCGGCGGCATCAACGTGATCGAGGTGTTCTTCATCCGCGACACGCTGGACAGCTCGGCCACCATCTACGGCCTGGTCGGCGCGGCCTGGATGGCCGGCATGCTGCCGGGCAGCTGGCTCGCCGCGCGGCTGGCCCGCCGGCTCACCGACGACGGCGCCCTGGTCTACGGGGTGCTGGCCACCCTCGGCGGCTGTAGCCTGATGGTGGTGCTCGCCTCCGCCGTGCCGGCGGCCGGACTGCTGGTCCCGCTCTGGCTGGTGGGCGGCGCGGCGAACGGTGGGGAGAACGTCTTCGCCAACGTGCTGACCGCCCGGCGGGCCCCCGAGGCGCTGCGGGCCCGGGCCTACGCCACCTACGGCGCGGCGGTCCAGGGCGGTTCGATGGCCGGGTACCTGGCCGGCGGCGCGCTGCTGGCGGTGCTGCCGCCGCGCCCGTTGATCGCGGTGGCCGGGGTCGCCGGCCTGCTGGTCGTGCTGGCGTTCGTGCCCGTGGTCGTCCGCGCCGTCCGGCGCGCGGGACCGGCCGTCGGCCCGGTCGAGCCGGCAGCGGTGGCCGAGCCCGGTGGACGGGCGGTGAATGCGGAGTTGGCCACTCCGGTACCGGGCCGCTGAGCAGGCCGAGGAGCACGGGGCTACGGTCGGGTCATGGTTGAACGCGTGGCGCGCCCCCGGGTCGGGCACATCCAGTTCCTGAACTGTCTGCCCATCTACTGGGGGCTGATGCGCTCCGGCGCGCTGCTCGACGTCGACCTGCACAAGGACTCGCCGGACCGGCTGAGCGCCGCGCTGGTCGCCGGCGACCTGGACATCGGGCCGATCTCGCAGGTGGAGTACCTGCGGCACGCCGACGAGCTGCTGCTCCTGCCCGACCTCGCGGTCGGCAGCGACGGGCCGGTGCTCTCGGTCAACGTGGTCTCCACCAAGCCGCTCACCGAGTTGGACGGCGGCCGGGTCGCGCTCGGCTCCACCTCGCGTACCGGGGTGCTCCTCGCCCAGCTCCTGCTCGGCGAGCGGTACGGCGTCCGCCCCGAGTACTTCCGCTGCCCGCCGGACCTGACCCAGATGCTGCTGGAGGCGGACGCGGGCGTGCTCATCGGCGACGTGGCGCTGCGCGCACTCTACGAGGCCCCGCGTCGTGGCCTGGCGGTCACCGACCTCGGGCAGGCCTGGCGGGAGTGGACCGGACTGCCGATGGTCTTCGCCGTCTGGGCGGTACGCCGCGACTTCGCCGCCGCCCATCCGGGCATGGTCAAGGAGGTGCACGAGGCGTTCCTGCGCTCCCGTGACCTGTGCCTGGCCGAGCTGGACCAGGTGGCCGAGGCGGCCGCCCGCTGGGAGCCGTTCGACGCGGCGACCCTCGCCACGTACTTCCGTACCCTCGACTTCTCCCTCGGCGAGCGGCAGGTGGCCGGGCTGCGTGAGTTCGCCCGGCGGGCCGCGGCGATCGGCGAAGCACCGGCGCTGCCGGACGGCGGTCCCGAGTTCTTCGCCGGCTGACCCAGCCGGCTCAGGTGCCCGACCGGAGCACCGCCTCGGTGATCTTCTGGCAGTTCTTCATGCCGTACGCGTAGCCCATGCCGATCGGGTAGCGGACCATCACGCCCATCGTCCAGTTGTCGCCGATGGCCAGGCAGTTGATGTGCATCTCCTGCTCGCGGGTCCGGTCGACCCAGCCGTTCTTGATGGCGATGGTCTTCCGCTCGGCCTCGGGGAACGCCTTGCGGATCCCGAAGTCACCATCGCCGCGCACCTGCCGCATCTCGTTGAGCAGCCAGTTGGTCCACTTCGGGCCGGCGGCGCGACCGTCCTTGATGCACGCACCGAGCCGGGCGGTGTCCCGGGGGGAGAGGTTCGTCCGACTCCAGCCGCCGTCCGCGGCCGGGCTGCTGTCGGTGGTCTTGCAGATGGAGACCATCCGCTTGATCGAGGGGGACCGCCCGACGCTGTTGTAGAACTTCTCGGCGAGGGTGTTGTCACTGTCCCGGATGATCCGGGTGGCCTCGGCGAGCTTGGCCTGGCTCGGCTGCTGGCCGGCGTCGTCGGCCCGGCGCAGGTAGTCGGCGACGATCCAGGACTTGATCAGCGACGCGGTGGTGCTGGTCTCGTCCATGTTCTCCGAGCCGATGATCTTCCCGGTCCGGGTGTCCAGCACGCTCCAGCCGTACCAGCCCTTGATGTCGAGGTCGATCTGCTCGTCCCCGAACGGCAGCGGCTCCAGGGACGGCGTCGGGGACGGGGTCGGCTTCGGGCGGTTGCTGCGGTCGGTGGGCTCGCCGGTGGAGCGGTCCTGGGTCGCCTCACCCCAGTGCGAGGCGGCGGCCGACTGCAGCGGTGAGCCGGGCAGCAGCCGCAGTGACACCAGCACCAGGCCGATCAGGATGGCGGCGACGGCGGCCAGCGTCAGTGGCGTGGCGTTCCGCCGGCCTCCACGGCGGCTGCCGGCCATCAGAGCTTCCCGACCGGCTGCTGCGGCACCTTCAGCGCCGCACCGGGCTGCGGCGTGACCAACTGGGTCGCGACGCTGGCGCAGACCTTCGCGCCGTACTCCAGCTTGCTGCCCTGCGGGTAGCGCAGCATCACCGCGAGGCTCCACTTGTCGGTGACCGCGAGGCAGCTGACGTGCCAGTTGCCGTCGTAGTTCAGGGCGGTCCAGCCGTTCTTGATGGCGACCGGGCCCTGCGCCTTGATCTCGGCGGGCAGGCCGTCGACGATGCCCCACTTGCCGCCGCCGGACCTGGCCTGCTGCACCTTGACGCTGCCGCGGACCTGCGCCATCTCGTTGAGCACCCACTTGGTCCACTTCGGGCCGGCCGCCTTGCCGTCGGCGATGCAGTCGCCGAGCCGGACCGCGTCCCGGGGGGACATCCGGGTGAAGCTCCACCAGCCCTCGTAGCTGGGCACGTTGCCGCGCTTGGTGTCGGTGAGGCCGCAGATGCTGATCGCCCGCTTGACCACCGGGCCGGGCTGGCCGCCCCCCGGCACCTTGTACGAGCCGCCGGCGGCCTTGTAGACCCGGTTCGCCGCGTCGTCGTTGCTGTCCCGGATCGCGAGGCTCGCGTCCTTCTTGAGCGAGGCCGAGGGCTCCTTGTCGCCGAGCTGGCGCAGGTAGTCGGAGACGATCCAGGCCTTGAGCATCGACTCGGTCGAGCTGGTCGAGGCCATGTTCTTCGAGCCGGAGATCTTCCCGGTCTGCCGGTCCATCAGGGCCCAGCCGAAGAACTCGCCCTTGAAGTTCACCGAGACCGGGCCGGCGGCCAGCGTCGGCGGCGGGGGCGCGGTGGGCGTCGGCGCGGGGACCTGCTCGGCCGTGCCGCCACCGATGCCGCCGAGGCCGCTGCCGTCGCCGGCCAGCTTCGCGTACGCGGTGGGCACCAGCAGGCCGGCGCCGAGCAGGACCGCCAAGACGGCGAGCACCATGGTCACGCGAGATCGCATGAGTGGGTGAGCTCCAGATGTCAGGGCCGGGGGGACCGGCTGTTTCCGCATGGGTCGGCTCGACCGCTGAGGCCGGGGGATGGCCGTCGTGGTGGTGCGATCGTCAGCAGCCGATCGGTGGTGACCGGGGGAAGTCTACGTCCGGACGGGCGACTCGCCAGAACCCGACGCACGGCAACTTGCCGTGAACCCGGGATAAACAGCAGGTTTGCCGCCCTTGGGAGGATTCATCTTCGGTAAGTGACGCATGTCACAGCGCGCAGCCGGTGCAGGTGTCCACCCAGAGCGGCTGTCCGGTGACGCAAAGGCTTCTCGCAATCCTGTTACACCCTCTGGTGCCGTCGGGGATGAGCTGTAACACTTGGGCCATGTATGGCAACGACTTCGCCGCCGAGGGGGACGCTCCCGGTGGTGACCTGCTCGGTCAGGTCGAGGCGGCCGAGGCGGCGCTGCGCGAGGCGGCGGCGCGCGGTCGGCGCGGCGCTCCGGAGCCCGGTGCTGACCTGGCGGCCTACTTCGCCGAGGTCATCGACGCGGACCAGAAGATCGAGCCGCGCGACTGGATGCCCGAGGCGTACCGCCGGACGTTGATCCGGCAGATCGCCCAGCACGCGCACTCCGAGATCATCGGTATGCAGCCCGAGGGGAACTGGATCAGCCGCGCCCCCTCGCTCAAGCGCAAGGCGATCCTGCTGGCCAAGGTGCAGGACGAGGCCGGCCACGGGCTCTACCTCTACGCGGCGGCCGAGACCCTCGGCATCAGCCGGGACGAACTGGTCGAGATGCTGCTCAACGGGCGGCAGAAGTACAGCTCGATCTTCAACTACCCGACGCTGACCTGGGCCGACGTCGGCGCGATCGGCTGGCTGGTGGACGGCGCCGCGATCGTCAACCAGGTGCCGCTGTGCCGCTGCTCGTACGGCCCGTACGCGCGGGCGATGATCCGGGTCTGCAAGGAGGAGTCGTTCCACCAGCGGCAGGGCTACGAGATCCTGCACACGCTGGCCCACGGCACCCCCGCGCAGAAGGCGATGGCGCAGGACGCCGTCGACCGCTGGTGGTACCCGTCACTGGCGATGTTCGGCCCGCCGGACGGCGACTCGACCCACTCCGCGCAGTCGATGGCCTGGAAGATCAAGCGCTTCTCCAACGACGAGCTGCGCCAGCGCTTCGTGGACATGTGCGTGCAGCAGGCCGAGATCCTCGGCCTCACCCTGCCCGACCCCGACCTGCGCTGGAACGACGAGCGCCAGGCCTACGACTACACCCAGCCGGACTACGACGAGCTGATGCGGGTGATCAAGGGCGAGGGCCCGTGCAACCGGCAGCGGATGGAACACCGCCGCCGTGCCCAGGCCGAGGGCGCCTGGGTACGGGAGGCCGCCGCGGCGTACGCCGCCAAGCGGGCGCAGCAGAGGGAGAAGGTGGCCGCATGAGCAAGGAGTCCTCGCCGCTGTGGGAGGTGTTCGTCCGGGCCCGGCGCGGGCTGTCGCACACCCACGTCGGCAGCCTGCACGCCCCGGACGCCGAGCTGGCCCTGCGCAACGCTCGCGACCTCTACACCCGCCGCCAGGAGGGGGTGTCGATCTGGGTGGTGCCGGCGAGCGCCATCACCGCGTCCAGCCCGGACGAGAAGGACGCCTTCTTCGACCCGGCCGCCGACAAGGTCTACCGCCACCCCACCTTCTACGAGGTGCCGGACGGGGTGGCGCACCTGTGAACGGTCTCTTCGACTTCACCCTCGCGCTCGCCGACGACGCGCTGGTCGCCGCGCAGCGGCTCGGCGAGTGGGCCACCCGCGCGCCGGAGATGGAGGAGGACATCGCGCTGGCCAACATCGCCCTCGACCAGCTCGGCGCGGCCCGCCTGCTGCTGTCGTACGCGGGCGAGCTGGAGGGCGCCGGCCGGGACGAGGACGCGCTGGCGTACCTGCGCGACGACCGCGAGTTCCGCAACTGCCTGCTGGTGGAGCTGCCCAACGGCGACTTCGCGGTGACCATGGTCAAGCTGCTGCTGCTCTCGGCGTACCAGCTGCCGCTGTACACCGCGCTGGCCGGGTGCGCCGACGAGCGGCTGGCCGCGATCGGCGCCAAGGCGCGCAAGGAGTCCGCCTACCACCTGGACCACAGCTCGCTGTGGGTGAAGCGGCTCGGCGACGGCACCGAGGAGTCGCGCCGCCGGGCCCAGGCCGCGCTGGACCAGATCTGGCCGTACCACCACGAGCTGTTCACGGCGGATCCGGCGGCGCCGGTGGACCCGGCCACCCTGCGGGCCGACTTCGACACCACCGTGTCCGCCGTGCTCGACGAGGCGACGCTGACCCGCCCGGAGACCGGCTGGGCGCCGGCCGGCGGGCGCGCCGGCGTGCACACCGAGCACCTGTCGTACCTGCTCGCCGAGATGCAGGTGCTGCACCGCGCGCACCCCGGAGCCCGGTGGTGACCGACCCCAGGGCGGCCGTGGCGGCGGTGGTGGACCCGGAGATCCGGGTCATCACCATCGACGAGCTCGGCATCCTGCGGGCGGTCGACGAGGACCCGGCCACCGGCCGGGTCGTCGTGACCATCACCCCCACCTACACCGGCTGCCCGGCGATGGACGTGATCCGCGCGGACATCCGCCGGGCGCTGGCCGCCACCGGTCACCCGGACGCCGAGGTGCGCACGGTCTACAGCCCGGCCTGGAGCACCGACTGGATCTCCGACAGCGGGCGGGCCAAGCTGGCCGCCGCCGGCATCGCCCCGCCCGCCCCGGCCCGGACCGCGACCGTGGTGCCGCTGACCCTGGCCGTCCGCTGTCCGCGCTGCGGCTCCCCGGAGACCGAGCAGGTCAGCCGCTTCGGCTCCACCGCGTGCAAGGCCCTCTGGCGCTGCCGCTCCTGCTCCGAACCCTTCGACCACCTGAAGGCGCTGTGACTGTCACCATCACCCGACCGGTCCGCCGTCGGCCGGCCTTCCACCCGCTGACCGTCGCCGCCGTCGACCGGCTGACCGACGACGCCGTGGCGATCACCTTCGCCGTGCCCGAGGAGCTGCGGGAGACCTTCGCGTTCTCCGCCGGCCAGCACCTCACCGTGCGGCGCGCGGCCGAGGACGGGACGGACGTGCGGCGGTCGTACTCGATCTGCTCGACCCCGGACGACCTGGCCCGGCACGGGCGGCTGCGGATCGGCGTGCGGGAGATCCCCGGCGGCGCGTTCTCCGCGTTCGCCTGCGGGGCGCTGCGCGGCGGCGACACCGTCGAGGTGCTGCCCCCGCTGGGGCACTTCACCACGGCGTTCGCGCCGGAGCGGGTCCGGCACTACGGCGCGGTCGTCGCCGGTTCCGGCGTCACCCCGGTGCTCTCGCTGGTCGCGACCGCCCTGGCCGTCGAGCCGGCCAGCACCTTCACCCTGGTGTACGGCAACCGCACGGCCAACACGGTGATGTTCGCCGAGGAGCTGGCCGACCTGAAGGACCGCTACCCGACCCGGCTGCACCTGGTGCACGTGCTCTCCCGCGAGCAGGGCGAGTCGCCGCTGCTGTCGGGGCGGATCGACGCCGAGCGGCTGGGCCGGCTGCTGGAGACCATCGTGCCCGGCGACGCCATCGAGGAGTGGTTCCTCTGCGGCCCGTACGACATGGTGGTGGCCGCCCGGGAGCTGCTGACCGGGCGCGGCCTGCCGGAGTCGGCGGTGCACACCGAACTGTTCCACGTCGACGCCCCGCCGGAGCCGGTGCGCCGCCCCGGTGACGAACCCGGTGCCGGGGCGGAGGTGACGATCCTGCTCGACGGGCGGTCGTCGAGCTTCACGATGGGGCGCGACGAGCGGGTGCTGGACGCGGCGCTCAAGGTCCGCGGCGAGCTGCCGTACGCCTGCAAGGGCGGCGTCTGCTCCACCTGCAAGGCGAAGGTCGTCGACGGGGCGGTGACGATGGCCCGCAACTACGCCCTGGAGCCGGACGAGGTGGCCGCCGGGTACGTGCTGACCTGCCAGTCCAGCCCGACCACCGACCGGCTCACGGTCGACTACGACGCCTGATCCGTGTTCATAGCCGTGGCACCGAGCAAATTTTGGCTTGTCAGCTGCTGAACCAGCGCGCCAGCACGGCGTTGCCTTGTCTGGAAGCTTCGGACAGAGGTAACCTGCAAATGCCAGGGGCAGTAGCTCCGTGGAAGTGGACCCGGCAGCCTTCCGGACGGTGGGTGAGCCGGGTTTCGCGCTTCTCAGCCTGGGTCAGACCTGCCGCGATTCACTGACCATGTGCCGTACGGAGTTTCGCCATCGGCCACCCTTGGCCCAGCACCAGGCCAGTGCGTCGGGAATGGCCAGCAGGCATTCCTCGTGAGCTCGTAGCTGGTCGTAACGGAGCGCGCCCGCCATCCCGGATTGCCTGACCTGCTCGAAGAGCAGGCGCTGGTCGGCCCGGAATGTCGAGTCGTCGCGTTCCAGGACGAGACGAGCGGCGCTGATCTTTGCTGCATACTCCACGAGTTCGACGAGGCAGGCTTCACGAGCAGCTCTGGCGTTTCGGTGGTCCTTCGCATCGAAGATCACGGCATGCGCGGACAGGGTGGCAAGGGCGTCGATGATCTGTCGGCGCCTGTCGTCTCTCTCCTTGTGAAAGTGGATACGGCGCTGACCGGGGAGGATCAGCTCGCGAATCGTGCGCCGGGCGGCGGTCAGGTCCGCGGGAAGCACGACTGCGGCGGCGACGAGAAGGCCCCGCTCCTTCGTCTCGTCCACGAAGACGTGCGCATTTACGGAGCTGTCGACCTTCCTCTGGCGAGCGGAGAGCTTCCGGGTCAGGCGTTGACGATGTCCCGAATTCGTTCGAGCTTCTGTTGCGGGGTCAGCGCGCCCAGGTTCTTGGTGCCGATGACGTCGAGTTCCGCTCGAACGTTGCAGTCATCGGGCTGCAGCACCGCGTCGATCACTCGTGCCCGGGGACCACCGTCGCGGACATAGATCCAGACCGTCTGCCATTGGCGTGGCTCGGTGTTCAGTTCGGCGTTGAGTCGCTGCGGAGGGAAGAAGCCGAGACCGGTCGCCCTGAGCGTCTCGGCGATCTCCGCCAGGACCCAGCGGCCGAGCTTTCGGTAGCCCAGCTCGTCCCGCAACTCGCCGAGCGTCGCTTCCGTTAGTCCACCGTCGGCTCGGCATCGGGCGGCAATGCCCGGAGCCGTGTCCATCTCGCTCACGTCCGCCTCCGCTGACATCGATGTGGGCCAGCGGAATCTTTGCGTCTGGCGAGACATGATGTTAAGCGATCCGGAAATATCTTATTTCGATCTTCCAAATATGTTGGATGCTTGGCGACGCATCACATGTCGGGGCCGGCACGACGAGGTTCACCACGGCCGACGTAGGCTCGGGGGCGTGACGGTGAGCCGGGAGATCGACGACATCCTGCAGCGCGGCGCGGACGGCGGGCGGATCACGCCCGAGGAGGCCCTGCTGCTCTACACCGAGGCGCCCTTCCACGCGCTGGGCGAGGCGGCGGACGCGGTACGCCGACGCCGCTACCCGGACGACATCGTCACGTACCTGATCGACCGCAACATCAACTACACCAACGTCTGCGTGACGGCGTGCAAGTTCTGCGCGTTCTACCGGGCCCCCAAGCACAAGGAGGGCTGGACCCACCCGACCGAGGAGATCCTGCGCCGGTGCGGCGAGGCGGTCGAGCTGGGGGCCACCCAGGTGATGCTCCAGGGCGGCCACCACCCGGACTACGGCGTCGAGTACTACGAGGAGCTCTTCTCCTCGGTCAAGCAGGCGTACCCGCAGCTCGCCATCCACTCGATCGGGCCGAGCGAGATCCTGCACATGGCGAAGGTCTCCGGCGTGAGTCTGGACGAGGCCATCGCCCGGATCAAGGCGGCCGGGCTGGACTCGATCGCCGGCGCCGGCGCCGAGATGCTGCCCGACCGGCCGCGCAAGGCCATCGCCCCGCTCAAGGAGTCCGGCGCGCGCTGGCTGGAGGTCATGGAGCTGGCCCACCGCCAGGGCATCGAGTCGACCGCGACGATGATGATGGGCACCGGCGAGACCAACGCCGAGCGGATCGAGCACCTGCGGATGATCCGCGACGTGCAGGACCGCACCCAGGGCTTCCGGGCGTTCATCCCGTGGACGTACCAGCCGGAGAACAACCACCTCAAGGGCCGCACCCAGGCGACCACGCTGGAGTACCTGCGGCTGGTCGCGGTGGCCCGGCTCTTCTTCGAAACCGTGCCGCACCTGCAGGCGTCCTGGCTGACCACCGGCAAGGACGTCGGCCAGCTCTCGCTGCACATGGGCGTGGACGACCTGGGCTCGATCATGCTGGAGGAGAACGTCATCTCCTCGGCCGGCGCGCGGCACCGCTCCAACCTGCACGAGCTGATCGCCATGATCCGTTCGGCCGGCCGGATCCCCGCCCAGCGGGACACCCTCTACCGCCGCCTCGCGGTGCACCACACCCCGGCCGACGACCCGACCGACGAGCGGGTGGTCTCGCACTTCTCCTCGATCGCCATGCCGGGCGGCGGCGCCGGTAAGTCGCTGCCGCTGGTCGACGCCCGCTGACGGGCGGCGACCCGAGCCGACACCCCGGGGGTACGTGAATACCGTCCGGGGACGCGGCGATCGGCGGCGGTCGGAATGGTGACCGGACGGCGCACGGGACAGCACGGCGGATGACGCGCCGCTAGCCTGCGGCGTACCTGTCAGCTTTCCCACGGGGGGAACCTTCCATGATCTTCCGTAACCGGCCGTTGGCGCGGCTGGGCGCCGTCGCGCTGCTCGCCTCCGGCGCGTTCACCGTCCTCGGCACTCCGGCGTACGCCGACAACCCGGCCACCGACCTGTCGCTGGACGTCGCGGGCACCCGCGTCGCGGCGGGCACCCCGGGCAAGATCGCCTTCGCCAAGCTCTCCAACACGGGCGAGAACACGCCGACCGAGGTCGTGCTCGCCGTCGATGTGTCCAAGCTGGACCCCGCCAAGGTGGACGTCATACCTCTGCTCGAACAGTGCGAGGAGATCACGGTCGAGGGGCGGCGCACGTGGGCGTGCGCGCTGACCAAGGAGGAGATCCCGACGCCGGGCGCGACCCTCGAGCTGCCGGCGCTCGCGTTCAAGGACACCGACGCGGTGACGGGCGACTACTCGGCGCCCGTCACGTTCCAGATCCAGTCGGAGAACGACACCGACACCACGAACAACTCCCGGACCACCCAGGTGGAGTTCACCGCCGAGAGCGGCGTGGACCTGCTGGTGCTGGCGCCGGACGTGCGTACCCAGGTCTTCTGGCGGGCCGACGGCGAGCCGGACGTGAAGAAGTCGACCCTGAACCCGGGCGACGAGACGACCGTCTTCGCACTCATCCTCAACCAGGGCGACATGATCGCCGACGGGGTCGACCTGAAGATGTCCCTGCCCAGGGGCGTCACCTTCAGCCAGGACCTGAAGGAGTGCGAGTACACCGCCGACCGGCGTACCGCCGACTGCCGGAGTGGCCTCACCCGGCTCAAGCCCGGCGCCGACCTGTACGGCGTCTTCCCGGTGAAGGTGGCGGCCGACGTCGATGCTCCGGTCAGCCTGACCGGCGGCGCCGTCGAGGTCAGCTCGCGAGGCGCGCTGCCGGCCACCGAGCGGAGCCTGGCCGACACCCCGAGCGAGCTGGCCTCGTTCCTCACCACGACGGCGCCGGCCGGGCTGGCCACCGACGTGGACCCGAGCGACAACAGCGACAACTTCGCGGTGATCGTGGCGGCGAAGACCGGCGGCGATGGCGGCGGCGATGGCGGCGGCGAGGGTGGCGGCGGCGGGCTGCCGGTGACCGGTCCGCGGGCCGGCCTGCTCGGTGGCGTCGGCGCGGCGGTGCTGGCCGCCGGTGGCGCGATGTTCGTGCTGGCGCGTCGCCGCCGGGTGGTCCTGGTGACTCCGGGCGACGAGAAGCCGACCGCCTGACCGGCGGGAGTGGGACCGACCGGCCGCGACGAGGCCGGTGGACGCGGGTGGGACGGGTTGCCGTCCCACCCCGCGCCGTATCACGGGGTCCATCCCGCCGCGACCGACCGGAAGTCGTGCCCGAATGGTCGCGCACTTCTCCTCGATCGCCATGCCCGGCGGCGTCCCGGCAGGCAGTTGCCGCTGGTGGACGCCGGTTGACCGGCGGCGGTTGCCGGGTGGCGTGTTCCTGGTGGCCGTTCGGGCGAGAAGCCGGTCGCGGCTGTCCCCACAAGCTTGGGTAATCCGGGCGCTCCGGCGGATGATGCCCGGCCGGACCGCCCGGCACGGGGTGGCGGGACTGATCGACGGCCGCTAGCGTGCGGCGGCGTACCCGGCCGCTCTTCCCAACGGGGGAAAATTCCATGATCTTCCGCCACCGACCGCTGGCGCGGTTCGGCGCCGCCGCGCTGCTCGCCTCCGGTGTGTTCACCGCCCTCGGCACCCCGGCGCACGCCGAGGGGGCCGGCACCGACCTGTCGCTCGACGTCGCCGGCACCCGGGTCGCCGCGAACGTCGAGGGCAAGGCCGCCTTCATCAAGATCAGCAACAAGGGTACGAACGAGGCGTCCAGCGCCAAGGTGAACGTGGACGTCACCGAGTTGGACCCGAGCAAGGCCGAGGCGATCCCGCTGGCCGACGACTGCGAGGAGATCACCCTCGACGGCCGCCGCATCTGGCAGTGCGCGCTCTTCGACGGCAACCTGCCGACGCCGGGTCGCACCGCCGAGGTGCCGCTGCTGGTGTTCAAGGACAATGTGGAGGGCGCCTACTCGGCGCCGGTCACCATCACCCTCGTCTCGCCGGACGACACCACGCCGGACAACAACACCAGGACCGTGCAGGTGGAGTTCACCGAGGAGAGCGGCGTCGACCTGGGCGTGCGCGTCCCCGACGTGACCAAGCACATCGGGCCGGACGAGTACGACCCCGACACCGAGGGCCTCCCGCCGCTGCGTCCCGGCGACACCACCGTGCTCGTCGGTCACATCTTCAACCAGGGTGACCTCGCCACCGACGGCCTCCGGGTGACCCTGGAGCTGCCGACCGGCGTCACCTTCGCCACCACCTTCACCGACTGCGAGCACTCCACCGGCAACCGGAAGGCGACCTGCGAGATCGAGAACCTCGCGCTCACCGCCGACGGCGACGACCTGCACATCTTCGTGCCGATCACCGTCGCCGCCGACGTGGCGGCGCCGGTCGCCCTCAAGCCCGGCACGGTGACCGCGACCGCCCTGGGCCAGGCGCCGGCGGACCGGCCGTCGGTCAAGGCCGGCACTCCGAAGCTGCCGTCCATCATGAAGCTGGTCCCGGCGCACGAGGTCGACCCGAGCGACAACAGCGACGACTTCGCGGTGATCGTGGCAGCGAAGACCGGCGGCGGTGGCGGCGGCGAGGGTGGCGGCGGCGGGCTGCCGGTGACCGGTCCGCAGGCCGGCCTGATCGGTGGCGTCGGCGCCGCGGTGCTGGCCGCCGGTGGCGCGCTGTTCGTGCTGGCGCGGCGTCGGCGGGTGGTGCTCGTGACCCCGGGCGACGAGAAGCCGACCGCCTGACCGGCGGGTGTGGATCCACCGGCCGCGACGAGGCCGGTGGACGCGGGGTGGGACGGGCGGCCGTCCCACCCCGCGCCGCGTCCCGGGTCTATCCCGCCGCGACCGACCGGAAGTCGTGCCCGCGGGGGTCGGACGGGCATTCATGGCGGCCGTTCGGACGACGGTTGACGGGTGAGCATCGGTGCAAGGCCGGTGGTCCGGACAATCGCCTGGTGACGGCTGGGGCACAGCTCGGAAACGATCGGCGCGCAGGGATGGCGGGGCCGCGCCGGCGACGGCTAACGTGCGGCCGACGCACCTGCTACTTCGCGGGATTCGCCGGCGGCGGGAAGCGGGCAGCCGGGGGCACGTCCTCCATCGGCCCATGAGGGCCGTTCACATATAACGCACGGCAGTGGGGGCGGGATGGGTGACCATCCCGCCCCCACTGTTTCGTCCGGACGGGCGCCGATGGCCGCGAATCGCGCGGCGGCGCTGGCGCACGCCCGTCGATCTCCGATACCGTCCGCTCGGTCCGCAACCCATTCCACAGTCCCTAACCCCGGGGGATCGATGACACTGTTCCACCGCTCGGCCCTGGCGCGCGCCGGTGCCGTCGCCCTGCTCGCCGTCGGTGGTCTCGCCACCGTCGCCGCCCCGGCGTACGCCGCCGACCAGGCGGATCTCGAGCTGATCCCGATCAGCAAGGAGCTGGCCAAGGGCGTCAAGGAGGCCAAGGCCAAGCCGTTCAAGTTCCAGGTCGACAACACGCGCGGCACCGTCGACGCCAAGGACGTCGCGGTCACCGTCGAGACCAAGGGCCTCAAGGCCGGCAAGGTCGGCGTGGTCGTCCCGGACGGCTGCGAGGTCGAGGACACCCGCTTCACCTGCCTGCTCGGCGACCTGACCGCCGGCACCACTGAGGACTTCGGCATCCCGCTCTTCTCCACGGGCGGCCGCGGCGACGCCGGCACGCTGACGGTCACCATCAGCGCGGCGACCGCCGACCCCGACCTGGAAAACAACACCGTCGAGCACGACATCACCGTCGCCCGACCCGGCTACGACCTCACCACCTGGGTGCAGGACGTGTACGCCGACGTGGCGGTCGACGGCGACGAGGCCGGCGAGTCGGGTCTCACGCCGGTCAAGCCCGGCGACACCGCCCCGCTGGACTGGGCGATCTACAACGACGGCAGCCGGAAGGCGACCGGCGTCGCGTACGGCATCACGCTGCCGGCCGGCGTCACCTTCGCCGAGGTGCCCGAGGGCTGCGTCGAGCAGGAGCTGGGTGGGCTCGCCCAGGCGTACTGCGAGGACGCCGGCGCGGTGCTGCGGCCGGGCCAGTTCTACACCTCTGACGTACGCGTGAAGGTCGGCGCGGACGTCACCGAGAAGGTGCTCCGGCCGGGCTTCGTCTTCGCCGCCGGTCTCGACGGCGCCCAGGGGCAGCCGGAGGAGGAGCCGCAGGTCGCCAGCCTCGGCCAGCGCCGGGCGTTCACCGAGACCGACGACCTGGACAACACCGCCCAGTTCGACGTCTTCGTCGACCTGAGCACCGGGCCGTCGCCGAGCCCGAGCCCGACCGGCCAGCCCACCGCCACGCCGAGCGGCCAGCCGACCGCGACCCCGACCTCGGGCGGCGGCACCGGTGGCGGTGACGGCGGCCTGCCGGTGACCGGCGTGCAGGTCGGCCTGATCGGTGGCATCGGCGGCGCCGTGCTGCTCGCGGGCGGCGCGCTGCTGGTGCTCTCCCGCCGCCGCAAGGTGGTGCTGGTGACCCCGGGCGACGAGAAGTCCGAGGACTGATCCGACGAACGACGCGAGGGCGGGATGGGCGACCATCCCGCCCTTTCGCGTACCCGCCGGCCGGCCGACCCAGCGCCCGTCGGGCGCAGCCGGGCTGGCAGAGTGGAGGGGTGAGCCGAACTCCGCAGGGCCAACGCGCCAGCCTGGACAAGCAGCCGCACGAGGTCGCCGCGATGTTCGACGGCGTGGCGGCCCGCTACGACCTGACCAACACCGTCCTCTCCTTCGGGCAGGACCGGTCCTGGCGGCGGGCCACCCGGGCCGCGCTCGACCTGCGGCCCGGGGAGCGGGTGCTGGACGTCGGCGCGGGCACCGGGGTCTCGACCGAGGAGCTGGCCCAGTCCGGGGCGTACGCGATCGGCGCCGACCTGTCGCTGGGGATGCTGCACGCCGGCAAGCGGACCCGGCCGGGAGTGCCGCTGCTGGCCGGTGACGCGCTGAAGCTGCCCTTCGCCGACGCCAGCTTCGACGCGGTGACCATCTCCTTCGCGCTGCGCAACGTCAACGACACCGACGCGGCGCTGCGCGAGCTGGCCCGGGTGACGAAGCCGGGTGGCCGCCTGGTGGTCTGCGAGTTCAGCACCCCGGTCAACCCGGCCTTCCGCACGGTCTACCTGTCGTACCTGATGCGGTCGCTGCCGACGGTGGCGCGCGCGGTGTCCAGCAATCCCGACGCGTACGTCTATCTGGCGGAGTCGATCCGGGCCTGGCCCGACCAGGCGGCGCTCGCCGCCCGGGTCGGTGCGGCCGGCTGGGGGCGGGTGGCCTGGCGCAACCTGACCGGCGGCGTGGTGGCGCTGCACCGGGCGATCCGCGATTGACGACGCCGGGCCGGTGGCGATCCGGTCAAACAACCTTCTTTCGTGAATATCCGTCTTTGGTCCACTTTGCCCCGTAGGCTCGCCCCCATGACGGGATCAGAGCAGGTGGGTGGGGCCACCGACGAGGACGCCGCCGAACTCATCGCCCAGCTCAAGGAGCTGGCCGGCGCGGATCCCGCGGACGTCCGGCAGGTCGTCGCCGAGGTGCTCGCCGCGCTGGACCGCGCCGCCGGCGGGGCGCTGCGCGAGCACCTGCCCGAGACGATCCGGGTCGACGCCGGCCTGGACACCGCCGCGCCGGCCCGCCCCTGACCTCGGCACGGACGCCGAACGGCGGATTTCCGGCGAGTTAGGTACCCCTCATCCGGCAGTGGTGTAACGCCGGTCATAGACTCCAACCCGATCGGCTTGTGAAGCATTTCACGAGCATGCGGGAGGAGGCGCAGATGACCGCGGTGGAGAACGACGCCGACGTGATCGTCGTGGGCGCCGGTCCCGGAGGATCGGCGACCGCGTACCACCTGGCGCGGCACGGCGTGCGTGTGCTGCTGCTGGAGAAGACCGAGTTCCCTCGGGAGAAGGTCTGCGGCGACGGGCTCACCCCGCGCGCCGTACGGCAGCTCGTCCGGATGGGTGTGGACACCTCACCCGAGGCGGGTTGGCTGCACAACAAGGGCCTACGGGTGATCGGCGGCGGCGTACGCCTCGAACTGGACTGGCCCGACCTGGCCAGCTTCCCCAACTACGGCCTGGTCCGCACCCGGCTGGACTTCGACGACCTGCTCGCCCAGCGCGCGGTCGCCGCCGGCGCCAAGCTGCGCACCAGCGTGAACGTGGTCGGTCCGGTGCTCGACGCCGACGACCGGGTGATCGGCGTGCAGGCGGAGGTCGGCCCGGAGAAGGAGCCGGCCACCTTCCGCGCGCCGCTGGTGGTCGCCGCCGACGGCGTCTCCGGCCGCTTCCCGCTCGCCCTCGGGCTGGCCAAGCGCGAGGACCGGCCGATCGGCGTGGCCGTCCGGCGCTACTACCGCTCCCCGGCCAAGCACGACGACAACTACCTGGAGTCCTGGCTGGAGCTGCGCAGCAAGGACAGCGGCGACAACCTGCTGCCCGGCTACGGCTGGATCTTCGGCCTCGGCGACGGCCGGGTCAACGTCGGCCTGGGCGTGCTCAACTCCTCCTCGGCCTTCGGCAAGACCAACTACCGCCGGCTGCTCACCGACTGGCTGGCCAACACCCCCGAGGACTGGGGGATGACCGACGAGGCGAACGCCGAGGGCCCGATCCTCGGCGCGGCGCTGCCGATGGGCTTCAACCGGGTTCCGCACTACACCCGGGGCGTGCTGCTGGTCGGCGACTCCGGCGGCATGGTCAACCCGTTCAACGGCGAGGGCATCGCGTACGCGATGGAGTCCGGCGAGCTGGCTGCCGAGGTGATGGTGCAGGCGCTGGCCCGGCCCGCCGGCCCGGAGCGGGAGCGCGCGCTGGCGGCGTACCCGACGGAGCTGAAGGCGCGGTTCGGCGGCTACTACCGGCTCGGCGGGATCTTCGTGAAGCTGATCGGCCGTCCGGAGATCATGCGGATGGCCACCAAGCACGGCATGCCGCACCCGACCCTGATGCGCTTCGTGCTCAAGCTGCTGGCCAACCTGACCGACCCCCGGGGCGGGGACGCGATGGACCGGGTCATCAACGCGATGACGAAGGCGGCGCCAGCCGTCTGAACGACCACGTCCGGGCCGGTGCCGGCCCGGACGGGGAGAGAGATCGACCCCCGCCGGAGGACCCGGCGAGGGACGTGAATAGTGTGATTTTCGTCAAGCACCAGGGGCAGGGGAAGGACGAGCAGGAGAAAAGATGTCGCTCTCGCCTTACGCACCGATCATCGGGCTGTTCGCCCTCGCCGCGGGGTTCTCGCTGTTCTCCGTGGCCGCCGCCCGCTTCGCCGGTCCCCGGCGCTTCAACAAGGCCAAGCTCGAGGCGTACGAGTGCGGCATCGAGCCGAGCCCGCAGCCGGTCGGCGGCGGTCGGTTCCCGATCAAGTTCTACCTGACGGCGATGCTCTTCATCGTCTTCGACATCGAGATCATCTTCCTCTACCCCTGGGCGGTCTCGTTCGACGCCCTGCCGATCTTCGGCTTCGTGGAGATGGTCATGTTCATCGTCGCGGTCTTCGTCGCTTACGCCTACGTGTGGCGGCGCGGCGGCCTGGACTGGGACTGAGGGAGGTACGTCAGATGGGCATCGAGGAGAAGCTCCCCGCCGGCGTCCTGCTCACCTCCGTGGAGAAGCTGGTCAACTGGTCGCGGAAGTCGTCCGTCTGGGGCGCCACCTTCGGCCTGGCCTGCTGCGCCATCGAGATGATGGCCGCCGGTGGCCCGCACTACGACATGGGCCGCTGGGGCATGGAGGTCTTCCGGGCCTCGCCGCGTCAGGCCGACCTGATGATCGTGGCCGGCCGGGTGAGCCAGAAGATGGCTCCGGTCCTGCGCCAGATCTACGACCAGATGGCGGAGCCCCGCTGGGTGCTCTCCATGGGCGTCTGCGCCAGCAGCGGCGGCATGTTCAACAACTACGCGATCGTCCAGGGCGTCGACCACGTGGTGCCGGTGGACATGTACCTCCCCGGCTGCCCGCCCCGGCCCGAGATGCTCATCGACGCGATCCTCAAGCTCCGCGAGAAGATCATGTACGAGCCGCTGGGCGCGAACGGCCGCAAGATGCTCCAGGCCCGCCAGGAACGCGGCGACGTCCCGGTCGTGCCGTACGGCTCGATGCCGTCCTCGTACCGCAACGACAAGGCCCGGCGTGCCGAGTGGACGAAGGCTGTCCGCGAGGGGCGCGAGGAGCAGCTGCGGATCGAGAACTGGATGAACGCCCAGAACCACCTCCACGCGCACGGGGGCCCGAAGTGACCGCACCGAACGACAGGACCACCGACGGCGGGGTGCCGGTACCGGTAACCCCGGCGGGGGCCAGCAGCGGCGCCCCCGCCGAGCACCCGCCGTCCAGCCCGGCCGGCCGAGGCATGTTCGGCAACCAGGGCAGCGGTGACGTCTCCGGCTACGGCGGCCTGGTCCGCCAGCGCCGGCCGATCGAGGAGACCCCCCGGCCGTACGGCGGGTACTTCGACGAGGTCCGCGACGCGCTGGAGGAGGCGTACCCGGCCTTCGGCGACGCGATCGAGAAGGTCGTCGTCGACCGCGGCGAGCTGACCCTGCACGTCCGCCCGGAGCGGATCGCCGAGGTCTGCCAGGTGCTGCGGGACGACCTGGCGCTGCGCTTCGAGCTGTGCTCCTCGGTGTCCGGGGTGGACTACCTCGGCGCGGACGACCGGCGGCTGCACGTCGTCTACCAGCTCACCTCGATGACCTACCGGCGTCGGGTCCGGCTGGAGGCCGCGGTCTCCGCCGAGCAGCCGCACCTGCCGAGCGTCACCGCCGTCTACCCGACCGCCGACTGGCAGGAGCGGGAGGCGTACGACATGTTCGGCATCGTCTTCGACGGCCACCCCAACCTCACCCGGATCCTCATGCCGGACGACTGGGAGGGGCACCCGCAGCGCAAGGACTACCCGCTCGGCGGCGTGCCCGTCGAGTACAAGGGCGCGGAGATTCCCCCGCCGGACCGTAGGAGGTCCTACCAGTGACCACGTCCAACTACGCGACCGAGCGCGAGACCACCGAGGGCAGGGTCTTCACCGTCACCGGCGGGGACTGGGACCAGGTCGTCGCCGGCACGGACCCGATCAACGACGAGCGGATCGTCGTCAACATGGGTCCGCAGCACCCGTCGACGCACGGCGTGCTCCGGCTGATCCTGGAGCTGGAGGGCGAGACGGTCCGCGAGGCCCGCTCGGTCGTCGGCTACCTGCACACCGGCATCGAGAAGAACCTCGAATACCGCAACTGGGTCCAGGGCTCGACCTTCGTGACCCGGATGGACTACCTCTCCCCGCTGTTCAACGAGACGGCGTACGCGCTGGCGGTGGAGAAGCTGCTCGGCATCACCGACGAGGTGACCGAGCGGGCCACCACCATCCGGGTCCTGATGATGGAGCTGAACCGGATCTCCTCGCACCTGGTCTGGCTGGCCACCACCGGCATGGAGCTGGGCGCGATCTCGATCATGCTGTACGGCTTCCGCGAGCGGGAGTACATCCTCGACATCTTCGAGACCATCACCGGCCTGCGGATGAACCACGCGTACGTCCGACCGGGCGGCGTCGCGCAGGACGTGCCGGACGAGGCGGTCGCCAAGATCCGCGACTTCCTCAAGATGATGCCGAAGAAGCTCAAGGAGTACGAGGACCTCCTCTCCGGCCAGCCGATCTGGACCGAGCGGACCAAGGGCGTGGCGGTCCTCGACGTGACCGGCTGCGTCGCGCTCGGCGTGACCGGCCCGGTGCTCCGCTCCGCCGGCCTGGCCTGGGACCTGCGCAAGACCATGCCGTACTGCGGGTACGAGACGTACGAGTTCGACGTCCCGACCCACCCGGACGGCGACGTCTGGGGTCGCTACCAGGTCCGGCTCGCCGAGATCCGCGAGTCGCTGAAGCTGGTCGAGCAGGCGCTGGACCGGTTGAAGCCGGGCCCGGTGATGGTCGCCGACCGCAAGATCGCCTGGCCGGCGCAGCTGGCCATCGGTGTGGACGGCATGGGCAACTCGCTGGAGCACGTCGCCAAGATCATGGGTCAGTCGATGGAGTCGCTGATCCACCACTTCAAGCTGGTCACCGAGGGCTTCCGGGTTCCTCCGGGCCAGGTGTACGTCGGCATCGAGTCGCCCCGCGGCGAGCTGGGCGTGCACGCGGTCTCCGACGGCGGCACCCGGCCCTACCGGGTGCACTACCGGGAGCCGAGCTTCGTCAACCTGCAGGCCCTCCCGGCGATGGCCGAGGGCGGCCTGATCGCCGACGTGATCGCCGGTGGCGCCTCGCTGGACCCCGTGATGGGTGGATGTGACCGATGACGACGACTTTCACTGAGCAGACCCGGGAGCGGGCGCGGGAGATCATCGCCCGGTACCCGGCCGACCGGTCCCGGTCGGCGCTGCTGCCGCTGCTGCACCTGGTGCAGTCCGAGGAGGGCTACGTCTCCCCGGCCGGCGTCGAGTTCTGCGCCGAGGTGCTCGGGCTGAACAAGGCCCAGGTCGGCGCCGTGGCGACCTTCTACACCATGTACAAGCGCAAGCCGACCGGCGACTTCCTGGTCAGCGTCTGCACCAACACCATGTGCAACGTGCTCGGCGGCCAGGAGGTCTACGACACCCTCGCCGAGCACCTGGGCGTGGGGCACGACGAGACCACCGCCGACGGCAAGATCACCCTGGAGCACGCCGAGTGCCTCGCGGCCTGCGACTACGGCCCGGTGATGACCGTCAACTACGACTTCTTCGACGGCGTCGACCCGCAGGGCGCGCTCGGGGTGGTCGAGGAGCTGCGCGCCGGCGGCCGGCCGATGCCGACCCGGGGCGCCCGGCTCTGCACGCTCAAGGAG
The DNA here is from genome assembly GCF_036906755.1 of Micromonospora sp. CPCC 206171. Lineage (NCBI taxonomy): Bacteria > Bacillati > Actinomycetota > Actinomycetes > Micromonosporales > Micromonosporaceae > Micromonospora > Micromonospora sp. CPCC 206171. The sequence goes on along the minus strand of NZ_JBAKHT010000008.1, from coordinate 128,725 downwards.
ATGGCGGTGCAGCTCGCCGGTTTCGCCGACGAGCGCGAGGGCGCGGTCGCCGACGGCGGGCCGGGTGAGCCGACCCTGCGCGGCCTGCGCCTGGCCGAGCAGCACGGGATCTCGGTGCCCGGCTTCGACCCCAGCACCCCGATCCGGAGCAAGGCGGAGGCCGACCAGGCCGCCGCGCAGGCGAAGGCCGCGGAAGCCGCCAAGGCCGAGCCCGCCGCGGCCCCGCCCGCGAGCGGCAACGGCGCCAAGCCGGGTACGCCCGGCAACGCCGGTGCCGGCGAGCCGGCTCCCGCCGCCGCGGCCAGCGGCAGCACCGCCCCGGACGTGAAGGCGCCGGACGACAAGTCGCCGCAGGTGCGTACCGCCGAGACCCGGCAGCCGGACGCGCAGACCGCCGTGCCGGACGCCCCGGGCACCAAGGTCCCGACGGACAGCAGCGCGCCGGCGCCGCGCGACGCGCAGGAGGCGGAGGCCGCCGGCGTGGCGGCCAACCCGCCGGCCGGCGACGGCAAGCCCGCCGGCGACGAGGCCGGTGCGCAGCAGCGCAACCTCAAGGAAGCGGAGGCGGGAGCCAACGCCGGCCCCGCCGTCGCGAGCGAAACGGGGGGCCAGAAGTGACCACGCCTCGGCCGGAGACGCTGGCCAAGCTCACGCCGGTGCTCACCAAGCGCTGGCTGTCGCCGGACGCCTGGCGGATCGGCACCTACGAGAAGCTCGACGGCTACGCGGCGCTGCGCAAGGCGCTCAAGGCGCACCCGGACGACCTGATCCAGCTGATCAAGGACTCCGGCCTGCGCGGCCGTGGTGGCGCCGGCTTCCCCACCGGTCTCAAGTGGGGGTTCATCCCGCAGGGCGACGGCAAGCCGCACTACCTCGTGGTGAACGCCGACGAGGGCGAGCCGGGCACCTGCAAGGACCTGCCGCTGATGACGCACGACCCGCACTCGCTGGTCGAAGGCGTGATCATCGCGTCGTACGCGATCCGGGCCAACCGGGCCTACATCTACATCCGGGGCGAGGCGGTGCACGCCGCGCGCCGGCTGCGCAACGCCGTGCAGGAGGCGTACGCCAAGGGCTACCTCGGGCGCAACATCCAGGGCACCGGCTTCGACCTCGACCTGGTGGTGCACTCCGGCGCCGGGGCGTACATCTGCGGTGAGGAGACCGCGCTGCTGGACTCGCTGGAGGGCTTCCGGGGCCAGCCCCGGCTGCGCCCGCCGTTCCCGGCGACCCACGGCCTGTACGCCAGCCCGACCGTGGTCAACAACGTCGGCACCATCGCCAGCGTGCCGTACATCGTGCTGGGCGGCGCGGACTGGTGGAAGACCATGGGCACGGAGAAGTCCTCCGGCCCGATGATCTACTCGCTCTCCGGCCGGATCGCCAACCCGGGCCAGTTCGAGTGCTCAATGGGGATCACCCTCCGCGAGCTGATCGAGCTGGCCGGCGGCATGCAGCCCGGGCACAACCTGCGGTTCTGGACGCCGGGCGGCTCGTCGACGCCGCTGCTGACCGCCGAGCACCTGGACGTGCCGCTGGACTTCGAGGGGGTGGCGGCGGCCGGCTCGATCCTGGGCACCACGGCCACCCAGATCTTCTCCGACCAGGACTGCCCGGTCTACGCGACCTACCGGTGGCTGGAGTTCTACCACCACGAGTCGTGCGGCAAGTGCACCCCGTGCCGCGAGGGCAACTACTGGATGGTCCGGGTCTACCGGCGGATCCTCGCCGGTCAGGGCACCCACGAGGACCTGGACACCCTGCTCGACACCTGCGACAACATCCTGGGCCGCTCGTTCTGCGGCCTCGGTGACGGTGCGACCAGCTCGGTGACCTCGTCGCTGAAGTACTTCAAGCAGGACTACCTCGACTACATCGAGGGACGTACCGCGCCGAAGCTGTCGGACAAGCAGTTGGTGGGAGCGCACTGATGACTGACGTCGTAAAGGCCCCCGACACCGTCACGCTCACCATCGACGGCGTCGAGGTCACCGCTCCCAAGGGGGCGCTGCTGATCCGGGTCGCCGAGCAGTTGGGCACCGAGATCCCGCGCTTCTGCGACCACCCGCTGCTGGCCCCGGCCGGCGCCTGCCGGCAGTGCCTGGTCGAGGTGGAGGGGCAGCGCAAGCCGGTCGCCTCCTGCACCCAGACCGTCGCCGACGGCATGGTGGTACGCACCCAGCTCACCTCCCCGGTCGCCAAGAAGGCGCAGGAGGGGGTCATGGAGCTGCTGCTGCTCAACCACCCCCTCGACTGCCCGATGTGTGACAAGGGCGGCGAGTGCCCGCTGCAGAACCAGGCCATGTCCACCGGCCGCACCGACTCCCGGTTCCACGAGCACAAGCGGGAGTACGAGAAGCCGATGCCGATCAGCACCCAGGTGCTGCTCGACCGCGAGCGCTGCGTGCTCTGCCAGCGCTGCACCCGGTTCTCCGAGGAGATCGCCGGCGACAAGTTCATCGACCTGATGGGCCGGTCGTCCGCCGAGGAGATCAACATCTACCGGGACGACGCGTACGGCGCGGAGTCCGGGGACGACAGCGGTGACGTGCCGTTCAACTCCTACTTCTCCGGCAACACCGTGCAGATCTGCCCGGTGGGCGCGCTGACCGGCGCGCAGTACCGGTTCCGGGCCCGCCCGTTCGACCTGGTCTCCAGCCCGAGCGTCTGCGAGCACTGCTCGGCCGGTTGTGCCCAGCGCACCGACTGGCGGCGGGGCAAGGTGCTGCGCCGGCTGGCCGGCGACGACCCGGCGGTGAACGAGGAGTGGAACTGCGACAAGGGCCGGTGGGGCTTCCAGTACACCCGCGCCTTCGACCGGCTCAGCACCCCGCTGGTCCGCGACGAGCGCACCGGCGAGCTGCGTGAGGCGTCCTGGAGCGAGGCGCTGACCCGGGCCGCCGACGGGCTGCGCGCCGCCCGGGACTCCGCCCGGGGCACGGCGGTGCTGACCGGCGGCCGGCTGACCGTCGAGGACGCCTACGCGTACGCGAAGTTCGCCCGGGTCGTGCTGCACACCAACGACATCGACTTCCGGGCCCGGCCGGTCTCCCGCGAGGAGGCCGACTTCCTGGCCAGCACGGTCGCCGGAGCCACCGAGGTGACCTACGCCGACGTGGAGAAGGCGCCCGCGGTGGTGCTGGTCGGCCTGGAGCCGGAGGAGGAGTGCCCGATCCTCTTCCTGCGGCTGCGCAAGGCGTACCTGAAGAAGAAGCTGACGGTCTACGCGATCGCCCCGTTCGCCACCCGTGGCCTGGAGAAGCTCGGGGCCAAGCTGGCCCGGGTGGTGCCGGGCGAGGAGGCGAGCGTGCTCGCCGAGCACGACACGGTGGCCGAGGCGCTCAGCGCCGAGGGCGCCATCCTCTTCGTCGGCGAGCGACTGGCCACCGTGCCGGGCGCGCTCTCCGCCGCCGCGGACGTGGCCCGGCGTACCGGGGCGAAGCTGGCCTGGGTGCCCCGGCGCGCGGGTGACCGCGGCGCGGTCGACGCGGGCTGCCTGCCCAACCTGCTGCCCGGCGGGCGTCCGGTCACCGAGCCGGCCGCCCGCGCCGAGCTCGGCGAGACCTGGGACATCCCGGCCGGGGTGATCCCCAGCCAGGCCGGGCGGGACACCGACCAGATCCTCGCGGCGGCCGCCAGCGGCCAGCTCGGCGCCCTGGTGGTGGCCGGCGTGGACCCGGCCGACCTGGCCGACCCGCGCCTGGCCGAGCAGGCCCTGGACGCGGTGCCGTTCCTGGTCAGCCTGGAGCTGCGCAACTCGGCGGTGGCCCGCCGGGCGGACGTGGTCTTCCCGGTCGCCCCGGTGGTCGAGAAGGCCGGCAGCTTCCTGGACTGGGAGGGCCGGCTGCGCACCTTCGAGGCGGTGCTGAACACCGCCGCGATGACCGACGGCCGGGTGCTGGACGCCCTCGCCGCGCAGCTCGACGTCCGGCTGGGCACCGGTGACGTGCCGAGCGTCCGGCGCGAGCTGGGCGGCCTGCCGCCGACCCGGGTCGACCGCCCGGCCGCGCCGTCCGTCGCGCCGGCCACGGTGCCGCAGCCCGGCGCCGGCCAGGCCGTGCTGGCCACCTGGCACCAGCTGATCGACCTGGGCAGCCTGACCGACGGCGACGAGCACCTCGCCGGCACCGCCCGTCCGCCGGTGGTCCGGCTGGGCAAGGGCACCGCCGAGACGCTCGGCGTCGCCGACGGCGACCCGGTGACGGTGGGCACCGACCGGGGGGCGCTGACCCTGCCGGCGGAGATCACCGAGATGCCGGACGGCGTCGTCTGGCTGCCGACCAACTCACCCGGTTCGACCGTCCGGCGCAGCCTCGGCGCGACGTCCGGCGCGGTCGTACGGATCTCCGTTCCCGCCGCCACCGGCACGGCCATCCCGGCCGGGCGGGTCGCGGCGGACGAGACCGGCCGTCCGGGTCCCCTCCTCAACGCTGGGGGTAACCAGTGAACGCGCTCTACCTGGCGCAGGACCCGACGCTGGCCGACTTCGGCAAGGACCCGTGGTGGCTGGTCCTCGGCAAGATCGTCTTCGCCTTCGTCTTCGGCCTGCTGGCCACGCTGCTCGGCGTCTGGTTCGAGCGGCGGGTCGTCGGCTACATGCAGGTGCGGCCCGGCCCCAACCAGGTCGGCCCGTTCGGCCTGCTGCAGACGCTCGCCGACGGCCTGAAGATGGCCTTCAAGGAGGACATCCTCCCGCGGGCCGCCGACAAGGTCGTCTACTTCTTCGCGCCGACCATCTCGGTGATCTGCGCGGTCACCGCGCTGTCGGTGGTGCCGTTCGGCCCGATGGTGAGCATCTTCGGCCACTGGACGCCGTTGCAGGTCACCGACGTGCCGGTGGCGGTGCTGGTGCTGCTGGCCTGCTCCTCGATGGGCATCTACGGCATCGTGCTCGGCGGCTGGGCCTCCGGCTCGACGTACCCGCTGCTGGGCGGCCTGCGCTCCAGCGCCCAGATGATCTCGTACGAGGTCGCGATGGGGCTGAGCATCGTGGCGGTGTTCATGACCGCCGGCACGATGTCGACCAGCGGGATCGTCGCCGCCCAGGCGAACGGCACCGAGCTCAGCATCGGCGGCGCCAACCTCCCGGCCCCCGGCTGGTACGCGATCCTGCTGCTGCCCAGCTTCATAATCTTCTTCATCTCCACCGTCGGGGAGACCAACCGGGCGCCGTTCGACCTGCCCGAGGCGGAGTCCGAGCTGGTCGCGGGCTTCATGACCGAGTACAGCTCGCTGAAGTTCGCGCTCTTCATGCTCTCCGAGTACGTCTCGATGGTGACCATGTCCGCGGTCACCACGACGCTCTTCCTCGGCGGCTGGCGGGCACCGGCGCCGATCACCACCTTCTGGGCCGGGGCCAACTCCGGTTGGTGGCCGATGCTCTGGTTCTTCGGCAAGGTGCTGATCCTGGTCTTCGTCTTCGTCTGGCTCCGGGGCACGCTGCCCCGGCTCCGCTACGACCAGTTCATGCGCTTCGGCTGGAAGGTCCTGCTCCCGATCAACCTGGTCTGGATCCTGGTCCTGTCCGGGCTGCGCTCGATCGAGGACTGGCAGTCCCGGGACCGGCTGCTCGCCACCGCCATCGGCGCGGGCGTGCTGCTGCTGGTGACGCTCTTCTGGCCGAGCCGCCGGCAGGAGCGGAAGCCGACCGTGCAGGAACAGGTCAACAGTCGGCCGCACGGCAGCTTCCCGCTGCCTCCGATGGACCTTCAGGTACCACCGAGCCCGCGCACCAAGCGCGTGGTCGCCGAGCGGGAGCCGGCCAACATCGCCGGCTCGGACTCCAGGGAGGTGTGACGTGGGCGCGATCACCGGAACGTTCAAGGGCTTCGGTGTCACCTTCTCGCACATGTTCAGGAAGGTCGTCACCACCGACTACCCGTTCAAGCCGCCGGTGTCGGCGCCGCGCTACCACGGGCGGCACATCCTCAACCGGCACCCGGACGGCCTGGAGAAGTGCATCGGCTGCGAGCTGTGCGCCTGGGCCTGCCCGGCGGACGCGATCTTCGTCGAGGGTGGCGACAACACCGACGAGCAGCGCTTCTCGCCGGGTGAGCGGTACGCCAGCGTGTACCAGATCAACTACGCCCGGTGCATCTTCTGCGGGCTCTGCATCGAGGCCTGCCCGACCCGTTCGCTCACCATGAGCAACGAGTACGAGCTGGCGCGGGACAACCGGCAGGACCTGATCTTCACCAAGGAGCAGCTGCTCGCGCCGCTGCTGCCGGGGATGGAGCAGCCGCCGCACCCGATGCGGCTGGGTGACAGCGAGAAGGACTACTACGTCGGCGCGCTGACGAACCCGGGCACCTCGGCCGGTGCCGAGCACGCGGCCAACAGCCCGGGCCGTTACCAGGTCGAGGAGCACCCCGGGGTGACCTTCCCCGGCGCCGAGCAGCACGCCCAGCGGGCCGCCGCCGACGGGTCCGCGGCAGGCAAGGGAGCGGGAGCATGACCACGCAGACGGTGCTCGCCGCGGCGGGCCAGGTGTCCGGCGGCGAGGAGGTCACCTTCTGGATCCTCGCCCCGCTCGCGCTGATCGGCGCGATCGGCATGGTCTGGGCCCGCAACGCCGTGCACTCGGCGCTCTGGCTGGTGCTGACCATGCTCTGCCTGGGCGTGTTCTACGTGCTCCAGGCGGGTCCGTTCATCGGCATGGTGCAGATCATCGTCTACACCGGCGCGATCATGATGCTCTTCCTCTTCGTGCTGATGCTGGTCGGCCGGGACGCCTCCGACTCGCTGATCGAGACGCTGCGCGGCCAGCGGGTCGCCGCGGTGCTGCTCGGGCTCGGCTTCGCCGGCCTGGTCGGCACCGGCCTGTCCCGGGCGCTCGACGGGGTCACCGCGGTCGGCCTGGAGCAGGCCAACGCCGAGGGGAACGTCCAGGGCATCGCGCGGCTGCTCTTCACCAAGTACGTCTTCGCCTTCGAGCTGACCTCCGCGCTGCTGATCACGGCGGCCGTGGGCGCGATGGTGCTGGCGCACATCGAGCGGCGCCGGGAGGACAAGATGGACCAGGTCGCCACCATGCGGTCCCGGTTCCGCCCCGGCAACTACCCCGGTCCGAAGCCCGGGCCCGGCGTCTTCGCCACCTCCTCCTCGGTGGCCACCCCGGCCCGCCTGCCCGACGGCCGGCTGACCGACCGCAGCACCCCGGCGATCCTTCCGCAGCGGGAGCTGACCGCCGAGGAGACCACGCTGAAGGGGACGGACAAATGACGCCGGACTACTACCTGATCCTCGCCGCCGTGCTCTTCACCATCGGCGCCGTCGGCGTGCTCGTGCGACGCAACGCGATCGTGCTGTTCATGTGCGTCGAGCTGATGCTCAACGCGGCCAACCTGACGCTGGTCACCTTCAGCCGGATCAACGGTGACCTCAACGGCCAGATCATGGCGTTCTTCGTGATGGTGGTGGCCGCGGCCGAGGTCGTGGTCGGGCTCGCGATCATCATGTCGATCTTCCGGACCCGGCGCTCCGCGAGCGTCGACGACGCCAACCTGCTGAAGTACTGAGGGGCCCTGCGGTGGAAGAGACTGTGGAATACGCCCACGCCACGGGCCTGCTGAGCAGCGTCTGGCTGCTGGTGGCGATCCCGCTGGTCAGCGCGGCGATCCTGCTGCTGCTCGGCCGGCGGGCCGACCGCTGGGGGCACTGGCTCGGCGTGGCGGCGATCGGCGCCGCGTTCGTGCTCGGGCTCAGCTACTTCTTCCAGCTCCGCGGCCTGGACAACAAGTCCGTCGAGCTGAGCCTGTGGGACTTCATCACGGTCGGCAACCTGAAGGTGGACTTCGGTCTGCTCTTCGACCCGCTGGCCGCGGTCTTCGTCCTGCTGATCACCGGGGTGGGTTTCCTGATCCACCTCTACGCGGTCGAGTACATGGCGCACGACGAGGGCCGGCGACGGTTCTTCGGGTACTTCAACCTCTTCGTCGCCGCGATGCTGCTGCTGGTGCTCGGCAACAACTACGTGATGCTCTACTTCGGCTGGGAGGGCGTCGGCCTGGCGTCGTACCTGCTGATCTCCTTCTGGTACGGGCGGCCGAGCGCGGCCACCGCCGGCAAGAAGGCGTTCCTGATGAACCGGGTCGGCGACGCCGGCCTGGCGATCGGCATCTTCATCATGTTCGCCACCCTCGGCACCACCCAGTACGACGAGGTCTTCAACGGCGTCGGCGCGCTCCAGGCCGGCACCGTGCTGGCGCTGGGCCTGCTGCTGCTGCTCGGCGCGGCCGGCAAGTCCGGCCAGTTCCCGCTCCAGGCGTGGCTGCCGGACGCGATGGAGGGCCCGACCCCGGTGTCGGCGCTGATCCACGCCGCCACCATGGTCACCGCGGGCGTCTACCTGATCGCCCGGTCCAACCCGATCTTCACCGCCAACGCCACGCTCCAGCTGGTCGTGGTGAGCGTCGGCGCGCTGACCCTGCTGATGGGCTGCGTCATCGGCGCCGCCAAGGACGACATCAAGCGGGTGCTGGCCTGGTCGACGGTTAGCCAGATCGGCTACATGTTCCTCGGCGTCGGCCTCGGTGGCGGCGCCTACGCGCTGGCGATCATCCACCTGCTGGCGCACGGCTTCTTCAAGGCCAACATGTTCCTCGGCGCCGGCTCGGTGATGCACGGCATGAACGACCAGGTGGACATCCGCCGCTTCGGCGGCCTGTCGAAGCACATGAAGATCACTTGGATCACCTTCGCCATGGGCTGGCTGGCGATCATCGGCATTCCGCCGCTCTCCGGCTACTTCTCCAAGGAGCCGATCATCGCGGCGGCGTTCGAGCGGGAGGGCTGGACGGCCTGGCTCTTCGGCGGCGCCGCGCTGCTCGGTGCCGGGCTGACCGCGTTCTACATGACGCGGCTCTTCGTGCTCACCTTCCACGGGCCGAAGCGGTGGACCGAGGACATCGAGCACCCGCACGAGTCGCCGAAGCTGATGACCATCCCGCTGATCCTGCTGGCCATCGGGTCGGTGCTGGCCGGTGGCCTGATGGCCTGGAACGACGGGGTCGCCTCCTGGCTGACGCCGGTGCTGGGCGAGGAGGCCGGCGGTGAGGCGCACGGAGTGCTGTCGCATGGCGTGATCACCGCGCTTTCGCTGCTGGTCACGGTCCTCGGCGCCGGGCTCGCCTGGATGCTGTTCCGTAACGGCACGGCCACCGCGCCACAGCCGGCCGGCGTGCTGGTCACCGCGGCCCGGCGCAACCTCTACACCGACGCCTTCAACGAGGCGGTCTTCGAGAAGCCGGGCATCTTCCTCACCCGGGCGCTGGTCTTCCTCGACAACCGGGGCGTCGACGGGCTGGTCAACGGCCTCGCCGCGGCGGTCGGCGGTGGGTCGGGCCGGCTCCGGCGGCTGCAGACCGGCTTCGTCCGGTCGTACGCGACGTCCATCCTCACCGGCGCGCTGCTCGTGGTGGCGGCGTTCCTGGCCGTGCAGGCGGGGTGGCTGGCGTGATCGACCTCAACACGCCCGCCCCCACCGGCGGAGGGCGCAGTGACGACGGAGGTAAGGCCGAATAATGTCCAACTTCCCGTTCCTCTCGGTGCTGACCGTGGCACCGCTGGTCGGCGCCCTGGTGGTGGCCTTCCTGCCGCGCCGCCGGCCGGAGCTGGCCAAGCAGGTGGCGTTCGGCTGGTCGCTGCTGGTGCTGGTGCTCTCCGTGGTCATGTGGGTCTCGTTCCAGGCCGACGGCGACCGGCTCCAGTTCCGTGAGTCGTACGCCTGGATCCCGACCTGGGGCGTCAACTTCACCTTTGCCGCCGACGGCATCGCGCTGGTCATGCTGATGCTGATCGCGGTGCTGGTGCCACTGGTGATCCTGGCCTCCTGGCACGACGCCGAGTCGTCGAAGCGGTCGGTGCCGGTCTACTTCGCCCTGCTACTCGTCCTCGAGTGCACGATGATCGGCGTCTTCGCCGCCGCCGACGTCTTCCTGTTCTACGTGTTCTTCGAGGTCATGCTGGTCCCGATGTACTTCCTGATCGGCAGCTACGGCGGCCACCAGCGGCAGTACGCGGCGGTGAAGTTCTTCCTCTACTCGCTCGTCGGCGGGCTGTTCATGCTCGCCGCGGTGATCGGCCTCTGGGTGGTCGGCGGGAAGACCTTCGACTGGCAGGCGCTGACCCAGGTGGACATCTCCACCGGCACCGAGCGCTGGCTCTTCCTCGGCTTCTTCCTCGCCTTCGCGATCAAGGCGCCGTTCTTCCCGTTCCACACCTGGCTGCCGGACGCCGGTGGCGCCGCTCCGGCCGGGGCCGCCGCCCTGCTGGTCGGCGTGCTCGACAAGGTCGGCACCTTCGGCATCCTGCGCTACTGCCTGCCGCTGTTCCCCGAGGCGTCGAAGTGGTTCGCCCCGTGGGCGCTGGCGCTGGGCCTGATCGGCATCATCTACGCGGCCCTGCTCGCGGTCGGCCAGTCCGACCTGAAGCGGCTGGTGTCGTACACGTCGATCGCGCACTTCGGCTTCATCGGCGTCGGTATCTTCGCCTTCACCACCCAGGCCGGCACCGGCGCGGTGCTCTACATGCTCAACCACGGCCTCGCCACCGGCCTGCTCTTCCTGGTGGTGGGCATGCTGATCGCCCGTCGCGGCTCGGCCCTGATCAAGGACTTCGGCGGGGCGGGCAAGCTGGTGCCGCTGCTGGCCGGGGTGCTCTTCTTCGCCGGTCTGGCCTCCCTGGCCCTGCCCGGCACCGCGCCGTTCGTCTCCGAGTTCCTGGTGCTGATCGGCACCTTCACGGTGAACAAGCCGGTCGCGGTGATCGCCACGCTCGGCATCATCCTGGCCGCCGCGTACGTGCTCTGGATGGTGCAGCGCACCACGCAGGGCACGCTCAATCCGGAGCTGACCGAGGTCGAGGCCATGCGCCGTGACCTCAGCCTGCGTGAGAAGGTCGTGGTCGCACCGCTGATCGCCCTGATCGTGCTGCTCGGCTTCTACCCCAAGCCGGTCACCGACGTCATCAACCCCGCCGTCCAGGCGACCATGAACGACGTCGGCCGGACCGATCCCGCCCCGACGGTCGGCAGCGTCCAGGAGGCCGCAAAATGACCGAGCTGAAGTTGCCGTCGATCGACTACGCGGCGCTCGCTCCGATCCTGATCATGCTGGGCGTCGCTCTGCTCGGCGTACTGGTGGAGGCCTTCGTGCCGCGCCGCCGGCGGCACGCCGTGCAGCTCTCGCTCGCCCTGCTGGCGGTGCTCGCCGCGCTGGTGATGACGGTGCTCAACGCCGACGACCGGCTGCTCACCGCCGGTGGGGCGATCGCGGTGGACGGCCCCACGCTCTTCCTCCAGGGCGCCATCCTGGTGCTCGCCGCGATGGCCCTGCTGCTGATCGGTGACCGCACGGTGGAGCGGGGCGGGGCGTTCGTCGCCCAGGCCGCGGTCACCGCCGAGTCGGCCGACGACCGGCGGCAGGCCGAGGGGAGCAACGGCGCCACCGAGGTCTACCCGCTGACCACCTTCGCGATCGGCGGCATGCTGATCTTCGTGGCGGCGAACGACCTGCTGACCATGTTCATCGCGCTGGAGGTCTTCTCGCTCCCGCTCTACCTGCTCTGCGCGCTGGCCCGTCGCCGGCGGCTGCTGAGCCAGGAGGCGGCGATGAAGTACTTCCTGCTCGGGGCGTACGCGTCGGCGTTCTTCCTGTTCGGCGTGGCGCTGATCTACGGCTTCACCGCCGGCATCCCGGGCCGGTCGGCCGGCGTCGACTTCGCCACCGTGCACGCCGCGGTGAAGGAGTCGCCCGCCAGCCAGGTGCTGCTCTTCGCCGGGATGGCGCTGCTCGCCATCGGCCTGCTCTTCAAGGCCGCCGCCGCGCCGTTCCACGTCTGGACCCCGGACGTCTACCAGGGCGCCCCGACGCCGGTCACCGGCTTCATGGCGGCCTGCACCAAGGTGGCCGCCTTCGGCGCCCTGCTGCGGGTGTTCCACGTGGCGTTCGCCGACGCGGCCTGGGACTTCACCCCGGTCCTCGGGGTGGTCGCGGTGCTCACCATGCTGGTCGGCGCGGTGCTGGCGGTCACCCAGACCGACATCAAGCGGCTGCTGGCGTACTCCTCGATCGCCAACGCCGGCTACCTGTTGGTCGGTGTGCTCGCGCCGACCGGCGAGGGCGTCTCCGGCACCATGTTCTACCTGGCCGCGTACGGCTTCTCGGTGCTCGCCGCGTTCGCCGTGGTGACCCTGGTCCGGGACGCGGACGGCGAGGCCACCCACCTGTCCCGCTGGGCCGGGCTGGGCCGCCGGTCGCCGTTCTACGCCGGGATCTTCACCTTCATCCTGCTGGCCTTCGCCGGTATCCCGCTGACCAGCGGCTTCACCAGCAAGTTCGCGGTCTTCGGTCCGGCGCTGGAGAGCGGCCACGCCTGGCTGGTGGTGGCCGGCGTGCTGACCAGCATGGTGCTGGCCTTCCCGTACCTGCGGGTCGTGGTGATGATGTGGCTCTCCGAGCCGGGCGAGAGCACCCCGACCGTCACCGTGCCGGGCGGGTTGACCGCGACCGCGCTCATGATCGGCGTGGCGGCCACCCTGGTCCTGGGCGTGGCCCCGGCTCCCCTGCTCGACCTGGCCACGGACGCCGCAGCGTTCGTGCGGTGAGACGTCTGCCCGAGGACGCGGGGCCGGTGCGCGATGGCGCGCCGGCCCCGCGCCTGTATCCCCGCTCCCTAGCAGGTCGAACGGGTGTGGCATGGTGGAAGGCGTGGTGAATCCGGCTGGCGAGCGTTCAGGCGTCGTCGGCTCCGGCGGTCGTCGGAGCCGGGCGGGCACGAGTCAGGTCGGCGCGCTCGGGGTGCATCTCACCGATCCGCGCGTCGAGGCCTCCGTGCTGGGCGTGCTCGACGGCGTCGAGGCCGAGCTGCGGGCCAGTGTGGCCAGCGCCGACCCGTTCGTCACCGAGGCCGCCCGGCACCTGGTGGAGGCCGGCGGCAAGCGGTTCCGGCCGCTGTTGGTGGCGCTGGGGGCGCAGTTCGGCGACCCGACCGACGCGCAGGTCGTCCCGGCCGCCGTGGTGATGGAGCTCACCCACCTGGCGACGCTGTACCACGACGACGTGATGGACGAGGCCGCCGTGCGGCGGGGCGCCCCGAGCGCCAACTCCCGCTGGACCAACTCGGTGGCGATCCTGGTCGGCGACTACCTCTTCGCCCGCGCCGCGGATCTCGCCGCCGACCTGGGCACCGAGGCCGTCCGACTCCAGGCGCGCACCTTCGCCCGCCTGGTGCACGGCCAGATCGCCGAGACCGTCGGCCCCCGGGCCGACGAGGATCCGGTGGCGCACTACCTGCACGTGATCGCCGAGAAGACCGGCTCGCTGATCGCCACCTCGGCCCGCTTCGGCGGCATGTTCGGCGGGGCGTCGGCGGAGCACACCGAGGCCCTCGCGGGCTACGGCGAGACCATCGGGGTCGCCTTCCAGCTCTCCGACGACCTGCTCGACATCGCCAGCGAGTCGGTGCAGTCGGGCAAGACGCCCGGCACCGACCTGCGCGAGGGTGTGCCGACGCTGCCGGTGCTCTACGCCCGGGCGGCCGACGACTCCGACGCGGCCTCGGTGCGGCTGCGGGAGATCCTGGCCACCGGCCCGCTGGTCGACGACGCCCTGCACGCCGAGGCGCTCGGCCTGCTCCGCGAGTCGCCGGCGCTCAAGCGGGCCCGGGAGACCGTCCGCAGCTACGCCGAGGACGCCCGCGCCCAGCTCGCCCCGCTCCCGCAGGGCCCCGCCCGCGGCGCCCTCGAATCCCTCTGCGACTACATCGCCGACCGCACCAGCTGACACCGCCGCCCTGGGCCGCCCCACCTCGGGCCCGGCCCGTCAGTCGTGCTCGTAGAACTGCACGGCGATGCCGTCGCGGCGGACGGTGACCGTGGCGTGGTCGCCGAACGCGTCGAGCAGCACGTCGTCGAAGCCCCCTTCGGCCAGGGCGTCGGCAAGCGCCCGGACCCGCTCGTACCGGGGCTCGTCCGCGCCCGTGTAGGGCCACTCCCGGCCGGCCTCCCACCCCCGCCAGCCGAGGGTCGGGTGGGGGTCCTCGTACCTGCCGACGCGCAGGTCGTCCGGGTCGGCGTCGGGCCGGTCGGCGGTGGTCCGCACCCAGAGGCGGTCGATGCCGAAGTGGCACGGCTCGCCGTCGTTGAAGTAGGGCGTGTACTGCTGCCAGCCGAACTCGACCACCGCCTCGTCGTCGAGGAGCGCCCGGAGCAGGGGTTGCAGCTCGGCCAGCGGTCGCTGCGCCGAAGATCCGCTGGCAGAGGTAGATGCCGGCGGTGTGGTGGTACATCGAGCGGTGCCGGACGTCCCCGATGAGCTGCTTCGAGGAGTCGATGAACTCCTCGATCGGCAGGTAGTCCTCCGGGGTGCCGCCCCACTTCCGCGCCGCGGACTGGGCGTGGTGCCACGAATTCATGATCGGCAAGGTAGTCGCCGGCACCGACAGATGTCAGCCCCGGTGGATCAGCATCCGGCTGCCGAGCAGCATGAACGCGGCGGCGGCCAGCATCGCGACGGCGGCGGTGAGCCACATCGCCGGATAGCCGGCCGCGCTGGCGGTCGCGCCCAGGGCGAGCGGGCCGAGGCAGCCGCCGGCGTACACCCCGGTCTGGGTGATCGAGGTGGCGGCGGCCGGGGCCTGCGGGTGCAGCCTGACCACCGCGAAGTTCATCAGCCCCGGCCACGCCCAGCCCAGGCCGAAGCCGAGCACCACGCCGACCACCAGCGGCACCGCGCCGGCCAGGGCGAGCAGCCCCAGCCCGGCCGCCCCCACCACCAGCATCCCGGCGATCACGGCCACGTGCCCCTCGGCCCGCCGGTCGGCGAGCCAGCCGGCCCCGATCCGGGCGGTGACGCAGACCGCGCTGCCCAGGGTGAGGGTCAGTCCCGCCAGCCCCGGCGCGAGGCCGCGCGCCACCGACGAGTCCACCACGAAGGTGCCCAGCGCGTTGGCGGCCGCCGCGGCGAGGGTCGCCGCCACGCCGACCACCACCAGGGCCGCGGTGGCCCGCCCGCCGCGCGCCCCGGCGGCCTTGTCGGCCGGGGCGGCCTGCCCCGGGGGTACGGCGGGCAGGGCGGCCAGGGCGGCCCCGGCGGCAGCCACGAACGCCCAGCGCCAGCCGGCGGTGAGCGCGATGGTGGGCACCGCCGCGCCGGCCAGCAGGGTGGAGACCGGAATGGCCGCCTGCTTCACCCCGAAGGACAGGCCCTGCCGCCGGGCCGGCACGTGCCGGGCCAGCGCCGCGTTGCTGGCGAGCTGCCCGAGCGCGTTCGCCGCGGCGCTCAGCCCGAGCAGGGCCACCAGCACCGGGTACGACCGGGCGAGCACCGCGATGGCGAACAGGCAGCCGGCGGCCAGCAGGATGCCGGCCCGGGCCACCACCGCCGGGCCGTACCGCTCGACCAGCCAGCCGGACGGCACCGAGGCCAGCGCGCTGATGCCGAAGTAGACCGAGACGGCCAGACCCAAGCCGGCGGGGGAGAAGCCGAGATCGTCACCCATCTGCACGGCCAGGCCGCCGACGAGGAACACCGGCAGGACCGAGGCGACGGTGGTGGCGATGGCGCCGGCGCCGGCCCGCAGCGGGGCTACGGCCGGCGGGCTGGGCGAGGGAGTGAGCGCGGTGTCGGTCATCGTCTGGCCAACCTACGTGAGCCCAGCTCACGGGCGCTCGGCGTGTCGCAGCGATACACGCCACGTGCGGTCCGATCTGGAATCCTCGACCCGAACGGGCGTTCCGTCCCCGGGCGGTTTTTCATATGGTGTAAGTCCCTGGCTGCGGAGGTGGTTGTGCGCGACCCCCTGGCGGAGCCTTCGGATCTCATCCGGAGCGTCTCCCGCGCGCTACGCGTGCTCGAGTCGGTCGGTCGCGCCCCCAAGGGGCTGACCGTCAAACAGATCGCCCGGCGGTGCGAGCTGACCGTCGCGACGACCTACCACCTGGTCCGCACCCTCGCCTACGAGGGCTACGTGATCCGGCGGGAGGACGGCACCTACATCGTGGGGCTGGAGGTCGCCGACCGGTACCGGGAGCTGGTGACCGCCTTCCGGGGGCCGCCAGCGGTCGGGGAGACGCTGCGCCGGGCCGCCGCCGACACCGGCTGGAGCCACTACCTGGGCCGCTTCGTCGGCGGGCAGGTGGCGGTCACGGCGGTCGCCGAGGGGCCGCGCTCGCCGCACCTGGAGGATCTGGTCCCCGGCTTCGACGAGGGGGCGCACGCCACCGCGCTCGGCAAGTGCCTGCTGGCCACCCTCACCGCCGAGCAGCGCTTCCGCTACCTGCGCGAGTACGGCATGCGCCCGTTCACCACGGCCACCCTGACCACGGTCGAGGCGTTCGAGGCGGACCTGGCCGCCGGGGACCGGCGCGGCATGCAGTTGGAGCTGGGCCAGTTCCGGCAGGGGGTGGCCTGCGCGGCGGTGCTGGTCACCCCGGACAAGGACATCGAACGCCGGGTCGCGCTGGCCTGCGCCCTGCCGGCCAGCGAGATGATGACCTCGGCCCGGGTGGTCCGGGCCAAGCTGCTCACCGTCGCCCGCGCCGTTGCCGACGGCATCGCCGCCGACGCCTGACCTTCCCACGCCCCCGCCACTGCCCGCGCAGCGCTGCGCCGCGTCGCGGTGCCCCGCGTCGCCCCGCGCGCGGCGGGGCTGGCGGGGGTGGCAGGTCCGGGCGTGCGGGAGGACGCCGAAGGGCCCCTCCGCACCGGAGGGGCCCTTCGTGGACGGTCCGACACCGGACCGTCGGGGTGGGGTCAGCTGCCGATCGGGCCGCCGTCCAGCCGCCAGGTGACCACCACGCCCGGCTTGGCGTAGTCGCCGTCCGGCCAGGTGGACGCCGGCTTCTCCACCGAGGCACCGGTGATCTCACCGGGGTGCTGCACGGCCACGAAGACCGAGCGGTTGTCGCCGGTGATGAACGGGCCGCAGGTCTCGGCGCCGACCGGCACGGTGAGGAACTGCTTGAGGTGCCCCCGCTCCGGCCCCTCGACCGCCGTGGCGAAGAGGCCGTCGTTGCTGCCCAGCGCGTTGCCGTCGGTGGAGATCCAGAGGTTGCCGGCGGCGTCGAAGGCGACGTTGTCCGGGCAGGAGATCGGCGAGACCCTGGTCTTGTCGTACCCGGCGAAGTAGGTCGACGGGTCGGTCGGGTCGCCGGCGACGATCGGCAGCGACCAGGCGAAGCTCTCCGCCGTGTTGTCGCCCCGGTCCTCGACCAGTTCCAGGATCTGGCCGTGCTTGTTGAGGTTGCGCGGGTTGACCTCGTCGGCGGGCGCCTTGCCCGGCTTGCCCCGGTCGGTGTTGTTGGTCAGCGCCACGTACACCTTGCCGGTGAGCAGGCTCGGCTCGACGTCCTCCGGCCGGTCCATCTTGGTCGCGCCGACCTTGTCCCCGGCGAGCCGGGTGAAGGTGAGCACGTCCGCGGCGGTCATCCCGTCGACGTACGAGCGGTTGCCGCTGACCAGCTTGATCCACCGGCCCCGGCCGTTGAACGCGCCGTCGGCCGGGAGCTTGCCCGAGCCGTCGATCTCGGCGGCGCTGGTCTGCTCGAACTGCGCCACGTAGAGCGTGCCGGACTCCAGCAGGGTCAGGTTGTGCTTGCGGGCCACCCACGAGTCGCCCGGCAGGAACTTCTTGTCCGAGACGAACTTGTAGAGGTAGTCGAAGCGCTCGTCGTCGCCCATGTACGCGACCACGTGCCCGCTCTTCGCCACGATGACGTTGGCGCCCTCGTGCTTGAACCGGCCCAGCGCGGTGTGCTTGCGCGGGCGGCTCTCCGGGTCGAACGGGTCGATCTCCACGATCCACCCGAAGCGGTGCGCCTCGTTCGGGTGCTTCGCCAGGTCGAAGCGCTCGTCGGCCCGCTCCCACTTCCGGCTGCCGCTGGGGTAGCGGGCGGTGGTGGTGATGCCGTAGCGGGCCAGCTTCGGCTTCAGCTCCTCCGGGGCGGCGTCCGCACCGACGAAGTACTGGTTGAAGTTCTCCTCGCCGGAGAGCACCGTGCCCCACGGGGTGACCCCGCCGGCGCAGTTGTTCAGCGTGCCGACGACCGTACGACCCTTGGGGTCGGCGGCGGTGCGCAGCCAGGCCGAGCCGGCGGCGGGGCCGGTCAGCTCGAACTTCGTGCTCAGCGCGGTGACCCGCCGGTTGTACGGCCGGCGGCCGCCCGCGACCGGACGCCACCGCCCGGTGCCGTCGACCCGCTCCAGCTCCACCACGGACATGCCGTGCGCCGCCATCGCGGTGCGCAGCTGCTCCACGGTCAGCGCGTCCAGGCCGGTGAAGCCGGGGAACATCAGGTCCTCGTTGGTGTACTCGTGGTTGACCACGAGCAGCGCCCGCCGGCCCCGCCGGTCCAGCGGCAGCACGCCGACGAAGTCGTTGTTGTAGCCGAACTGCTTCGACTGCGCGGCGGCGGTCTGCCCGTGCAGGTCGAACTCGGGGGCGCCGGGGACCACCGGGTCGCCCCAGCGGATGACCACCGCGTGGTCGTACCCGTTGGGGACGATCAGGGTGTCGAGCCGGTTCGGCGGGATCGGCGTGAAGGTCAGCGCGCCGGTGGACGGCTGCGGGCGGCCGAAGTCGGTCGCCTCGGGCACGACCGGCGTGCCGGGGGCGGCGGCGGCCGGGGCGGCCCCGGCGAGCGCGCCGGCGGTAGCGCCGCCGAAGCCGAGCACCAGTGCGCCGACCGCGCCGGCCCGGACCACGCCGCGCCGGGACACCTCGGCCTGCACCAGGTCCCCGAAGTACGCGTTGTCGGAAGAATTCGGCACCGGGTGGTCGCAGGCGTTGCCGCACCGGTACAGACAGGTCATCGCATCGCGGCTGCCGTGGCGGGTGCCGCCCAGCAACGGGAGCAGCCGGGGACGGTCGCTCATGTCAGGAGCCTCCTGGAAGCAAGGTCGGTGGCACGCCGGATCACCGGATCGACGTGCGTACCGGCCGGAGGCTGCCAGGGTGCGGTGAGCGGTCGCCGGACTCGGCGTGAACCGGATGTGAACAGCGGTCGCAGGTGAACCGATCGGCGTGACGGCGCGTATCCACGGGCGAACGCATTCGCCGCACTCGCCGCGGAGAGCGAGGGGATCACCATCAGCGACCACGACGCCCAACTGCTGCGCGCGCTGCACGACGAGCACGCGGAGGCGCTGTACGCGCACGCGCTCCGGCTGGTCAACGGCGACCGTACCCGGGCGGAGGACCTGGTGCAGGAGACCCTGCTGCGGGCCTGGCGCCACCCCGAGTCGCTCGACCCGCGGCGCGGCTCCGTCCGGGCCTGGCTCTTCACCACGGCGCGGAACCTGGCGATCGACGCCTGGCGGCGCCGGTCCACCCGGGTCGGTGAGGTGTTCACCGACGAACTGCCCGAGCCGCCGGAGGCGGTCGACGAAGCGGAGCGCGCGGTGGAGGCGTGGACCGTCGCCGAGGCCCTGAACCGGCTCAGCCCCACCCACCGGGAGGTGCTGGTCGAGTGCTTCTACCAGGGCCGTTCGGTGGCCGAGGCCGCCGCCCGGCTGGGGGTGCCACCGGGGACGGTCAAGTCCCGCACGCACTACGCGCTGCGCTCACTACGGTTGGTCCTGGCCGAGATGGGGGTGACCGGATGACCCGCTGCGAGTTCGCGCACGACGACGGCGCGTACGTCCTGGGCGCCCTCGCTCCCGGCGACCGCGCCGCCTACGAGCGGCACCTGGCCGGCTGCGCGGCGTGCCGGGAGGCGGTCGCCGAGATCGCCGTGCTGCCCGGGCTGCTCGGCCGGCTCGACCCGGCCGCGCTGGACGAGTTCCTGCCCCCGCCACAGGAGCCGAACCGGGTGCCCGCGCTGGTCGCCGCCGCGAAGGAGCGCCGGCGTCGGGAGCGGTCCGGCGCGCGCCGACGGTACGCGCTGACCGCCCTGGCCGCCGCCGCGCTCGCCCTGGTCGTGGGGGTCGGAGGCGCGGCCGTGCTGCGTCCTCCCACGCCGCCCGGGCCGACCGTCCAGGCGGTGCGGATGGTCGCCATGCAGCCGGTGGCGACGAAGGCCCCGGTGCACGCCGAGATCGGGTTGACCGGCACCGACTGGGGCACCGAGGTCACCATGCGCTGCGGGTACGACGCGACCGCCGGCTACGGCAAGGCGTACACCTTCCGGCTGGTGGCGCACGGCCCGGACGGCGCCACGGAGCAGATCGGCTCCTGGCTGGCCGCCCCCGGCGACGAGGTGCGCCTCAGCGGCGCGACCCGCTTCACCGACGCGGAGCTGGTCCGCCTGGAGCTGGTCCGCGCCGACGGCACCGCCGTGCTGGGCTACGACGTGCGCTGAGTCCCGGTCACCGCCCGGCGGCGGTGACCGGGACCGGGGTGCGGGCGGCGGCCCGGGTGCGGCGGGTGTGCCGGACCGCGTCGACGGTGAAGACGATCAGCGCCACCCAGACCAGCGCGAAGCCGGCCAGCCGGGCCGGCGGCATCGGCTCGTGGAAGATCAGCACCCCGCAGCCGAGCTGGAGGATCGGCGCGAGGTACTGCAACATGCCCAGGCCGGACAGCGGAAGCCGGTTGGCCGCGCCGGCGAAGAGCAGCAGTGGGACGGCGGTGGCCGCGCCGGCGAGCACCAGCAGCAGGGTGTGCCCGAGCGAGACGTGCCCGAAGGTCGACTCGCCGCGCCGCGCCAGCCACCCCAGGTAGGCCAGGGCGGGCAGCGCCAGCACCGCGGACTCGACGAAGAGCCCCTCCGCGGCCGGCAGCCCGAGCCGCTTCTTGACCAGGCCGTACCCGGCGAAGCTGAACGCCAGCGTCAACGCCAGGTACGGCAGCCGGCCGTAGTCGACGGTGAGCACGACGACGGCCGCCGCGCCGACGCCGAGCGCCGCCCACTGCGCCGGGCGCAGCCGTTCGCGCAGCACGAAGACGCCGATCAGCACCACGACCAGCGGGTTGATGAAGTACCCCAGCGCCGTCTCCACGACCCGGTCGGAGTTCACCCCGTAGATGTAGGTGCCCCAGTT
Source organism: Micromonospora sp. CPCC 206171 (assembly GCF_036906755.1). NCBI lineage: Bacteria > Bacillati > Actinomycetota > Actinomycetes > Micromonosporales > Micromonosporaceae > Micromonospora > Micromonospora sp. CPCC 206171. The sequence continues at coordinate 107,747 of NZ_JBAKHT010000008.1, read as the reverse complement.
CACCGCGATCAGCGCGGCCGCGACGACGATGGCGGCCAGCGTCCGGGGCCGGCGGGCCAGCGCGCGCAGGAAACCGATGTTGCGCATCGCGGCCAGCAGCAGCGCGACGAAGACCACCGACCAGACGATCCGGTGCGCCAGGATCTCCACCGGTCCGGCCGGTCGCAGCAGCTTCAGGTAGAGCGGAAAGAAGCCCCAGAGCAGGTACGCGCCGAAGCCGTACAGGTAGCCGAGCCGGATCGGATTCACCCGTCCACCGTAAGGGGCGCGGCGGGTGGCTGTTCCTTTCCGGTGACCGGCTTCACCGGACGGTGGTCCCACTCCATCCAGCGGCCCGGCTCGACCGGGGCGAAGCCGACCTTCGCGTACACCCCGTGGGCGTCGTGGGTGGCCAGCAGGATCCGGCGTACCCCCAGCCCGGCCAGGTGGTCCCGGACGGCGGTGGCCAGCCAGGTGCCCAGGCCGCGACCGCGCTGCGACGGCGCGACGTAGACGTCGCAGAGCCAGGCGAAGGTGGCCCGGTCCGTGATCACCCGGGCCACCGCCACCTGCTCGCCCCCGGCGTAGACGCCGTAGGGGATCGAGCCGGCGAAGGAGGCGGCCACCGTCTCCCGGCTCCGGCCGAGCGCCCAGTACGCGTCGGTGGAGAGCCAGCGGTGCACCCGGTCGAGGTCGATCCGGTCGGGATCGGTGCTGAGCAGGTAGCCGTCGTCGCGGGTCAGGGTGAACACCCCGGCCACGCTAGCCGGGACGCCCCCGGCCCGCGCGAGCCAATTCCCGGCCACTGGCCGCCTTCCCGCCCGGGCGTCGCGCCTGCGCGTCCCGCCCGGGCGGCACCGGGGTCAGTCGCGGTCGAGGATGGCGCCGAGGATCCAGGTCACGATGCTGACGAAGAGTGCGCCGAGCACCGCCTCGGGCCAGAAGCTGTCGACGTGGAAGGGCAGCCCGGCCTCGCCGGCGATCCAGCTCGTCAGCAGGAAGAGCAAGCCGTTGACCACCAGCGCGATCAGGCCGAGGGTCAGCAGGTAGAAGCCGCAGCCGACGGACTTGATGACCGGCTGGAGCACCGCGTTGACCACGCCGAAGATCACCGCCACCAGTAGCAGCGTGGTGACCGTCTCGACGGCCGAGTCGGAGTCCAGGGTGATGCCCGGGATGAGCAGCGTCGCCAGCCAGAAGGCGACGGCGGTGGAGCCCAGCCGGATCAGGAGGCCCTTCAGAAAACCCATGGCGGGGATCGTGCCACGCACGGTCCACTCGGGGAACCCTCCGCGTACCCCGGCTTCAGCGCCGGGCCGGCCGGCCGATCAGCTGCGACTCGATCGGGGTGGGCGAGAGCAGCGCCCAGCGCAGCGCCCGGCGGTTGACCACCGCCACCATGTCGTCCCGGATCCGGGTCAGCCACTCCGCCGACCCGCCGAGCCCGAGCGCCGCCCCGGCCAGCACCGCCTCCCGCTGGTCCAGCGGTTGCAGCACGGCCAGGTCGGCCCGGCCCAGGGTGTCCGCGTCGGCTGCGGTCAGCTCGTCCCGGACCACCAGGGTCGCCTGCCAGGCCGGCCCCGGCCCGGGATCGTCGGCCGCCGCGCCCGCGTCGACGACCAGCAGCAGGGGGCAGAGCGGCGAACCGGGCGCACCGCCCAGCGGGCGGCCCGGCGGCAGGACCGCGATGCCGCCGCCGGTGCCGCCGACACCCCGCACGAACGGTTCCCAGGCCCGGGGCCGGCCGGTGCGCACCGCCACCCGGGCGCCGAGCGCCATCGCCCGCAGCACCAGCAACTGCGCCGCGCGGACTCCGCCGACGAGCACCAGCCGGGTGCCCTCGGCGCGGAACAGCCGGACGGTCACCGCGCCGCCGTGCCGGTTGGCGCCGACCATCAGCCCCGCGTCGCCGAGCGACAGCTCCAGCGGCTCCGGGTCCGGGCCGGGCGCCACCGGGCCGGCGGCCACCGCCAGCGGCAGCGTGGCGGCCAGGGCGGCGAGCTGCGCACCGTCGAGCCGGCGTACCTCGCCGCCGGCGTCGGCGACGAGCCGGTGCAGCGCCTGACCGGCCAGGGCCAGCTCGTCGGGCGTCCGGGCGGTGAGGCGTACCGTCAGCTCGGCCGGCACCGGCGCGGCGTCGGCGGCGGTGCGCGGACCGGCGCAGAGCGACACGCTGATCGCCGTGGCGGGCAGCGCCAGCAGTCGGGGCACCAGCCGCCGGCCCAGCTCGGTGCCCGGGTCGGGCCAGCGGGCCAGCCGGAAGCCGACCTGGAGCAGGTCGGCGGAGCGGACCGCCGGCCAGGTCTCCCGGATCGGCCGGCCACCGTCGTGGTGGGCCAGTTCCCCGAGTACGCGCAGCGCCGCGTGCTCGCCGAGCGGCCGGGCGCCGACCGGGCCGAGCCGGCGGACCAGCCGGCGGACGGTGCCGGAGAGGGCCCGGCGCAGCTCCTCGTCCGACCAGCCGGCCACCCGCAGCGCCCGGACGGCGAGCAGCGCCCGCTCCTGGCCCGGCAGCCGTCCCTCGGTCAACTGCCGGTACGACGTCCCCGCCGTCCCGCCCGCCGCGCCGGGCGCCGGGGCGGCGTGCAGCAGGAGCTGGACCCGCAGCGGCGGGTGCCCGATCGCGGCGGGCGGCAGCAACGCGGCCGGCCCGGGCAGCGCGCGCGGGCCGTCGCCGAGCAGGTCGCCGGGGTCGCCCAGCTCGATCAGGGCGGTCAGTCCGCTGGCGTCGTCGACCACGGCGGCGGGCCCGCCGGCCAGCTCCACCGACCGCACCACGGCGCCGGGAAGCACCAGGTCCAGCAGCGCGGCCGGACCGGTGGCCGGGGCGAGCAGCCGCCGGCGTCGGGTGGCGTATCCGAGGCCGGTGCCGAGCCACTCGAACAGCCACCGGCCGCGCCAGCGCACCCAGGTTGTGGCGAGCAGCAGCCCGGCGGCGGGCAGGGCGAGCGCGAGCACCGCCCCGCCCCGGCCGAGGGCCGCGACCGGCAGCGCCAGCGCGACCTGCGCGGCCACTACCTGACCGGCGCGGACGGAGGTCGACCGCCGGGCGGGGACCGCGTTCCACTGTGGTGGGAGGGGCTGGCGGTGGGCCGGCCGTGCCGTCGTGCTCGCCGTCACCGCGTCTCCTCCGCTCGACGTGTCGGGCCGCCGGGCCGCCGCCGGACCACCGGTGCGCACCGTACCGCGACGGCGACGTGACCCATGGTAAGGGGGCCGCCGGTGCCGGTTGTCCACAGGGGAGGGCCAGGGGGTAGCACAACGGCGATCGGGCCGCTACCGTCAGCGACGAGTTCGGCTGACCGTCGCCGCCGTGGGCCCCGCCCTGAGGCGTCCATGGATCGTCCGACGGCAGCCACGACGAAGAGACGAGGTGACGTCCGGGTGGCCCAGACCCAGGCAGAAGCCGCGGTGATGCAGCAGACCGCCGCGAAGTTCGAGCAGGTGGACCAGTCGCTGCAGAGCATGCTCAGCGGCCTGATGGCCGAGCTGGAGGTGCTGCAGCAGGCCTGGCGCGGCGCCGGTGGCCGCTCCTTCGAGCAGGTCAAGCAGCAGTGGTCGCAGGACCAGGCGGCGTTGCAGCGCGCCCTGCGGGAGACCGCGTCGGCGATCCGCACCGCCGGCCGGCAGTACGACGTCTCCGACGACGAGGCGGCCAGCCGGGTCTCCGGCACCAACCGCGGCATCCAGCTGCCGCTGTAACCAACCCAGGGGGAGGAGCATCCGATGGACCACGGTGTCCTGGTCGTCAACTTCGCCGCGCTGCAACAGGCCAGCGCGGACATCCAGAAGGCGTTGAACACGCTCGACTCGCAGCTCGGCCAGCTGGAGCGCGACGCCGCCCCGCTGGTGGCGAGCTGGGCCGGCGAGGCGCAGCAGGCGTACGAGCAGCGGCAGGCGCGGTGGCGGTCCGCCTCGCAGGACCTGCAGGCCATGCTGCGCGACATCAAGCTCGCGGTGAACGACTCCGCCACCGACTACCTCGACACGGAGAAGAAGAACGTCGGCCTGTTCCAGTGAGCCCGGCCGCACGGCGGCGCCCGACCACCTCGGCGGCGCCGCCGTCGCCGTGCCCCGACAGGTGGGGTCAGGCCGGGCCGGCCGGGCGCCAGCCCCGCCCGGCGCCGCGCGGCAGCACCAGGGTCAGCAGCACCGCCGCCGCCACTGCCGCGCCGGTGACTCCGGCGACCAGCAGGGCGCGGTCGCGCGCCGCCGCGCGTCGCGCCCGCTGGGCCAGCAGCGCCGGATTGGGCCGGTCCGCCGGCAGGGCCGCCGCCCCGCGTGCCCCCGCCGTCGCGGCCGCCCCGGTCTCGGTGACCGCCCGGTACGGGTTCAGCACGCCCGCGCCGTACCCGCCCCTACCGTCGCCCGGGGCCGGGTCGGTGGTGCCGACGATCCGCCGCGTCACCTCCGTCGCGCTCAACTCGGGCCGGTACTGCCGGACCAGCGCCGCGGTGGCGGCCACGAAGGGCGTGGCGTAGCTGGTCCCCTCGGCCCGGTGGTGTCCCTGCTCCGGAGCGGCCATCAGCACGTCGCTGCCGGGCGCCACCAGGTCGACGTAGGGGCCGGCCTGGGAGAAGGCGGCGCGGGTGCCGTCCGGGGAGATGGCGCCCACCCCGAGCACCCCGTCGTAGGAGGCCGGGTACGGGCGGGGGTCGCCGCTGTCGTGCAGGTTGCCGGCGGCGGCCACCACCACCACGTCCCGGCGCACCGCGTAGCTCACCGCCTCCCGGACGGCCGGGTCGTCCGCGTACAGCACGACGGAGAGGTTCAGCACGTCGGCGTCGTGGTCCACCGCCCACCGGATGGCCCGGGCGAAGTCCGCCGCGCCGACCGTGCGCCCCGACTCCCGCCCCTCGACCACCTGCTGCTCGCTCACCCGTACCGGCAGGATCCGGGCCCGGGGTGCCAGGCCGTGGAAGGCGATGCCGTCGACCGATGCGGCCGCGATGATGCTGGCCACCCCGGTGCCGTGACCGGCGCAGTCGCGGGTGCCGTCGCCGCCCGGGTCGAGGAAGTCCGCGCCGTCGAGCACCCGGCCGCGCAGTTGCGGGTGCCGCCGGTCGACTCCCGAGTCGATCACCGCGACGATCACTCCCGCGCCGGTGGCCAGCGGGATCAGCCGTTCCGGGGCGTACCGGCGCTGGGCCCACGGGACGCCGGTGACCGAGCGGGCCGGGGCGAGCGGGGCGGAGCAGGCCGGTGCGGCGGCCCGGGCGGGAGTGGCGGACGACACGGCGAGCGCCGGCAGGCCGGTCAGCAGGACCGCCGCCAGGCCGGCGAAGGTCGGCCGCGCGCTGGGCCGGTACATCGACCGCCTCCGTATCGTGTCGACTCCGGAACGCGATGTTATCGCCTCGCGACCGCACGCGGTCGGCCCATTGTGATCTTGCTCGTACCTTGTAGGTTGTACGCGATGCCTGTGGCCTGTTAGCGGGAGGAGAGGTGGCCGTGACCGACTGGGAGCCGGCTACCGAGGCCGAGACGGCGATGCGCGACGCGCTGCACGCCAACAACCAGGAACTTTACTTCCGCATCCTGGCCGGCACCGACCTGCTCCTGCCGGTCTCCGCGCAGGCCCTCGCCGGCGAGGCGCCGATGGGCTGGGGCACCTGGACCACGGGCGGCCGGACGCACGTGCTGGCCTTCACCTCCACCGCCGCACTACGCGCCTGCCTCGGTGCCACGGCCGGTCCCAGCCGCCGTGCCTCGTACGCCGACCTCGCCGCCACCTGGCCCAACCACGAGTGGTGGCTGGCCGTCAACCCGGGGCTGCCGATCGAGGGCTACCTGCCGGCGTGGTTCGTCTCCCAGCTCTCCCGTGGCGACGTCCGCCTGCCCGGCCGCACGATGGGCGCCCGCGCCCGCCTGGAGCGCGTGGAGTCGGCCCACGGTCCGGCCGACACCACCGGCCCCGCCCTGGGGACCGAGGCGCGGGACGCCGGCCCGGTCGCCCGGTCGCAGCCGCGCCCGGTGGCGCCGCCGACCCCCACGCCCGCCATCGGCGCGGGACCGGACGCCTCGGCCGCCCGCCCCGGTGCTTCCGGGCCGGCGCGGGTGCCGCACCCCGCCCGCCCCTCGGCCGCGCCGTACCGCCCGGAGCCGGACCGGCCGCGCCCGTCGGGTACGGACCCGGTGGTGCCGGCGGCCGCGTCGTACCCGGAGGTGCCGGCGGCCGCGTCGTACCCGGACGTCGTGCCGGCCGCCACTGGGACGCGGCCGGGCGGCGAGCCTCGACCACCGACAGATCCGGCCAACGGCCGGCCGGCTGCCGCGTCACCGTCCGATCCCGACGGGGCGCCCCGACCGCCCGTCGCGCCGTGGACCACCTCGCCCCGGCGTCGGCTCCTCGGGGAAGGGCTGGGCGCCCGGCTCGCCGGGGACGGCGGCCCGCCCAACGGCCGCAGCTCGTTCTTCGAGCCGGCCTCCGAGCGGGGCGCCTCGACCCGCGCGTCCCGGGACCCGCTGCGGACCGGTGAGCGGGCCACTCCGCCGCCGCGGCCCGGGCTCGGTGGCCAGGCCTTCCCCCGGCGCCGCCCGGCGACCGCGCGGCCGGGGGAGGAACCGACCAGGGCGTTCCAGTTCGACCGGCCCGACGGACAGGCCGCGTCCGCGCCGGCGGACCGACGGCCGGACCCGTTGGCGGAGGAGCCCACCCGGGCTTTCCGGGTGCCGGCGCCGGACGCCGAGGCGACCCAGGCGCTGCCGCGGCGGCACTCCACGCCCGCGGCGCCGCGGGAGGAGGAGCAGACCCAGCGCCTTCCCGACCCGTCCGCGCGGCCCACGCCCCCGCCGGCCGAGGATCTGCCGGTGTCGATCGCCGAGCCGGTCTCCGGGCCGCCAGCACCGCGGCGCGGCTTCTCGCCCATCGTCATCGAGGGCACCGTCATCGAGTCCCGGGACCTGCCCGTCATCCCGGCGCCGGACCGGATCCCGCCGGCCACCGCCGGCTTGGACAACAGCGCCAGCATGAACGGTTCTCCCGGCGGCGGGCAGTTCGCCGCCTCCGGTGCGGCGGGAAGGGCCTTCCCCCGCCCGGCCTTCGCCGCCCCGTCCGCCGACGACCCCACCGAGCCGATCTCCCCCGCCCCTGGGCAGCGCACCGAACCGGTCTTCCCGGCTCCTGAGCAGCGGACGGAGCCGATCGCTCCGGTGCCGGGCGGCGGGTCCGCGGCGCGGGCCGCTCCGGACGACGAGGAACCCACCGAGCCGCTCACCCCGGTTCCCGACGACCGCACGGAGTCGCTCTTCGCGGCACCGACCGCGCCCGTCTCGCCGCCTTTCGGCGGCCGGCCCGAGGGCGCGCCGTCCGCTGCCGCCCCCCGCTCACCGGCCTTCGGTGGCCCGGCCGAGGGCGCGCCGTCCGCCACGGCGCCCGTCTCGCCGGCCACGGGCGGCCGGACCGAGGCGGCAGGGCCGTCGACCGCCGCGCCCGTCCCGCCGGCTCTCGGCGGGCGGCCCGAGGCGAGTGTGCCGTCTCCCGTCTCGCCGACCTTCGGCGGTCAGCCGGCGGCGACCGTGCCCGTACCCACCCCGCCCATCGCCCCGGCCTTCGGCGGCGCGCCGGAGGGGGTGCCCGAGGCCGCGCCCGCCGGGCCGGCCCCGGTCGGCCCTTCTGTCGCCGAGCACACCCCGCCGGGCGGGGCGGCTCCGTCGTCCGGTGGCACCGGCCGCGTCACTCCGGCTCAGGCGGCCGAGGCGTTCCAGCCCGCCAACCCGGTCGAGGAGGATCTGCTGGACGCGGCCGGCTCCGGCAGCACCGACACCTTCCTCTCCACGCTGCTCCTGGCCCGGGTGCTCCTGCCGGTGGCACCGGACTCGGCGCCCGGCAGCCGTCCCGGCGATCCCGGTTTCGTGTGGCGTACGGAGGAACTCGACGGCGAGACGTACGTGGTGGTGCACACCTCGCCGGAGCGGTTGGCCGACCACTGCCCGGAGCCGGTGGAGACCGTCGAGGTCCGGTTCGTGCAGCTGATCCGGCGCTGGCCGGACGAGGTGTGGTCCTTCGCGGTCAACCCCGGCAGCCCGATCGGGGCGAAACTGCCCGGCGAGCAGATCGTCGGGCTGGCCAACTGGGCGGCCGAGGTGGGGCTCGGTGACGAGACCGAGCCGGAGGCGGTCGCGGTCGCGGTCGAGGAACCGGCCGAGCGGCCCCGGTACGCCCCGCAGGTCGCCGACCCGACCCGGCCGGTGACCATGCAGAAGGCGGTGGCCCCGAGCCAGCTCGCCTACTACCTGGAGCGCGGGTACGACCGGGTCTCCGGTTTCGTGCACCGGGCCAACGAGCTGGCGCATCTCAACACCCCGGCGCAGTTGCACGACGCGCTCGGTCTCGGCTACCCGGACTCGCCGTTCGCGCGCGACGCCGACCGGATCTACGTGCTGCGCTGGCCCGCGTACCGGCCGAGCCTCTACCGGATTCCGTACGGGGGGCAGAACGAGGCCGCCATGCGGGCGATGGAGGGCTGGGTCATCGAGCGCCCGCCGTTCCGGGGCAACGGCTTCGCCCCGGGCGACAGCACCGAGGTGGTGGCCGAGTTCAAGGTGGACAGCGCCCGGCTGCCGCACGGCGCGCAGCTGTGGCGGATCGGCGCGGACGGCACCGAGCGGGTGGTCGCCCTGCTCGACACCGACGCGCTGCTCTGGCGACAGGTGGGTGAGCCCTGATGCGGGACGGTTACGTGGCCCGGTGGCGCGGGCGGGAGTACCAGGCCAGCCCGGACGGCGACGACGTCCGCATCTACCAGCCCGAACCGGGGGACGGCTTCGCGGAGGTACGCCCCGGCCGGCACGTCCGGGTGGTCCCGGCCGGCGAGGTCGAGGACCTGGCGTACGTGCGCACCACCTGCACCTGGCAGGGGCAGCCGTTCGTGGTGCTCGGCGAGCACGACGGCTGGCTGCGGGTGGAGTACACCGGCGGGCGTTGGCCGATGGCGCAGGCGATGGGCCTGGAGGTCTTCGACTTCGGGGTCTACCAGGGCTGGGCACCCGCCGGTGAGGTGGCCGACCTGCGCGAGCAGCGGGTCTGACCCGCCGCCCGCCCGGTCACGACTTCGCCCAGCGGAGGATCTCGCCGAGCACCGTCTCCGGGGCCTCGACGTGCGGGAAGTGCCCGACTCCGTCGAGCAGCCGCCACTCGTATTCGGCGGTGACATACCGGCCGGAGCCCTGGGCGGTACGCGGCAACGAGGCGGTGTCCAGCGCCCCGTGCAGTTGCAGGGTCGGGGTCACCAGCGGCTTCTGCATCAGCCGGACGAACCGGTAGCCGTGCAGCCGCAACACCGACCGGAACGCCCAGCGGTAGCCCTCCAGCGCGCAGAACGCGGCCTGCGGGATCTGGATCGCCTCCCGGCAGCACCGCGCGTACGCGTCGAACTCCGGCCCCCGGGTCCACTGCGGGCCGCCCCAGCGGCGCAGCATCTCCTCGACGGCGGCACCGCCGTCCCGGGTCAGCAGGTGCTCGTAGCGGGGCAGCTGGAACTTCAGGGTGGGCGTGGAGGCGGCGAACTGGCCGCGCGGGTCGGCGAAGATGGCGGCCCGCAGGCGCAGCGGGTGCGGCGCGCCGAGCACCACCAGCCGGCGGACCAGCGTGGGGTGGAACGAGGCCGCCGTCCAGCCGATCAGGCCGCCCGCGCCGGTGCCGACCACGGTCGCGGAGCGTTCGCCCAGCGCCCGGATCAGTCCGGCGACATCGGCGGCGAGGGTGTAGCCGTCGTACCCCCGGGGTGGCTTGTCGCTGGCGCCGTAGCCGCGCAGGTCGACGGCGACCGCCCGGAAGCCGGCGTCGGCGACCGCCGGCAGCACCTGGTGCCAGGCCCACCAGTACTCCGGAAAGCCGTGCAGGAACAGCACCATCGGGCCGGCGCCGGCCTCGACGACGTGGAAGCGGCTGCCGTTCGCGCCGACGAACCGGTGCGTCCACGGCCCCTCGGTCAGAACGCAGGACTCGTCGACGGGTCCGCCACGCTGCTCGGTCATGTGCCACAGCCTAGGACCCCGGTGCAGCTTGACCGTCCCGCCGACCCCAGGGGTGACCGGGACCGTGGGGCCGGTCAGCCGACCGGCTGGATTTTCACGATGCTCGCGGCGTCGCCCGGCCCGCAGTCGTGCGCAGGGTCGGCCGGCCCGATGGTGACCAGCACGGTGGTGCCGGTGGCGAAGCTGCCCATCCCGGGGCCGTGCAGCGCGTACTGCCGGCCGTCGTCGGTGACCAGGCCGTAGCAGGGCCCGGGGCCGCCCCGGTTGATCCGGCCGGCGAGCACGTCGGTCGGCCGGTTGTCGGTGGGCTTCTTCGGCAGGCCGCTCGGCGGTGGCAGGGTCGGCAGTGCGGTCGCGGAGAGCGGGGTGGGCCGGTCGGCGGGCGGTGCCGGGGTGCCGGACGGCGCGGTGGCGGGCGGGGTCGCCGGCGGGGACGCCGCCGCGGCGGAGCCGGGCGGGGTGCCGGGGGTCGTCGGACGGTCGTCGGACACGGGACCTCCGTTCCCGGCGCAGCCGGCGAGGGGGACGAGCAGGGCCAGCGCGAGGGCGGCCGGCAGGACGACGGTACGTGGCGTCACGCCGGTGGGACGCGCCAGGATCCGGTGCGGTTCCCGCCCGCCGGGCGCCGCGCTCAGGCGCGAGCCGGGCCGACCGGTGCCGACGGGGCGGGCGGGCCGATGTCGATCGGGCGGGCCGGCGGACAGCGGTGACGGCCCCCGAGAAAGGGCGATGCCCGGGCAGGTGACCTGCCCGGGCATCGGTGGAGCGCTGATCAGCGGATCAGGAGAAGCGGACCTTCAGCGAGGTGCCGTCCTGCTCCAGGACCCGGATCTTGGTGCCGGTGGCCGGGAGCTTGACGCCGTGGTTCGGCAGCTCCGCGTACCAGTACTTCTGGGTGTCGTCGAACAGCGGCTGCGCGGCCTGACCCCGGATGTAGGAGGGCTGGCTGTTGACGTGCAGCGTGAACGAGTCGGCCTTCTTCAGGCTGAACGGCGCGTCGTAGACCTGGACCCGGGCCCGCCAGGGGTTGCCGGTCAGGTTGTAGATCGGCCGCGGGTGCGCGTCGATGATCATGTTACGACCCTCGCCCGGGTGGACGAACGTGTCGTTGTCGGCCCACCGGAGGTTCCAGTAGGAGATCAGCAGACCCGTCTGGTACGCGTAGTGGTCCACGTAGTCCGGCCGGGTGTTCGCGTAGCCGAAGAAGTACGGGCCGGTTTTGAGGTACTGGTCGTACGAGACGTACGACCGGTTGCCGGCGATGTAGTAGTTGTCGAACTTGCGCTTGTAGGTCTCCTCCACCACGGTGAACCCGTTCAGGGTCCAGCCGGTGGCGCCGGCCTCGGCACCGTCGCTGAGCACCGTCTGCCCGTCGGCGGTGACGGTGATCGCGTCACCGTAGAAGCCACCCGAGGAGACACCACCGTCGGTCTGGTAGCGCAGCCGGAACTGCGCCACCTGGCCGGCGAGGGCGTTCATCGGGATGGTGACGTCGACCCAGTTGTCGCCGCTGGAGCCGTCCAGGGCGAAGCGCCCGGGCGAGATCTCCTTGAGGGCCTTGCCGTTGGCCGTACCCGGCAGCGTCGCCCAGGTCTGGCCGTTGTCGGTGGACGCCTCGAAGAAGAGGTAGTCGTAGTCCTCTTCGATGTTGTAGCGACCCTTCATCGACAGCGCGGCGCTGGTCTTCCCGGTGAGGTCGATGGTCCGCGTCATCGTGGTGTTCAGGTCGTCGTCGTTGCCCGAGAAGAACTGCTTGGTGCCCTCGAACGGCTTACCGTTCTGGAAGGTGTACTCCCGCTGCGGCAGCACCACGACGGCGCCCTGGGCCTTGGCGGTGTTGTACTCCTGCGGCCCGAGCTCCAGGGTGCGCTGCTGGCCGGCCACGATCACCTCGTAGTCGAGCCAGCCGAGCTGGAGCTTGTTCCAGGCGCCGAGGTCGCCGCCCCGCTCGCCGATGCCACCGTCGTTCTTGGCGCCGAGCCGGCTCTGGGCCATCAGGGTCCAGTGCTCGTTGTTGTTGTCCCCACCACTGGTGACGTTGTAGTCGTCCGGCAGACCGAGGTCGTGGCCGTACTCGTGGTAGAAGACGCTGCGGCCGCCGTTCTCCGGCTGGATCGTGTAGTCACCGATCCACACGCCCGTGTTGCCGATCTGGGTACCGCCGGCCGGGAAGTTGGCCGGGCCGGTGTTGCCCTGGTCGGAGGCGAAGGCGTACCAGCGGTGGCTCCAGATGGCGTCCTCACCCTGGTACGGGTCACCGTCGGCCTGGTCGCCGCCGGAGTGGACGATCTGGAAGTGGTCGATGTAGCCGTCCGACTCGTTGAAGTTGCCGTCGGCGTCGAAGTCGTAGCGGTCCCACTCGTCCATCGCCTTGACGTCGGCGGCGATCTCCGCGTCGGAGCGCCCCTGCGCCTTCTGGTCGGCGACCCACTTGTTCGCGGCGTCCCGGACCAGGGCCCAGGTGTTGGTGCAGACGTTCGAGGCGCACGGGTAGCCGTCGGAGCGGCCGTACCGAGCCTCGTTGTACTGCACCTTGACCCAGTTGGTGACCTCGCCCTCGACGCTGTAGCGACCCGAGGACTGGGCCTCGTAGTACTGCTTCAGCGACTCGTCGCCCTGACCCGTTCCGAAGTAGAGCTTGCGGAAGTAGTCAGCGCTGTAGTCGGCCTGCCAGACGGTGGAGTTGTCCACCGCCCGGTTGGGGGCCGGGATCTCGTTGTGCAGCGGACCGTCGAACCGGGTCGGACCTGCGGTGTCCGGGTCGGTGTCCTGGTCCGGGTAGTTCGGGTGCCGATCGTTGCCGAACTCCGCGAGGATCACGAAGATCTTGTCGGTCCGCTCGCGGGAGAGCTCGACGTACTGGTCCTGCGTCAGGGCGGCAGCCGTGGCCGTGCGGACGGTCTGCCCCTCGGCCTGGGTCTTGCCGACCTTGACGACCGTGCTGCCGTTGATCTTCTGTGCCTTGGCCTTGCCGGAAAGGACCTCGCTCAGGCCCTCCTGGCGCAGCGCCCGCCGCTTGTTCTCGAGCGGGTTGGGCAGATCGTGGTCGACATGGGCAGGCTCGGCGACCGACGGGGCGGCCGCCGGCAACTTCGGCGTGGGCGCGGCGCTGGCGGACGTGCCCGCCGCCAGACCTGTCGCCGTCAGCGAAAGCCCGAGCAGACCCACTGCGACTTTGCGCACGTGGTACCTCCGGTGTGAGGGAACCGGCCCAACGGGGGTACGGGCCGGTGAAGTCGTCCCACTAGTGGGACTGATGGTGAAGATAGACACTCCTGCGACGCGTGGGAAGACAGACGCGTCGATTTGTTGCAAGATTTTGTTGGGAATGCTTTTCACCGTCACACCGGTGCGGTTCATCAATGCGATGAGCAGGGCGAATCCGCGAGTGGTGGATCATAGTGACAGATTTCGATCAGATTGCGGCGGGCGCAAAACAGTGGGGCCGGTGGCGTCACCGCCACCGGCCCCACTGTTAACACATCGATCAGTTGCTGACCTTCACGACCATGTCGTCGGTCGGGTTGGTGCCCTGCTTCAGGATCTGGATCGTGGTGCCGGTGCCGGCCACCTTGACCGAGTTCCACGCGTTGCCCGAGGTCCAGTACTTGCCGATGCCCTTGTCACTGAAGATCGGGTTCGGGGCGAGCTCCGGCAGCGTGACCGCCACACCGTTGCGGTGGAAGGTCTGCGCCGGCTTGGCGTACAGGCTGAACGTCGCGTCGAAGCCGTTGCGACGGTTGCTGATGGTGCCCTGGCCGCCGACGTTGATCTTGTCGGGGCGAACGTCCACCGGCAGGTTCAGGCCGTAGCCCGGGTGCTGCGAGGTGTTGTTGTCGCCGTACGCGTAGTTCACGTACCAGACCAGCATGCCCTGGTGGTTGGAGTAGCGCTCCACCCAGTTCGGGCGGGTGTTGAGGAACCCGTAGTTGTACCCACCGGTCCGCAGCGTGTCGTCGTACCCGAAGTAGGTCCGGTTCTCCGCGATGTAGAAGCGGGGGTACACGGCGGTGACCGAACCGGTCATCCGGGTGAAGCCCTTCGCGGTCCACGCCGCGTCCAGCGTCTCGGCGTCGTCGGTCCAGGCGGTGGCGCCGTTCTTGACGAGCGAGACGTTGTCCAGGAACGCGCCGGCGAGGTGCACGCCGCCGTCGGTCTGGTAGCGGTAGCGGAACTGCACGGTCTGCCCGGCGTACGCCGACAGGTCGTAGGTCAGGTCGACCCAGTTGCCGCTGGTGGAGCCGTCGACGCCGGTCTCGCCGGAGTCGATGAGCGAGTTGCTCAGCGAGGCCCAGGTGGCGCCACCGTTGGTGGACACCTCGGCGTAGAGGTAGTCGTAGTCCTCTTCGATGTCGTACCAGGCCTTCGCGGTGATCGACGCGGAGGTCGCACCGGTCAGGTCCAGCTGACGGGTCAGCGTGGTGTTCAGGTCGTCCGCGCTGCCGCCCCACCACTCGTTCACACCCGCGAACGGGGTGTTGTACGAGGTGGTCTGGGTCTGCGGCGGCAGGTTGACCACGACCGCCTGGGCCTTCGGCCCGTTGCTGTCGCCGGCCGGCCCGAGCGTCACCTGGGTGCTGCCCTTGCCGTACTCGACGGTTTCGTGGTTCAACCAGCCGAGGAACAGCTTGGAGTACGGGTCCATGTAGCCCGGGGTCGAACCGATGTCGTCCTTGCCGTGGCTCAGCCACGAACCCGAGGCCATCAGGCTCCAGAAACCGACGCCGTTGTCGCCGCCGGCGGTGTCGTAGTAGTCCGGCAGACCGAGGTCGTGGCCGTACTCGTGGGCGAACACGCCCAGACCGCCGTTCTCCGGCTCCGTGGTGTAGTCACGGATCCAGAGGCCGGTGTCACCGATCTGCACACCACCGGAGAGGTTGCCCGCCGGACCCGCGGAACCCGCGAGGTTCGGGAAGGCGGCCCACCGGTGCGACCAGATGGCGTCCTCGCCCTCGGCGCCGCCGCCGGCCTCTTCGCCCTCACCGGCGTGCACCGCCTGGAAGTGGTCGATGTAGCCGTCGGCCTCGTTGAAGTTGCCGTCGCCGTCGAAGTCGTACCGGTCCCAGATGTCGAACTGGGCCAGGTACTCCTTGATCTGGGCCGGGGTCTTGCCCGCCGCCACCTGGGCGTTGTACCAGGAGGTGGCGCTGTCCTTCACGAAGTTCCAGTACCCGTCGGCCTCGGAGATGGCGTTGCTGCCGTACCGCGCCTCGTTGTAGGGAACCTTGACCCAGTCGCTCACGTCACCGCTGACGGTGTAGCGCCCGCCGGACTGCTGGAAGTAGAAGTCCCGCATCGACTCGCCAGGACCGAACATCATGTCCTGGAAGTGGGCCCGGTTGAAGTCGGACCGCCACAGCGTGCTGTTGTCGTCGGTGGCGCTGCCGTCCCAGTTGCGGTCCGGCTGGGGGATCTGGTTACGGACCGGGCCGGCAGCTCCACCGGTCCGGGGATCCGTCTTGTCGCCGAACTCGACCAGCATCGTGAAGATCGGGTCCGTCTTCGGTGCCTGCTGGTACTCGACGAACAGGTCGTCCTTGACCTGGATGACCTTCGAGCCGTTGCGCGTCTGAAGCTTGGCCTTACCGGAGAGCAGGTCGGCAATGGCCTGCTTGCGGACCTCCCGCTGCTGATCCGCCTTCGGATCCGGGAGGCTGTCCTTGCCGTGCTTCGCCTTGTCGGCGCCGGGGGTCGGCTCCGCCGCCGGGGCAGCGGATGCCGGCGCCGTGACGACGCCGGCCGCCAGCAGCGCGGCCGCGGCCGAGGCCAGACCGGCTGTGACTCGTCTCCTCAAAGGTCCTCCTCCTTTGTGGAACTGTTACATGACGGGGACAACCAAAGCCGTCTCTGTCATGTCATGCGTCACTCACCATGACAGAGGTTTAAACAGTTGTCACGAGTCAATTACGCCGAGGAGCGCCCATCATTCCGCCCCAAATCGGCACCAACCAGCCCGCAAATCAACCACCGGCTCACGTTACGGTTTGGCCACGATCACTTAGAGTGACGGTGATTATGAGTCCCCAAGATGGAGCGCTCGTGCCGACGAAAATGTCACACCGATCGGCGAAGACAGGTGGGCGAGCGTAAGAAAGTGGGGCCCGTGCCTCCGAAGGTGGCCTCAACCCGGCGGTGAGGTGTGGGCCGGTGGTGTGCCCGGATCCGTGACTGCCGAGCCCAGCGCTATCCACCACCTGTCGTCGACCTTGGCGAGCGGAACCGACATGGCGATCGGCTTGCCCGTCCCGTCCTTCGCCGTGACATCAGCGACGGCCGCGCCGGCAAGGTCGCCCCTGCGCCAGGAGACCTCGACGTTCCGCCACTGCCGCCCGCCGACCGCACTGACTGCGGCGTCGATCTCTGCCGTGGCGTCCACTCCCGGGGTGCACATCTGGCCGATACGGGCCCGGTCGCCTGCCTGCACCGCCGCCAGATAGTCGGTGAGCAGCCTCTCCTGTGCCTGCTCGTCCGGCACGTCGGGAGAGCAGGCGGCCAATATGCAGAGGATCAGCAGGGAGCCCCTAGCGAACCATATACGGACATTGTTCATGGCGGGGCTCCCTGGTTGATCACGTGCGGTACGCGTAGTACCAGGAGGACGTGTAGGAACTGAGGATATCGGTGAGCGGGCGGTTCTTGTGGTCGCTTGAGTGATACGTCAGGTAAATGTTCGACGAGCTGCGGTAGGTGACCAGCATGGTGTGGTCCATGATGCCGTCCCGGTTGAAGTCCATTTGAAGGACGTCCGCCAGAGACATGTACCAGACATTGCTCAGTGAGTTGGTTCGCCGGGGGGCGAATTGCGACCAGTTCTCAGCGCCGGCCCAGGTGTACGTCTGGTTAAGCGAGTTGTACCACCAGTTCCAGCTGTATTTGTACCACCCGTAGTCGAACGTCCATCCGCCGTATCGCATGATCTGGGAGATGAAGTTTGTGCAGTCCCCGCCGCCGCCGTTCGCGGCGAAATTGCGGTACGAGGTGTTGTAATTGTCCCAGTACCGATACGCGTAGTCGCGCATGCATGTGTAGCAGAGACCAGCCGGGATCGCCTGGGTTCCGAACTCGCCGCTGCTCAACGCGGGCGGAGGGGCCGCATCGTCGGGCTTGCCGTCGCCGATCGGGGTGGTACCGTCCTCCGACGACGGCATCTCGAGCGGAATCTCTTCGCCATTGGTGTCACTCGCGGCGTCCGCGTAACTCAACGGCTCCGTGGTGCCGTAGTTGTACTCGGCGCTCCCGCTCCCACTGGCGGCACTCGCCGCGGAGACCCGGGGCACATCGGCGGCTTCCGTGATCGGCGGGATGCCCTCCTTCTCGCCGATGCCCTGGTCGATGAGGCGCCAGTCGGCGCCGTGACGCTCGAAGGTGAAGATCCGGTCCACGGAATAGGCGGTCGACGGCTCGGCGCTGTCCGCCGGTGGGAATAGTTCGGCGACCTCGTGCACGCCCAGCACCGCGCGGGTTCCGGTGCTCTCGACCGTGGTGGGTGTCACCGAGACCGTGGCGGTTTCGTACGTCAGGCCGGTTCTCGCCAGACGACCGCGCTTGTCCTCGAGGAATTTGTCGAGCGACGAGACGCGGGCCGACATCGCCACGCCCATCGGTACGCCGGCTGCGGGCGTGGGCGCCTTCTTGGTGAGGAGTTTGTCCGCCCGTTCGGTGAGGTACCGCTGGGCGAGTGAGGTGAGCTTTTCCTTCTCCTGGGCCACGGACGCGCCCGCCGGCGTGGGTGCCGTGAATCCGGGCGCGGCGACGCCGATCGCGATGGCCAATGCCGTCAATCTGCGGCGTTGGCGAGACGTGTTGGATTTACTTCCGACCCTCATCTAAGGCCCCCATGCGGCGAGGATGTTGTAGATGGAGGGCCGACGGGCCATCCATCTATTCGGATATAGGCATCCAACCATGGAGAATGTTGCTGGTCAATGAAATGTTCTTGAGCCGTTTTTAACCTGGGTGGCGCCGCTCCTCGACCAGTTGAAGGACGAGGATCGCGCGCATCGGCTCGGGGAGGTTGCGGCCGTAGAAGGGACGACAACCGTGCCGCGGGCACCGTGGTAGCTCCTGCTGGGGGAGGTCGTCAACCTGGCCGCGTCGGTGAGGGCAGGGCTCCTTGCCGGTGAACAAACGCCGACGCGTCAGTTAAGGGTGAAAGGGCAGGATATGTGCGTGGCCGCATTCAGATGAGGTGAGACCGGAGTATTGCTGGAAAAACAAGGGTGGGTGACGGTCCGTCCGGACCGCCACCCACCGATCGGGGTACGCCTGTCGTCAGTCCTCGTCGGACTTGCCGCCGCTCATCCCCGAGGAGATCAGCTCCATCACCGAGGAGTCCTGGAGCGTGGTGACGTCGCCCAGCGAACGGTGCTCCGCCACGTCCCGCAGCAGCCGGCGCATGATCTTGCCGGAGCGGGTCTTCGGCAGCTCCGGCACCAGCATGATCTGCCGGGGCTTGGCGATCGGCCCGAGCGTCTTCGCCACGTGGTTGCGCAGCTCGGTGATGAGCTTCTCGCCCGCCTCACCCGCGGTGTCCGTCGTGCCGCGCGGGATGGCGAACGCGACGATCGCCTGGCCGGTGGTCGGGTCGGTGGCGCCCACGACCGCCGCCTCGGCGACGGAGGGGTGCGACACCAGCGCCGACTCCACCTCGGTGGTGGAGATGTTGTGCCCGGACACCAGCATCACGTCGTCGACCCGGCCGAGCAGCCAGATGTGCCCGTCGTCGTCCTTCTTCGCCCCGTCACCGGCGAAGTACATGCCCTCGAACCGGCTCCAGTACGTCTCGATGAACCGGTTGTCGTCGCCCCAGATGGTGCGCAGCATCGACGGCCACGGCTCGCGCAGCACCAGGTAACCGCCCCCACCGTTCGGCACCGACTTGCCCTGGTCGTCCACCACGTCGGCGCTGATGCCCGGCAGCGGGGTCATCGCCGAGCCCGGCTTGGCCGCGGTGACACCGGGCAGCGGCGAGATCATGATCGCGCCGGTCTCGGTCTGCCACCAGGTGTCCACGATGGGCAGCTCGCCCCGCCCGACGTGCTGCCTGTACCACATCCAGGCCTCGGGGTTGATCGGCTCGCCGACGCTGCCGAGCAGGCGCAGCGAGGACAGTTCGAAGCCGGCCGGGATGTCCTCGCCCCACTTCATCATGGTGCGGATCAGCGTCGGCGCGGTGTAGAGGATGGTGACCCGGTACTTGTCGACGATCTCCCAGAACCGGCCCTTGTGCGGGGTGTCCGGGGTGCCCTCGTACATCACCTGGGTGGCGCCGTTGGCCAGCGGGCCGTACACGATGTAGGAGTGCCCGGTGACCCAGCCGATGTCGGCGGTGCACCAGTAGACGTCCGTCTCCGGCTTCAGGTCGAACACCGCGTGCGCCGTCCAGGCCGCCTGGGTCAGGTAGCCGCCGGTGGTGTGCAGGATGCCCTTCGGCCGGGCCGTGGTGCCGCTGGTGTAGAGGATGAAGAGCGGGTGCTCGGCGTCGAACGCCTCCGCCGTGTGCTCGGCCGGCGCGGTCTCCACCGTCTCGTGCCACCAGTGGTCCTTCGCCGACCAGGCGACGTCCTCGCCGGTACGGCGGACCACCAGCACGTGCTCGATCGACGGGCAGTTCGCCACCGCCTCGTCCACCGTCGGCTTCAGCGCCGACGGCTTGCCCCGCCGGTAGCCACCATCGGCGGTGATCACCACCTTGGCGCTGGCGTCCTGGATCCGGTTGGTCAGCGCGTCGGCGGAGAAGCCGCCGAAGACCACGCTGTGCGTCGCGCCGATCCGGGCGCAGGCCAGCATCGCGACCGCGGCCTCCGGAATCATCGGCATGTAGATCGCCACCCGGTCGCCGGCGGTCACGCCCAGCTCGGTCAGCGCGTTCGCCGCCTGGCAGGTCAACCTGTGCAGGTCCGCGTAGGTGAGGGTGCGGGTGTCACCCGGCTCGCCCTCCCAGTGGATCGCCACCTTGTCGCCACGACCGGCCTCCACGTGCCGGTCCAGGCAGTTGTACGCCACGTTGAGCCGGCCGCCGACGAACCACTTCGCGAACGGCGGGTTCGACCAGTCGAGCACCTGGTCCCACTGCTTCGCCCAGGCCAGCCGCCCGGCCTGGCGCTCCCAGAAGGCCAGCCGGTCCTCGCCGGCCTCCCCGTACGCGTCGGCGGTGACGTTGGCCTCCGCGGCGAGTGCGGCCGGCGGCGGGAACTGGCGCGTCTCGTTCAGCAGGTTGGCCAATGCCTCGCTCATGCGGTGACTCCTTCTACGGGTGACCTACGTCTCCTACCCGGCTGAGGGTAGTCGTGGGCCCGGAAGGCCGCGACAACTCGTTCGGCCGGTACGCGCCGAGCGGCCCGCACCGCGCGCCCGGCGGCCTCCGCCCCCGGAGCCGACCCTTGCCGTCTTCGCCGCCGTCCCCGGAGCCGCGCGGTTCGCGGCGTGTCGTGGGGTCCGCAGCGCTCGTGGCCCCGGCATGCCGCCAAGCCGCGTCGACCGGGGGTGCGGTCGGGCGATCGCCCGGCGGGGCGGTGGCGCGGGTCGCGTTCCCGGCGGGTGGCGGCCGGTGGGGGCGGCCGGGTCGCTAGCGTGGCGGGGTGACCACGGATCCGCTCGCCCCGCTGCTCGCGCTCGCCGACATCGCCCCCGCCGTCGAGCGGGCCCGCGAGCGGGTCGACGAGGCGATGCGGCACCGCGCGTTGCGCCGGCACGGCGGTCAGGTCGCGGCCGAGGTCAGCCTCCGGTCCGCGGTGGCCAGCGCCGCCCTGGAGGGGTACGCCCACGAGCGCGAGACGGTCCGCGCCGGCACGGTCACCGAGCCGGTGCTCCAGGGGGCGCTGCGGGTGGCCGGGGCGCTGCCCGGACTGACCGAGCTCTGGCCCAAGGCCCCCCGGCAGGCGCTGGCCAAGCTGCACGTGCTCGCCGCCCGCAACGTGGTGACCGAGGACGAACTGGGCCGTCCGGTGGCCGATCCGGTGGTCGGCGCGCGACTGGACGGCCTCGCCGGACTGGTCGCCGGGGGCACCAACGTTCCCCCGCTGGTGCTGGCCGCCGTCGTACACGGCGAGTTGCTGAACCTGCGCCCGTTCGCCGGCCCGTCCGGCGTGGTGGCCCGCGCCGCCGCGCGGCTGGTGCTGATGTCGCGCGGCTTCGACCCGCGCGGGCTGGTCGCCGTCGACGTCGGGCACCGGGAGCGGGAGCCGGAGTACGTCGGCGCGGCCGGCGCCTTCGCCACCGGCACCCCGGACGGGCTGCGGTCCTGGCTGCGGCACTACATGTCGGCCGTCGAGGTGGGCGCCGACCAGCTCACCGTCATCGGCGACGAGATCCTCGCCGCCGCCTGATCCGTTCCGGACCGGATGACCGCGCTTCTGTCGCCCCTGCGGGATGTCCTCGCCGCCGTCCTGCCCGCTCCGATCGGCGGTCCTTGCCGCCTCCCTGGCCGCCCCGGCCGGCGGGTGCGCTCAGGCGACCGGAGTGACCTTGGCGCGGCGGTGCCGGCCGTACCAGGCGATGCCGATGGCGACTCCCACGCCGACGCCGAGCGCCGCCGCGGCCACCGGCACGGCCGGGCGCTCCCGCAGCCGCCGGCCCAGCGGGATCGGGTGCCGGAACTCCAGCACCGGCCAGGCGTTCTCGACCGCGAGCTTGCGCAGCGCCCGGTCCGGATTGACCACGGTGGGGTGGCCGACGCACTCCAGCAACGGCCGGTCGCTGTACGAGTCGGAGTAGGCGTACGAGTCGGCCAGGTCGTAGCCGCGGGCGGTGGCCAGCTCGCTGACCGCGTCGACCTTGCTCGGGCCGGCGGCGTAGAACTCCACCTCGCCGCTGTAGCGGCCGCCCTCGACCGTCATCCGGGTGGCGATCACGTCGGTCACGCCCAGCAGCTCACCGATGGGGCGGACCATCTCCTCGCCGGAGGCGGAGACCAGCACGACGTCCCGACCGGCGGCCTGGTGCTCCTCGATGAGGGCGGCGGCCTCGGCGTACACGTAGGGGTTGATCAGCTCGTGCAGCGTCTCCGCGACGATCTGACGGACCTGTTCCACCTGCCAGCCCTTACAGAGCGTGGCGAGATAGTCCCTGGTCCGGGCCATGGTCTGCTCGTCGGTGCCGCCCAGCCGGAACATCAGCTGCGCGTACGCCGACTTGACGACGTCACGCCGAGTGATCAGCCCGTCCCGGTAGAACGGCCGACCGAACGCCAGGGCGCTCGACTTGGCGATGACGGTCTTGTCCAGATCGAAGAAAGCGGCACTTCGGCCCACGGCGCGAAAGTCTAGCCCGATGGTCTAAGGTCGGCGGGTGCCCGGGGTCACCAGCCCCTCCGACCTGCGGGCCAGCCGTTGCAACCCCTGCTCTACGTGATGGCTATCACACGCTGTGGTCACATTTTCGCCCTGAGTGGGGTCAACACCACTCGACGTGAACACTCTGCTCGGGCATGCTTGTCCTCACGACGAGTATTCATATCTCGGACAACTCGCAGGCCCTCGGCGGTTGCACCCCCCGTGACCGCTGAGTGGTTCGGCTCAACCCCCCCGGAGCCGAACCTCCCGACGACCCCCGTCTCCCCCCGACGGGGGTCGTCCCTATTCCGGGGTGAATGCTCCGCCGCAGCTCACAGGCCCTCCTCGTCCTCAGCCAATGCGCTCTCGGACGGCGCTTCCCCGGCCAGAGGCAGCAGAGGGGCAGCAGAGCTGTCAAAGGCAGCCAGCACACGAGCCGCGTAGTCGTCCGGAGTGTGCGTGTACCGGTTGAGCGTCGTCGACGCCTGCTCGTGGCCCATGACCCGCTGCACCAGGTTGACCGGGACGCCGTCAGTCACCACCCAGGTGGCGTAGGCGTGCCGCAGATCGTGGAACCGCATCTCGCCCGCAGCCTTGGCCGCCGCGCAGGCAACAGCCTCCCGCTCGGTGGTGAACTCCGCCGACCACTCGACGCCCTCCCGGTCCGGCCAGGTCGCGCGATACCGCTGCGGGCCGGCGGTCACGACCCGGCCGAGCAGGCCGGCGCGGACCAACGAGGGCAGCCAGATCCGACGCCGGAAGTTCGACCGCCGCAGTGGCCGCCCCACCCGGTCACGGAAGACCAGCGTGCGCGGGTCCGGATCCTCGGCGGCAGCGCGCAGCTCGCGGAGGGCGGCCAAGAGGATGTCGGGCAGCGGCACGGTCCGGACCCCGGCGCGACTCTTCGGGTACGGGCGCAGCGCGATCCCGCCGTGGGTCTCCTCGGCCACCTGGACCACCCGCAGCGATGCCCCGTCGAGGTCGACCGACGACCACGTCAGCCCGGCGCACTCACCCCAGCGCAGCCCCGCCCCGGCCGCAGCGGCGACAATCCCCCGGTGCCGGGCTGGGACGGCAGGCAGCAGCCGACCGACGAAGTCTTCCCGGCTGATCGTGACCGGCTTGACGTCGCGGGACCGGTCACGTTCGCCCGGCCGGTTGCCGGCCGTGTCGGGTCTCGGGACGTCCGCGACAGAACAGTCTCGGGGACGTGGGTGACACCTTCCTGGCTAGCCGGGTGGTGAGGGCTGCTCGGGTGGGCGTCCTCGGGCGCGAGCTGTGTCGGATGCGGCGATTCCGGCCAGGACGAGGGCAGGTGCCATGGCGACCAGCAGCGGCGGCAGGAAGAACGCCGCTGGCGATGTGGCGGCGAGTACGAGGACCCCGATCGGCCGGGAGCGGGAGACCCGGCCGAACACCTCGTACTCGAAGATGGCCCGTCCGGCGAGGAACAGCGCGGGTCCGCCGAGGATGACGGTGATCCAGGCCGGTGGTGTGTGTCCGAGCGGGTGCTCGATGACAAGTTCGTCGCCGACGGAGATGACGACGATGCCAGCCACCATGATCAGGTGGGCGAACACGGCCGGGATTACGGCACGGAGTGGGTCGGGGGCGGCTGCGATGGCCTCCGCCAGCAGGCCCCCGGCGCGGTGGATGTAGATCCGCCACAGCAGCGCCGTGGTGGCGAACGCGACCACGACCGCGGCAATCCGGTCAGGCTCGAACCCGCCGCGGCTGAACGTCAGCCCGGCAACGAGGACGAGCTCGCCGAGCGCAATGATGAAGAGCTGCCGGTAGCGTTCGGCCTGGTGCTCGCCGGAGATCGCGAACTCGGACATTCGCATGAACGCGCGACCTAGCCGCGGTGTGGGCAAGCCGACCGCGATTGCCACGTACCCCACGGCCAGCGCCAGCGCCCACAGGACCCCACGGGCCGTGTCGTGCGTGAGGGCACCCGCGATCCACGGCACCGCGGACACGGCGAACCAGAAGAGCGGCCGCGCGAAGGCCGCCCGCGCCTCGTGGCCCCGCAACAGAAGCACCACGACGGCGCTGCGACCAGTCTGGGTAGCGACGTACACGCCGGCGAACACCAGACCTTGCTCGCCGAACGCCTCCGGTGCCGCGGCGGCCATCAGCAGGGTGCCGAGCATGGTCCCGATCACCAGCAGCTGCGTCGGCGGCTGCTGGGGGTCCAACCTGTCCGTGAGCCCCGCCGTGTGACCCCAAACCGCCCACAGGGCGAGCAGCAACACCAGCGTCTGGAAGGCACCGCTCCAGCTCAGATGCTCCAGCAGCCCCTGCGAGAGCCGCGCGAGCGCGAAGACGAACACCAGGTCGAAGAACAGCTCCAGGTACGTTGCTCGCGGTTCCTCGGGCTGGCGCAGGAGCCCGGCTGCCCCACTCGTCATCGGCTCGTCCCGTCTCTGCCGCTTCTGTCAGCCTCTGAGAACACTCGTACCACCCGGCAGCGCTAGTGGATGCGATACCGATGTGTCACGCAGGTCCTGAGACCCGACCGGCAGGTTGCCGGCCGTGTCGAGTCTCAGGAGGTCCGTGACAGAACAGTCTCGGGACGTGGGTGACACTTTCCGGCTAGCCAGGTGGTGAGGGCGGCTCGGGTGGGCGTCGTCGGGCTCGGGCTGCGTCGGATATGGCGATCCCGGCCAGGACGAGAGCAGCGGCGGCGGTGACCAGGACCGGTGGCAGGAAGATCATTGCCGGCGAGATGGCGGCGAGCACGAGGACCCCGACCACGCGGTTTCGGGACACCCGGCCGAACACCGCGTACTCGAAGATGGCCCGTCCGGCGAGGAACAGTGCGGGTCCGCCGAGGATGACGGCGACCCACGCCGGTTGGGTGTGCCCGAACGGGTGCTCGATGACGAGCTCGTCGCCGACGGAGATCGCGACGACGCTGGCGACCATGACCACGTGGGCGTACAGCGCCGACAGGCCAACGCGGAGCGGATCACGGGCCGCGGCGACGGCCGCACCCAACACCTCCCCGGCACGGGAGATGTAGATCCACCACAGCAGCACCGTGGTCGCGAACGCCACCACGACCGCCGCGCCGCGGTCCGCCTCGAAGCCGCCGCTGCTGAGCCCCAACCCCGTCACCAGAATCAGCTCGCCCAGCGCGATGATGAAGAACTGCCGATACCGCTCGGCCAGGAACTCGCCCGAGACCGAAAACTCCGCAGCACCGGCGCGACCCAGCCTCGGCATGGGCCAGCCGAGTCTGGCCACCGTGTAGTCCACGACCACCGCCAGCGCCCACAGCACCCCACGCGGCCAACCCTGCACGACAGCGCCCGCGAGCCACGGCACCGCCGACACGCCGAACCAGAACAGCAGCCGCATCTCGGGAAGCTCGTCGCCACGCGTAACGATCACGAGAACCAGGCTGCGACCGACCTGGACGGCGACGTACGCGCCGGCGAAGACCAGGCCATGTTCGCCGAACGCCTCAGGCGCTGCGGCCGCCAGCACCAAGCTGCCGAACATGGCTCCGATGGCCAGCCGCCGTATCGCGGGCTGCCACGGGTCGAACCTGTCGGCTACCAACGCCGACTGGGTCCACACCCACCACAGGGCGAGCAGCAGCACCAGCGTCTGGAAGGCGCCGCTCCAGTTCAGATGCTCCCGCAGGCCTAGGGAGAGCCGGAAGAGCGCGAAGACAAAAACCAGGTCGAAGAACAGGTCCAGGAACGTCGCCCGCTGCTCCTCCGGTCCCCGCACCAGCCGGGCTGCGCCACTCGTCATCGGTTGGTCCCGTTTCCGCCGCTTCTGTCAGCCTCTGAAACAGTCGTACCACCCGGCACCGCTGGTTGATGTGGATGTGCTGCTGCGGCCCAAGATCGAACGGCCTTGCCGGTGGCGGGCGACGGTAGAGGGCGATTAGTTCCTTCCAGCCGTCGCCGCCGGCTCTGATCAGCTCGTCGACCTTGACCAGCCGTCGGGCCAGTACTACAGGTGGCGGAGTGTTAGCCAGGTCCTGATACCGATCTGTCATGCAGGTCCTGAGACACGACACCGGCTGCCGGCAATGTCGGGTCTCAGGACGTCCGTGACGGAACAGTCTCGGGACGTGGGTGACACTTTCTGGCTAGCCGGGTGGTGAGGGGCGCTCGGGTGGACGTCCTCGGGCGCGAGCTGTGTCGGATGCGGCGATTCCGGCCAGGACGAGGGCAGGTGCCATGGCGACCAGCAGCGGCGGCAGGAAGAACGCCGCTGGCGATGTGGCGGCGAGTACGAGGACCCCGATCGGCCGGGAGCGGGAGACCCGGCCGAACACCTCGTACTCGAACACGCCCCGTCCGGCGAGGAACAGCGCGGGTCCGCCGAGGATGACGATGATCCAGGCTGGTGGTGTGTGTCCGAGCGGGTGCTCGATGACAATCTCGTCGCCGACTGCGATGGCGACGATGCCAGCGACCATGAGCAGGTGGGCGCGTAACGTCCCGACGACCGCGCGGTGCGGGTCGGGGACGGCTGCGATGGCCTCCGCGAGCAGTCCCCCGGCGCGGTGGATGTAGATCCGCCACATCAGCGCCGTGGTAGCGAACGCGACCGCGACCGTGGCAACCCGGTCAGGCTCGAACCTGCCGCGGCTGAACGTCAGCCCGGTGACCAGGATGAGCTCGCCGAGCGCGATGATGAACAGCTGCCGGTAGCGTTCGGCCAAGTGCTCGGCGGAGATCGCGAACTCGGACATCCGCGCGGTCGAGCGACCCAGCCGCGGTGTGGGCATGCCGAGTGAGAGTGACCCGTACTCCACGACCACCGCCAGCGCCCACAGGGCCGCACGGGCCGTGTCGTGCGTGAGGGCACCCGCGATCCACGGCATCGCGGACACGCTGAACCAGAAGACCAGCCGCGCAAAGACGCGCCGCGCCCTGTGGCCCCGCAGCAGGAACACAGCACCGGCGTTGCGACCGATCTGGGTGGCCACGTACACGCTGGCAAAGATCAGGCCTTGCTCGCCGAACGCCTCCGGCGCTGCGGCGGCCATCAGCAGGGTGCCGAACATGGTCGCGATCACCAGCAGCTGTATCAGCGGCTGCTGCGGGTTCAACCTGTTCGTGAGCCTCGTCGTGTTGGCCCAAACCGCCCACAGGGCGAGCAGCAACACCAGCGTCTGGAAGGCGCCGTTCCAGTTCAGATGCTCCAGCAGCTCCTGCGAAAGCCGTGCGAGCGCGAAGACGAACACCAGGTCGAAGAAGAGTTCCAGGTACGCCGCTCGGGGTTCCTCGGGTCGTCGCAGGAGCCCGGCCGCCCCACTCGTCATCTGCTCGCCCGTTTCTGCGGGTTCCGCCCAGCTTTTGGGTAGTTTGTACCACGGGGTAGCGCCGTCAGGTGCGGATGTGCTGCGGTGGCCCGGGTTCGAGCGGCTCCGTTTACCCGCCAGGCGGCGATAGATGTCGGTGAGTTCCCTCCATCCGTCGTCGCCCGCGCGGATCAGGTCGACCTTGTCCCAGGCGTCGGGCCGGCGCTACAGACGGCGGAGTGTGTCACCCAGGTCCTGATACCGATCCGTCACGCAGGTCCTGAGACACGACAAACCGGCTGCCGGCAATGTCGGCCGCCGGCGATGTGGTTCAAACTTTCTGTACGTCTTCAAGGCGGGCCGCAAGCGGCCCGCTCGCCCCGCTCGGGGCACGCCGCGCCTTGCCGCTTCGCTCCCGGCGCGGCGACCCCGGCGGTGCGTAACCCGCAGTGGGCACCACGAAGCCCCGGCAAGTACCGACTTGCGGGGCCTGCCGGGGCTCCGGGTCAAGGGTCAGTCGCCGTGCTTGTCGAGCCAGGCGGTCGCGGCGGCCACGGGATCGTCCTGCTTGTGAAACCGGCGGCGAACGATCTTCCCGAGGCTTTCAACGGCGCAATCCCGCGTATCGCCGTCAGTGTTGTCCGAACGTATTAGTGCTGCTAACGCCGGCACTGCCGCCCGGTTCTTCAGGGCGCCCAACGCCAAGACGATGCCGTCGCGTGGCTGGTCCTCGTGCTCACCGCGGAGCGCGGTCAACAGCTCGCTCACGACACCATCGGAGTCCTGGCCCAACCATGCCAGAGCCCCTGCGGCGTCCTCCCGGCTGTCCGGGTTGCTGCTCCTCAGCATCAGGATCAGGTACGGCAGGGAGTCAGCGCCGCGCGCGATCAGCCCCCACGAAGCGGTCACCCGGTTGTGGAAGTCATGTTCCCGCGTCGCTTCCAGGTGTAGCCGGTAGTAGCTCTCCGCCGAGTCGCAGTACTCCCTGAGGTCCGGGACACCCCGCCGATCAACCATCCCGATATCATGCAGAAGGCCCATAGGCGGCAGAGCGGCGGACCCGGCCGGGCGCACGAGCACGATGCCTCCGGGTCGTAGGGCCTCCGGCCCTACGACCCGGAAATAGCCTCCGGCGGCCGGGGCTACTCGCCCCGGACCCTCGGCGACTCTGGGATGCCTCGGCCGCGACCGGGTACCCGTCGCACACCGGAGGCCACCAGACCGCGCCGACCTGGTCCAGGTCGTTCGTCCAGTGGGGCGCTCCACCTGGACCAGGTCGGCGCGGCCCGGCAGGGCGGAGCCTGCGCGACGGGATGCCGGTACCGGTAGGAGCCAAGTACAGGCCCCTCCCCCTGGGAGAGAACTGGGAGACGATCTTGCCCGGAGACGCTTTCGACGCCTCCCCCAACCAACAAGCACCAACGCCCTGACCAGCATGAATAGCCATACGTACATCTCACGGCGCGACCTTGACCTAGTTCGGGACGAAG
Source organism: Micromonospora sp. CPCC 206171 (assembly GCF_036906755.1). Taxonomy (NCBI): domain Bacteria; kingdom Bacillati; phylum Actinomycetota; class Actinomycetes; order Micromonosporales; family Micromonosporaceae; genus Micromonospora; species Micromonospora sp. CPCC 206171. Next base: position 78,759 of record NZ_JBAKHT010000008.1, on the reverse strand, counting down.
ACATCGTGAGTCGATTACCTGCCGTGCTACTTGCAGGGCCCAATGGGGCGGGGACCACCTGGGGACCGCACGTCCAGCCGGAACGCCCACGTACAGCACCCCAGCCGACGCCCCTCCAACCGATAGATCGGGGCTGACGTGCGCGAACGTCTACCGCTACGTCCTGGGGGTCAAGGGGTCGCCGTGAGTTCACCGCTGCCACAGGAACGCGGCGGTCTTGCAGGGCCGGCATCGAAATCCGTAGCCGCATCCGCCACCGCCGAAGTTGATGGCGGTGCGATAGTCGTGGCCTTCCTCCAGCTGCACGACAAACGACATCGGTAGGCCGCACATCGCACAGATGGGTGTCTCGTCGGCCTGCAGCCACGCGGGCAGGCCGCCCAGCTGGCCGAGCACGTCTCGTTGCGGGCGACCGGATTCACCGGACCACTGCTCACATGCCTCGCCGTAGTTCTTGGAGTCGTTCATCGGCACGTAGGCGACCGCGGATGTCTCGGCCAGCAGGATGTCCTCGCCTGAGGGCAGGGCGGCCGGGGCCAGCTGGTCGAGCCCGAACACGAATGCGCAGTTTCCGCCCGAGGTCGCGTCCCACTCGTCGCACAGCCCTGGATCGTTCTGACACATGAAGATTGAGAACAGGCCGCACTCGGCCGAGTCGAGGTCGTCGAGTCGGACCTGGGCCAGGAACTGCATCGGCCCGGCGCACTCAGAGCACCGTGGCCAGCGAAATTCCGATGGCACGAGCGGGACCCCTCCGGTGCGCGTCCCGGCCGCATCTGCTGCCACGTTCGCACCCGCGTAGATCATCAGCGTCGTCATGGCGCGCAGCGTATGGAAGCAAGCCTCCTTCGTCGAGGGCCGGCATGGGAGCCAGCCAAACAGCCAGGCCGGGCCGTCTCGGCGCCGTCTGGGCCGTGGCTGGCCCGTCAGATGCCGACCAATGAGCCATTTTCATCCTGCGTAGCGGCTCGCTTCGATGTGGTGCAGGACGAGGATGGCCTGCACGATCGCGGTGGCGCGGCGCGGGCAGCAACGCAGCTTGGCCAGGATCTTCCAGGTCTTGAGCGTGGCGATGGCGCGTTCGCCACGGGCACGGATTCTCGCGTTGGCGCGGTTGATCGCCTTCTGTCGGCGTGACAGCTTCGGCCGGAAGCAGCGCCGTTTGAACGGCGTGCGCACGCTGCCCCGAGCGCCTTGATAGCCCTTGTCGGCGAAGGTCATCACGTCCGCGGTGGTCAGCGCGTCGATGATGCCGTGGGCGCGGGCGGCGGTGAGGTCGTGCGTCGAGCCTGGCAGTGCCGGTGAGGCCCATACGAGCCGGCCAGCGGCGTCGGCTACGACCTGCACGTTCACGCCATGCTTCTTGTGCTTGCCGGAGTAGTACGGCTTCTGGTCTGCCACGCGGTCGATCGGGATCAGCGTGCCGTCCAGGATCGCGTAGGCCAGTTGCCGGATGCGCCGCATCGCCGTGGCCAGGTCCTCGGCGTCCGCGGCGAGCAGCATGATCGCTTCCTGGACGTAGCGCCAGGCGGTGGCGACACCGATCTCGAACCCGGCGGCGAGCCGGCTGTAGGTGTCGCCGTTGCGCAGATGGGCCAGGGTGAGCAGCGCCTGTCGGCCCGGCGCGAGACGCCGCCACCGGGATCGACGCTGGCTACGGTGGGCTCGGATGCGGTCGGCGAGGTGGTTCAGCGTTCGGCTGGACATCGGGATCGCGGAGGGGTAAGACAGCACAGGCGAGGCTCCCGGTCGGGGCATCGGATCTTGGTCGACTGCTGTCTTACCTGGAGCCTCGTCTTCATCGATCTCCGGGCTCGCCACACCCGCGCTGAGCTGCAAGATCAGCCTGGAAAAGGCTCAATGATGACGGACGACGACCGGCATCACCCGGAAAAGCAGCAGGTCAGCTACCACGTACTAACGGCTGACCTGGTGGGCGACGGACGAGTCGACCTGTACGCCGGATTCTGGGGCGGGTGCATACTGGGCGCCCTGAGATGAGGACGGTGGCAGTGGCGGAGACAGAACTCGACAAGGCCGTTGCGGGGATCCAAGCGAGCCGCGGCTACCGCAACTTGGTTTGGGCATACCGGTGCCTCGCCGTCGGGCTGATCTTCGGTCTGTTGGTCCTCGTGTCGGCGCTCGTTCGCTTCCTACCGCTGACCATGACGTTGTTCGCCATGGCGGCGGTGGCGATCGCCGCTGGCGTGGGTCTCTGCTGGGCAGGCATGATCAAGCTGTGGTCGGACCGCTTGATGCCGCGTGGCGGGACCAATCGACATCGGGCCCTGATGCGAGAACTGTGGCGAGACGTGATCAAGCCAGTGCAGCGCAACAGGCGGGAGTAGTTGCCGACAGCAGCGGTGACAGCAACGGGCCCAGACGAAGTCAACCAGGGTCGGCGTCGCACGGACTGTTCACCGAGACAGCTGACGATGCAGGACGCAGGCGGACGACGCGCCCAGAACTTGTAAATGAGTGTTCAGCGCAGTCTCGGGTGGTCACCGGTCCCGGTTCCAGAGCGAGGCGCTGGCGAGAGCCGTAAGCGCTTGACGTTCGAGAGCGACGGCCGTCTCTCTGTCAGCCGTTGTTGCCCAGCTGATGTAAAGGTCCGCGTGATGGATGGCATCTTGAGCCCACGAGGCCGCCCTACGCGGGTGTCCAGCCTCTACCTCCGCCACTCGCTGCCGTAGCCACTCCAAGTCCGCGAGGGCGCGATCGAGGGCCGCCTCGCCGAGTCCACTGACGGCCGCCTTGCCGCGGTAGTAGACCGTGAGGCGGCCCTTGATGCCCAGACCCCGACGCTCGCCTGCCATCCCGACATAGACGAGCGGTCCGGTCGGCCGTTGGCGGGCGAGGTACACACCAGGTAAGCGTGGGGCCTGCTGTATCGCGAGTGCGAAGGGCATCCACGGGGACCAGGGTGCGAGGTCGGCGATGAAGCCGAAGGCGTCGGCCATGTCAGGATGCTGCCCTGAAGTGCGCGACCGAGCAACCGGCGGGCTGCGCGTGGCAGTCGAGGCACCCGAGTCAGCCGAAAGTCAGCGAACTCGGTGGTACGTGATCGATACCAGCGGTCATAGCGGCGAGACGTCGAGGGCTGGACCACACGGCATGTCATCTGCCGACACTGGTCGACAACACCGACCAGGTTCCCCCCGACGGGGGTCGTCCCTATTCCGGGGCAGTGCTCCGCCGCAGATGACAGGCCCTCCTCGTCCCCATTCAACGGGCTCTCTGGTTGCGGGATCGTCAATGGGTCCGGGTGCGGAGGCTCCGCGCCAGGGTGGGGATCATCACCGTCGCAGGGACAAGGTGTAGCCCGAGGAGGGCGGTGGTGGTGGCGGTGTTTGCCCCGGAGAGGAGGGGCGGGACCAACGAGATCGCGGTCAGCGACACTGCCGTCCACACGAAGCGCTCGGCGGGGCGAGCGCTCCAACGAAGAAGAGCGACGGCAATGACGATGCCCACGACCGAGAAGAAGCCGGTCACCACGGCGAACCCGGACAACGGGATCGCCTCGCCATCATCGGGGACCTCGAAGTCGACGCCAACGGCCTGGGCAAGTGCAGCGGCGAGGGTGGTGGCCACCATCGCTGCGAGCGTGGCAATGAAGCCGGTGCCGGCGAGCCCGCGGAGTCGGTTGGTGTCGCTGGTCTGGCCCGATGCCGGGGCTGCGACGCCCCCGGTGTCCTTCATGTCGTTCCTCCATCATTCGTAACTGGCGTACGGCGTGTGTTGACTGGCGTGACGGTCCTGGCCCTGGGGGTGACGATGCGCATCCTCGCCGTGCGACGGCCGGGGTTCCGCAGGGCGCGGACGCCGGTGCCGCGGAGCCAGAACCGGCGTCGCGTCCGAGGACCGGCCCGGGCTCGCCGTCGCGCCGCTCCAGCTGCACCCGCCCGCGGGTGACGACGCCGAACGCGTCGTACCACTGCGCCGAGGCCACGGCGACAGGCGCGCCACCGCGCAGCGCGAGCGTTTACACCGGGACTACTCCGTGCCGTCCGCCGGCAGGCGCTCCGGCAGCCCGAGCCGCGGGAACTGGTCGTCGTGGAAGGTGACGATCTCGGTGATCGCCCCGCCGGTGATGCGCAGGACGTCGATCGTCAGCGGCAGGTACGCGCCCGCCTGCTTCCGCCAGTGGTAGAAGGCGACGGCGGGCTGCCGGTTCACGGAGGTGGGGACGGCGCGCAGGCCCGTCATGTCCGCGAAGCCGCTCTCCATCCAGTCGTTCACCACCGCGTCGCGGCCGACGTACAGGCCCGGCGTGGGCGGCATCGAGCAGCGGACATCGTCGCGCAGCATCGAGGCGATCGCCGGGATGTCCGTGGCCACGCTGGCATCGGTGAAGCGGCGCACCAGCTCGCGCGTCCCGGCGTCCTCCTCGCCGCCGGTCCAGTCCTGCCGCTCGGCGGGCAGGTGCTCCCGCATGCCGGCGCGGGCCCGCTGCAGCGCGCTGTTCACGGAGTTGACGGAGTCGCCGAGGAGCTCCGCGACGTCCTTCGCCGGCCAGCCGAGCACGTCCCGCAGGACCAGCACGGCCCGTGGGCGCGGCGCGAGGTGCTGGACTGCGACCAGGTACGCCAGCTCGATCGTCTCCCGCGCGACGGCGACGGTCTCCGGCTCGTCCGCGTCGCGCGCGGGCAGCTCGTCGAGCAGCCGGTCCGGGTAGGGCTGCAGCCACCGCACCTCGCCGCCGGTCGCAGGCTCCGGGCGACACTTGGCGAGCAGGTCCAGGCAGGCGTTGGTGGCGATCCGGTACAGCCAGGCCCGGAACGTCGACCGCCCCTCGAAGGTCTCCCGCCGCCGCCAGGCACGGAGGAACGTCTCCTGCACGGTGTCCTCGGCGTCCTCGAACGACCCGAGCATCCGGTAGCAGTGCACGTGCAGCTCCCGCCGGTGCCGCTCCGCCAGCCCCGAGAACGCCGGTTCGTCGATCTCGCCCAGACCGCTCACGCCCAGCTCCTCCAGCCGCGTGTCCGCACTCATCACGTCATCCTTCCGTCTCGTCGTGTCCCGTCGTAGGTGTGACGGGTGCGGGCGCGACAACTCATCACCAGGGTCGGTCGGCATGGCTGATCCAGCGACGGATCCGGTGGCGGAGCACGACGCGCGGTACGGCGAGGAGGGCGCGGGTCCGCCGGAGTGGGCGCGGGTGCGCGACCGCCTGGCGCGTGCCGGGGTCGCCTGGTTCACGCCGACGCGGCGGGCATGAAAGCTCGAACCGACCCGGTAATCAGCGATGACAGTTGACTCGGCTACTGAAATGACAGCGCCTGGCGAACTCATCCGCCCGGCGGCGACGCCGGTTCGGTTCCTGCTGCCGCGCTGGACACCGGCCCTGGCGTCAGGATTCCTCCTCGTGATGTGGGCCGCGGCCATCTGGGTATCGGCCCACGCCCACGTCGACCCGGCGGTGCGGCGCATCGCGCTGTTCGTCCACCTGATCTCGCTGGTCGTCGGGTTCGGCGCGGTGTTTGTGCCTGGTCCGTCAACCAGCGCGCAGCGACGCACCACGCCGCTCTGCCCCGGCACCTGCTCGCCCGCTCCGCCCTCGTCGTACTGGTCTCCCAGGCTGGGTGGTGGGGCGCGAAGGTGATCGGGTTTCTCAACAGCCGGCATTGACCTGCCGGAGGCATCTCGACTACCGGCCTGCGCCCGAGTGGCTCGTGCAGCGTCCCAGGCTGGCAGATACCCCGCTCAGGGTTGACAACCTTGGTTGTCGAGCGGACGCTGAAGTGCGAAACCACTGACGAGGGAGTGCTGTCATGCGCGACCTGACTCCGGAAGAGCGGCAGGAACTGGGGCGGGAGCTGAGTGCTGTCGCGGCCAACTGGGCGCGGCGGCTGAACGCCTCCGACATGGACGGCCTGCGCAGAGCAGACCAGGAGCGGAGCTACCCGGAGCGGATGCGGACTCACCTGGGGCGGATGGCGGCAGGTGAGCAGATGCGTCGTCTTCTCGCCGACTTCGTGTCCGCCAGCGCCGAGGAAGCGGTGCAGTGCGGTGCCGGCTATCCCGAGCTTGGCGCAGCGGTGGGCGCCAGCCGGCAAGCAGCGCGCAAGCGTTGGCCCAACCTATTGATCTCGAAGAGGCGTGCCAAGGAGTGGAAGCAGCCACCCGGAGGCATCGGCTGGGCCGGTAGCCATCTGGGATACCCGGGACCACCCGGGACCTGAGCAGTCTGGTCGGCTGACATCGGGTGGGGCGGCAAGGAGGCGGCGAGCCGCGCAGGTAGCGAGTCGGCGAGGGAGGGTAGCGACCGGCCAACTCGGTGGGCCAAAGGCTGAGTCGGCTCGGTCAACTCCTCAGGAACGCGAGCAGATCTTTGTTGACCTGGTCCTGGAGCGTGGACGTGATGCCGTGCGGCGCGCCCGGGTAGTAGATGTCCTTCGCGTTCGCGACGAGCTGAGCCGTTTTCCTCGCCGAGTCCTTGACCGGGACGATCTGGTCGTCCTCGCCGTGCAGCACCAGGGTGGGGATGTCGAACTTGGCGAGATCGTCGCGGAAGTCCGTCTCGGAGAAGGCCTTGATGCTCGCGTACGCGTTCCACAGGCCGGCCTGCATGCTCCACAGCCAGAACTGGTCGAGGATCCCCTTCGAGACCTTTGCCCCCTGTCGGTTGGCGCCGTAGAACATCTCCGCCAGGTCCTGGTAGAACTGCGACCGGTCCTTCACCAGGTCGGCGCGCAGCCCATCGAAGACCTCGATGGGCAGGCCCTCGGGGTTGTCCGGCGTCTTCACCATGATCGGCGGCACGGCGGAGATGAGGACGGCTTTGGCGACCCGTCCCGTCCCGTGGCGGCCGATGTAGCGCGCGACCTCACCACCGCCGGTCGAGTGCCCGACCAGCGTGGCGTCGGTGAGGTCGAGCGCCTCGATGACCGCCGCGAGGTCGTCGGCATAGCCGTCCATGTCGTTGCCGCCGGAGGCCTGGCTCGACCGGCCGTGACCGCGGCGGTCGTGGGCGACGACCCGGAAACCGTTCTGCATGAGGAAGAGCATCTGCCCGTCCCACGCGTCCGCGTTCAGCGGCCAGCCGTGGGAGAAGGTGACAACCGGGCCCGTACCCCAGTCCTTGTAGTAGATCTTGGTACCGTCCTTGGCCGTGATGTAGCTCATGCCGCTTTCCTTCCGATTCGTCACGGTCGGCATGCAGGCCGGACCGGCCGATACCGCAGGACTGCTGAAATGTCGCGAGAGAGGGTCCAGTAGTCAGCGCCCGTGATGTCGGGTTTACCCGATATTAGGCGGCGCTGCGTAAATCATGCTGCCGGATCGCCGAACGCGGGGAGGATTCATGACCGCTTCAATCCTGTAGCGGGGGCAGTGCCCCGAATCGTGGAGGCGACGGGGTGACCGCTGGTCCGGCACACTGTCCGACGTGGGGACGCCGGCGCCGGTGACGGCTCACGACATGACGGTCGCACTGGACTATGGGCAGTTCACTCTCTCCGGCACGTCCGAGGGCGACTCGGACACGAGCATGCTCGGACGGGAGGCGCAGATGGGCCCGCAGATCGCCAGCGACGATCACACGGTGCTCGTTTGCGTGCCGCACCAGAACAACTTCGACATGGCGCTACGGGTGGAGGTGTGGGCCGAACCGCCGCCCCGGGATTTCGGGCAGTGGGAAGAGATCTTCGAGTGCGCGCTGGAGGTCGACGGCGGAGAGCTGTCATACGGCTCGCCGACGATGGGGTCCCGGCGGTGCGAGGTGCCCGACGGGCGGTACGGGGTCCGCATCTGCGGTGGGGCTTCGTCAACCGGGGCTGGCCCGGATCCACGACACCCGGCGACGTCTGGCGGGTGCAGCTCTGGCCGACCAGGCGAAACCTGCCGGACCGGAGGATCCGGGCCTGGCGTCCGCCGGAGCCGGGGGCCGCGCCTGTCCTGCCGATCGCCCGGGCCTGATGGCGCGAGCGAATAGGCAGGGCAGCTACGCGGGCGGAAACGAGCACGATGGGCTGTCGCAGTTCAGCGACCGAGGACGAAGTACGCAAGACCCAGGACGCCGCGGTAGACGTCGACGTACTCCCGCAGCCGGTCATCGAGTTCCGCGCGTACCTCTGTCGCGCGCGGGTCTTCCGGGTGTTGCAGCAGCCACTCCTGCTGTCCCAGGCGCCAGGTTGACTCGAAGTCGTCCCATTCTCGCTGGTCGGCGGTGCTGAAGTGCAGGACTCTCCAGCCCAGTCCACGGGCGAGCTCGATGAGGTCCGCGAGCGGCACCGTCTCTTCTCCGAAGATCTCTACCGCCTCGGGCGTCGGTGGCCGCTCCCAGTACGCGTCGCCGAACAGGAGGCGGCCACCGGGCCGCACGGACTCGACGAGTGCCGTGAGGGCATCCGCCGTCCCACCGAAGGCATGCGAGGCGCCAATGCACAAAACGCGGTCGCCGGTCTCCCGCGAGGAGGCCGCTTTCCCCTTCTCGAAGGTGACCGGCGGCGCATCCGCGTTTCGCGACCACCACAGCAGATGCTACTCGTGAGTAACATGAGCCGATGACCGTGTACGCGCTCGCGCAGATCTCCATCAACGACCGGCAGCGGTACGACCGGTACGTCGCCGCCTTCATGCCGATCCTCGCCAAGTACCACGGACGCCTCCTCGCTGCCGACGAGCACCCGCAGGTCGTCGAGGGGACCTGGCCCTACGACAAGGTCATCCTCATGTCGTTCGACAGCCGCGACAGCTTCGAGCGTTGGGCCAGCTCCCCGGAATACCGGGAGATCTCCCGGGACCGGGTGGCGGCGACGGACGGCGTCGTCCTGGTGGCCGACGCCGTCCCCGACAGCCGGTGATCCAGGCCGCCATGACTCCGGGCCGCCCGTCCCTGTCGGATCACCGCTCGGCTGACGTCGGGCGCGGCAGGAAGCAGACCAGTGCGTGTCCGCCGGCGTCGGTGACCACGGGCGGGACTGCGCGGCCGGTCGGTGGATGACGCGGCGGGGCTGGGCGACCGCACCGAGGCCCGGGTGGAGAGGGACACCGGCGCGGGGGAGAAGCTGACGGTGGGTTGGCCGCTCGCCGGCTCGGGCACGGCCGCCTGGTCGAGACCGGTTGCCGGCGTGGCGGCCGGCGGGCCTTTCCCGGGACGCGGCGGAGCCGTCCAGATCGGCCACGACGCGACGGCGAGCGCGCCGACCACGGCGCAGCCCAGCACCAGCGCCCGCCCCGGACCGCCGGCGCGGGGTGACGGCTCCTGAGCGACCGGCCGCGCCGGTCCCGGCGCGGGATCGCCGGCGCGGCGTCGTGCGTCTCCAGGTGGGATCGACGGGTACGGCGGGAGCCCGTCCACCCGGCGGGCTCGGGCAGCCAGCCCCCGATGCGCAGTTGTCCGCCAGGCCGGCGCGGCGACGTGACGCCCCGCCTCCCCACGGCGCTACGTCGGTGCTCGGCAACGGTGTGGGAAGCGGATGGCCTTAGCAGATCCAGCGGCTGGGCGCGGGTTGTCCACAGGGGTAGTGGTTGTCCACAGGCGACCGGTCGAGGCCGGTGGACCGGAGGGTGATCGGAGCAGGGTCTGGGCCAGCACCCCTGAGCCGGACCGCTGGAGGCCGCGATGCCACCCCGTACCTCACTTCCACCGCACCGGCGACTGCCGCTCCTGGTGACCTCGGACGGTGACCTCCTCGACGAGCTGCTCCGGCTCGCCGCCGCAGGCGGTACGGAGGTCGAGCTGGCCGCCGATCCCGCCGCCGCCCGTGCCCGGTGGCTACCCGCGCCGCTGGTGCTGGTCGGCCGGGATCAGGCGCAGGCGTGCCTGCGGGCGCGGCTGCCCCGGCGGCCCCGCACGGTCCTGGTCGGCCGCACCGGGGAGCTGGACCCGACATGGGAGGTCGCCGACCTGATCGGCGCGGAACACGTGGCCACCCTCCCGGCGGCCGAGCCCTGGCTGGTCGACCGGTTCACCGAATGCGGATCCGACCGCCCGTTCGGCGGGCCGGCGCGCACCGTGGCCGTGCTCGGCGGGCGGGGCGGCGCGGGCGCCAGCGTGCTCGCCGGCGCTCTCGCGGTCACCGCCGCCCGGGCTCGCCTGCGCACCCTGCTGGTCGACGCCGACCCGCTCGGCGGCGGGCTCGACCTCGTTCTCGGCTGGGAGGAGCTGGACGGGATCCGCTGGCCGGCGCTCACCGACGCCGACGGCCGGGTGGACGCGCCGGCGTTGGTCCGCGCGCTGCCCAGCCGGGGTGACCTGGTGGCGCTCTCCTGGGACCGGGGAGACCTGCTGGCCCTGCCCGCCCAGGCGATGGCCGCCACGATCGACGCCGCCCGGCGAGGCCGGGACTTCGTGGTGGTCGACGTGCCCCGCCAGCTCGACGACGCGGCGGTGGTCGCGTTGCAGTCGGCCGACCAGGCGTACCTGGTGGTGCCTGCCGAGCTGCGGGCGACCGCGGCGGCGGCCCGGGTGGTCGCCGCGGCCGCCCCGCACTGCGCCGCGCTCGGCGTGATCGTGCGCGGACCGGCGCCCGGCCGGTTGAAGGCCACCGAGGTGGCGCGGGCCCTCGGTCTCCCGCTCGCCGGCACGCTGCGGCCCGAGCCGGCGCTGTGCCGGGGGCTGGAACGGGGGGAGGCGCCGGCCGGGGCCGGGCGGGGTCCGCTCGCCGCGCTCTGCCGGCGGATCGTCAGCGAGCTGACCGGCCTGCCGGTCCCGGGTGCGGCATGACCGGCCGGCCCGACGACCTGTCCGCCCGGGTCCGGCAGCGGATGGCCGACACCGCCGCCCCGGTCACCCCGGCCGCGATCGTCTCCGCCGTCCGGGCCGAGCCCACCGCCGCCGTCCTCGGTGACACCGCCGTGCTGCGGATGGCCGACCAGGTCCGCGACGACCTGGTCGGTGCCGGGCCGCTCGCCCCGCTGCTGGCCGATCCACAGGTCACCGACGTGCTGGTCAACGGCACCCGGGTCTGGGTCGACCGGGGAGAGGGCCTGCGGCAGGTGGCGGTGCCGCTCGGCTCCCTCGACGACGTACGGCGGTTGGCGCAGCGGCTCACCGCGGCCGCCGGCCGCCGGCTGGACGACGGCTCCCCGTACGCGGACGCGCGGCTGCCCGACGGCACCCGGCTGCACGCCGTACTACCCCCGGTGGCGACCGACGGCCCCTACCTGTCCCTGCGCACCTTCCGGCAGCGGCCGTTCACCCTCGACGACCTGGTACGCCAGGGCACCGTCCCACGGCCGGTCGCCCCGGTGCTGGCGGCCGTGGTGGCCGCCCGGCTGGCGTACCTGGTCACCGGCGGCACCGGCTCGGGCAAGACCACCCTGCTCAACACGCTGCTCGGGCTGGTGCCCTCGACCGAGCGGATCGTGCTGGTCGAGGACGCCGCCGAGCTGCACCCGGTGCACCCGCACGTGGTGGGGCTCCAGGCTCGTACGGCCAACGTGGAGGGGACCGGCGCGGTCGGGCTCAGCGAGCTGGTCCGGCAGGCGCTGCGGATGCGCCCCGACCGGCTGGTGGTCGGGGAGTGCCGGGGCGGGGAGGTGGTCGACCTGCTCGGGGCCCTCAACACCGGCCACGACGGCGGTGCCGGGACGCTGCACGCGAACACCCCGGCCGACGTGCCCGCCCGGTTGGAGGCGCTCGGACTGCTCGGCGGGCTGCCCAGGGCCGCGCTGCACGCCCAGGTGACCGCCGCGCTCCAGGTGGTGCTCCAGGTACGCCGTGGCCCGCGCGGCCGGGTGCTGGAGTCGATCTGTCTCCTGCTGCCGGAGGGGCCCGATCGCCTGGTAACCGTGGTCCCCGCCTGGGTGCGGGGACGGGGGCTGGGGCTGGCCGGTCGCGCCCTCGGCACGCTGTTGCGGGACCGGGGCGTGGCGGTGCCGCCGATCCTCTGCGAACCGTGGCCGGGGTCGGCGGGGCCGGCATGAGTCTCGCGATCTGGCTGGTGGCGGCGCTGCTGGTGGGCGCGGCGGCGGTAGTGGCCTGGCCGGTCCGCAGCAGCCGCCGGCGACGCCGCTCACTGCTGGGTGCCGGCGCACCCGGCCAACCCACACCCACGCCGCACGACCCCGAGCCGTTCCACACCGCCCCGGCCGCCTTCCTCGCGTCTGTGCCCGCCACCGAAGTGCCGGAGACACCGCTGCCGGGAGTCGCCGCCCCCGCCGCCCTTCTCGCGTCCGAGGCCGCCACCGAAGTGCCGGAGACAGCGCGACCGGTCGCCGCTCCGGCCGCGGTCGTACCGCCCGGCCCGCCCCGGTTCGCCGGCACGAGATCGAGCCGGCTCGCACCTGCCGGCGACCGCCCGTGCACGGTTGCGGTGGCCGTCGCAGGCCCGACGCCTGCTCCCCTGGCCGACGGCCGGCTCGCCGGTCCGGCGGGAGCACTGACCAGGCCAACGTCGTCCCGGCCGCCCGGTCGGCGCGACTCCCGCCGACCGCTGGAGCCGCTGCGGCTCGGCGCTGGCGAGATCCACCGCCTCCACCGAGCCGCCGGTTCGGACGGCGTCCGGACCGCCGACACGAGCGCGCGGTGGCCGGGTGCGTTGGCCACTGGCTGGCCGCTGACGCAGGCGCAGGGCGCGGAGGGGTTCAGGGCCCTCCTCGCGCCGCTGGTGGCTCACCCACGCCGGACGCTGCTCCTGGTCGGGCTCGCGGCGGCGGCGCTCGGCGCCCTCGCCGCCGGGCCGGTCGCCGGGATCCTCCTCGCCGGGTACGGCGCGCTGGGCGCCCGGGCCCTGCTTCGGCGGCGGGTGGTGCGGCACGCGGTCGGGGAACGCCGCCGCAGGTTGGACCAGCTCTGCGGTCTCGCCGCCGACCTGCGGGCCGGACTCCCCGTTCCCACACCGGACGACGACGGGGACCGCCTCGCGAGCCTGAGCCGGGCCGCGGTGCGACTCGCCGACCGGACTGGTGCGCCGCTGGCCGAACTCCTGGAACGGGTCGAAGGAGACGCCCGGGCACTGGACCGGGGACTGGCTGCCGCCTCGGCCCAGGCCGCAGGCGCCCGGGCCACCGCCCTGCTGCTCGCCGCCCTGCCGCTCGGCGGGATCGGCCTCGGCTATGGCATCGGCGCCGATCCGGTCGCGGTGCTGCTGCACACCCCGGTCGGGGCGGTCAGTGCGCTGACCGCCATGGGGCTGCAGATCGGTGGCCTGCTCTGGGCGGAGCGGTTGGGCGGCACGCCGGACGCGAGCGCCCGATGAACCGGCAGGAGTGGACAGCCGGCGCTCTCGTCGCCGCGGCGGCCCTGGTGGTGGCGCTCCGTGCGCCGGGCGTCCGCCCCTCCCGACGGCTGCGGGACCTGGGCTCACAGGTCCGGCCGGCAGGAGACCGGCGTCCGATCCGGCCGGCAGGAGACCGGCGTCCGACGTGGTGGCCGGACCGGGTACGGCTCGGTGCCGGGCTGGCCGGAGTGGCGGCGGCGATCCTGCTCGGCGGGGTGTCGGGTTGCCTCGTCGGGGCGGTGGCCGCGCTGGTGGCGGATCGACTGCTCCGGCGGATCGAGTCCCCGGCCGCCCGGGGCCGCCGGCTGCGGGAGGCCGCCGACCTTCCGCTGGCCGCCGACCTGCTGGCGGCGACGTTACGTGCCGGCGCGCCGGTCGACCGCTCGGTACTCGAGGTCGCCGACGCGCTCGGCGGGCCGCTGGCCGAGCGGCTCCACCGGATCGGTCGGACGCTACTGCTCGGCGGCGCACCCGACGAGGCCTGGGCGCACCTCGGCGCGGTACCGGGGGCGGACCGGATGGTCGCTGCCGCGTTGCGCACCTCGCGCAGTGGGGCCGCGCTCGCCGGGGCGCTGACCCGGGTCGCCGACGACCTGCGGGCGGACCGGTCCATCGCCGCCGAGGCCTCGGCCCGCCGGGCCGGCGTGCTCATCGTGCTGCCGCTGGGGCTCTGCTTCCTGCCGGCCTTCATTCTCGCCGGCCTGGTGCCGGTGATCGTCGCCGTCCTCGGCGACGTGCTCTGAGAAACCATCGAGAAGGGACACGCCAGTGCGCAAACTCCTCGCCCGGCTCCGGGGGGACGCCGGGATGAACACCGCCGAGTACGCCGTCGGCACGCTCGCCGCGGTCGCCTTCGCGGGCATCCTGCTCAAGGTGCTCACGTCCGGCAACGTGCAGTCCGCCCTGACCGCCGTCATCGACCGGGCGTTGAAGTGAGCCGGCGCCGGCCGGCCGGCCGTGACCGGGGTTCGTTCACCGCCGAGCTGGCGGCCGGCCTGCCGGCGCTGCTCCTGCTCCTGCTCGCCGGCCTCACCGCGGTCGACGCGGTCACCACGAAGGCCGCCTGCCTGGACGCGGCCCGGGAGGCGGCACTCGCCTCCTCCCGGGGTGAGAGCGGCACGGCGGCCGGGACGCAGATCGCGCCTTCGGGCGCGGTTGTCGCGGTGTCGGTGAACGGCGAGCGGGTCACCGCCACCGTCCGGGCACCCGTCCGGGCGCTCGGTGCGCGACTACCCCGGATCACCGTGGCCGCCACCACGGTCGCCGCCGTCGAGCCGGGCTCACCCGGGGCGCAGCCGTGACGCCGGGGCGACGCTCCGGCGCGGCCATGAGGCTCGGACGGTCCGGCGCGGCGGTGACGTTGGGGTGGTCAGACCCGGCCGTGACGTCGGGGTGGTCTGGCGCGCCCGCTAAGCTCCGGCGGTCCGGCGCCGTCGTGAGGCTCTGGCGGTCCGGCGCCGTCGTGACGCTCGGGCGGTCCGGCGCGGCGGACCGAGGTGGGGCGACGGTGTGCCTGCTCGTCGTCGGCCTGGTGTTCGTCCTGGCCGGGGTCTTCGGTGCGGCGATCGGCACCGCCCGGACGGCCCGGCACCAGGCCCGGGTCGGCGCCGACTTCGCGGCGCTCGCCGGGGCGGGCCGGGCCCTGGACGGGGACGGCGTGGCCTGCGCGGCGGCCGCCGAGATCGCCCGCACCAACGGTGCCAGGCTGACCGGCTGCCACCTGGACGGCCTCGACGTGCTGGTCACCGTGGAGGTGCCGGTGACCCCGTTGCCGGGTTTCCGGCGGACCGCCACGGCCACCTCCCGCGCCGGCCCGATCCGCGACTGACTGGTCGAGGCGGGTCGCCTGGGACTGGCGATGATCTTGGCCGGAGCTCGTGGGGCGACAACCCGGCCGGGTGCGCGCCGTGCGCGAGCCCCGCCAGGTGTCGGTGCCGCCAGGTGGCAGGGCTCAGAGACGAGCCCCGTGAGGTGTCGGTGCCGCCAGGTGCTCAGAGCGAGCCCCGTGAGGTGTCGGCGCCGCCAGGTGCCAGGGCTCAGACCGGCCCTGCCCGTGGCGGCGGGCTGGTTCGTGGGCAGCGGTGGCGGCGACCCGGCACGAGTGCGCCGCCGCAGCCGCGACACAACGGCCGGGGGCGCGCCCGCAGGACGCGGCCCCGGCCGGTCGGTGGGTCAGCGGCCCTGGAGCGCGTCCAGCCCGACCGCCATGGCGATCACCAGGCGGCGGTCCACCTGCGGGTTCTGCACCTCGACGACGTACTTGTCGCGCAGGCCCCACTTCTTGACCACCGTGAAGACCGGCTGACCGCCGGCGACGAAGTCGAAGTGGTACGGCAGCCAGGAGAGCGAGTCCACGAACCGGCGCAGCAGCGCCACCGGCATGCTCCGCTCCTGACCGGTGATCTGCGGCAGGCCGGGCTGCTCGACGTGCCAGGTCGAGCGCAGCAGCGACTGGGCGAAGTCCTTGCGGAACAGCCCGATCGGGTTGCCGGCCGCGTCGGTGACGTCGTACGTGGCGCCGAGGTCGAGCCGCTGCCGCGCCTTGAAGCCGAGCAGGGGCTGCTGCTTGGAGTCGTCGGTGTAGATCGTGACCTGCTCCTTGAAGGCGAGCCGCTTCTGCTGTGCGAACGCCAGCAGCTCTCCCTCGGTGCCGTCCGGGGCCACGGCGCGGACCTCGTACTGGTTGACCATCATCCGGATCCGCTGCCGGACGTGGAACTGGTGCTGCGTCTGCAAGTTGTCGAGCTGCATGTGGGTCTCCTCCGAAGTTTGCGCCGGAGTCTCGCACAACCTGCGGCTCAACGTCCGCCCTCGACCGTCGCCTTCAGTGCCCAGGCGTGGAGCACCTGGTGAATCCCGCGCAGCCGCTCGTTGATCTGTCCGAGGCGTTCCGCCTGCGCCAGGCTGGCCAGCGCGGTGCCCAGGGCGATCTGCTGGTCGGGGGTGAGCTTCTCCTGGTCGATCGTGTAGAGCAGGTCGACTGTCTCGGCGATGGTGTCGGCCACGGCTCCTCCTCCGGTGCGGAAACGACGGGTCGGCTGGTGTGTCGAGCGCCGCGTCAGGACGGGACAGCCATCCATGGCAGCGCTCCCATGCATCAATGCCCACCCGTCGTGCGGGTCATGCACGCATCCCGGAAAGCGGAAGGCTCAGCTCGGGGAAGTGACGTCCGCGCCCGCCCGTCCGTCCTGATGCGGCAGGAGCGGTGCGGCCGAGACGCAACCCGCCGAGGCGGCCGGCAGGTCCGCCACCGCAGGTGCCCCCGACGCGACCGGAACGAGGCCACCCGACGCGACCGGAACGAGGCCACCCGACGCGACCGGAACGAGGCCACCCGACGCGGCCGGAGCGAGGCCAGCCGACGCGGCCGGAGCGAGGCCATCGGGCAGGGCCGGCGACGGCTCGGCGTCGCGGGGCAGGTTGGCGAGCACCACGTCGAGGACCCGGACGGCGTCCGGCTTGGAGAGCGGGTTGTTGCCGTTGCCGCACTTCGGCGACTGCACGCAGGACGGGCAGCCCGCCTCGCAGCCGCACTCGGCGATCGCGTCCCGGGTGGCGCGCAGCCAGGCCGCCGCCGTCCCGTACGCCCGCTCGGCGAAGCCCGCGCCGCCCGGGTGGCCGTCGTAGACGAAGACGGTCGGGGCCTCGGTGTCCGGGTGCACGGCGGTGGAGAGCCCGCCGATGTCCCAGCGGTCGCAGGTGGCCATCAGCGGCAGCAGCCCGATCGCGGCGTGCTCGGCGGCGTGCAGCGCACCCGGGACGTCGGCCGCCTCCACCCCGGCGAGAGCCAGCGACTGCGGGGAGAGGGTGAACCAGACCGCGACGGTGCGCAGTTCCCGGGCCGGCAGGTCCAGCGGGCGGGTGTCGATCACCTCGCCGGAGGCGATTCGCCGCCGCTGGTACGACACCACCTGGCTGGTCACGTCCACCTCGCCGAGGAAGAGCCCGACCGGCCCGGCGTCCACGTAGGAGCGGACCGACACCACCGACAGCGAGGTGACGTCGCGGGCGTGGGTGGACCAGTCCGGCTCCTCGGCGTGCACCAGCGCGCACCCGTCGGCCAGGTCCAGCGAGTCGACCACGTACGAGACGCCCTGGTGCAGGTAGACCGCGCCGGGGTGGATGAGAAAGTGCGAGGAGCCGCCGTCGACGGTGCCGAGCAGCCGTCCGGTCGAGGCTTCCACCACGCAGACCGGCGCGCCGCCCTCGCCGCGCAGGTCCACCTCGGGGCGCTCCCGGTGCCGCCAGTACCAGCCGGTCGGCCGCTGCCGCAGCGCGCCGGCCTCGACCAGCGAGTCGACGGCCTCCTTCGCCCCGTCGCCGAAGAGGTCCAGGTCGGCCGGGGTGAGCGGGGCCTCCGCCGCCGCGCAGGCGAGCTGCGGGGCGAGCACGTACGGGTTGGCCGGGTCGAGCACGGTGGCCTCGACCGGCCGCCCGAACAGCGCCTCCGGATGGTGCACCAGATAGGTGTCGAGCGGGTCGTCCCGGGCCACCAGCACCGCCAGCGCCTCGTCGCCGGAGCGGCCGGCCCGCCCGGCCTGCTGCCAGAGCGACGCCCGGGTGCCCGGCCAGCCGCAGATCAGCACCGCGTCCAGCCCGACCAGGTCGACGCCGAGTTCCAGCGCGTTGGTGGAGGCGAGGCCGAGCAGGTCGCCGTGGAGCAGGGCGCGTTCCAGCTCGCGTCGCTCCTCGCGCAGGTAACCGGCCCGGTAGGCGGCCACCCGGTCGCCGAGCCCCGGCACCGCCTCGTCGAGCGACCGCCGCGCGTTCGCCGCCACCACTTCGGCGCCCTTTCGGGAGCGGACGAAGGCCAGCGTGCGTACCCCCTGGGCGACCGTGTCGGCGAGCAGGTCCGCGGTCTCCCGCAGCGCCGACCGGCGCACCGGCGCGAGGTCCGCGGCCTCCCTGGAGGAATCGGGGAGCAGCGGCGGCTCCCAGAGCGCGAAGGTCACCCCGCCGCGCGGCGAGGTGTCCTCGGTGACGGCCGCCACGGGCAGGCCGGTGAGCCGCCCGGCCGCCGTCGCCGGGTCGCCCGACGTCGCCGAGGCCAGCACGAAGACGGGGGTACGGCCGTACTTCGCGCACTGCCGGCGCAGGCGGCGCAGCACGTGCGCGACGTGCGAGCCGAACACGCCCCGGTAGGTGTGGCACTCGTCGATCACCACGTACGCCAGCCGACGCAGGAAGCCGGACCAGTGCGCGTGGCCGGGGAGGATGCCGTGGTGCAGCATGTCCGGGTTGGTCAGGACGAACCGGGAGTGCCGGCGGATCCACTCCCGCTCGGCGCGCGGGGTGTCCCCGTCGTAGGTGGCGGGGCGTACCCCGTCGAGCTCCAGGCCGGCGACGGCGCGGAACTGGTCGGCGGCGAGCGCCTTGGTCGGGGCCAGGTAGAGCACGGTGGCCCTGGGGTCGGCGAGCAGGGTGGCCAGCGCGGGCAGCTGGTAGGCCAGCGACTTGCCGGAGGCCGTGCCGGTGGCCACCACCACGTGCTGTCCCGCGTACGCCAGCTCGGCGGCCTCGGCCTGGTGCCGCCAGGGCGCGACCACGCCGCGTCGGGCGAACGCCGCCCGCAGGTCCTCGGGCGCCCACCGGGGCCAGGGGGCCGGCTCGCCGGGTCGGGCCGGGACCCGCTCGACGTGGGTGACCGGATCGTCGCCGTGCCGGGCGCGCAGCCGGCGCAGCAGGTCGCCCGGCGCCGCCGTCGGCGGTCGGCCGGGGCCGGGACCTGCGGATACGGTGGCTGCGGGATTCACGTCCTGCACTCTCGCACTGGTGTTCGGGGTGTTCAACTCCGGGCGTGGGTAAGGAGGGAGCCTCCGCCGGTGACCAGAGGCCGTCGCGGCGGGGATGGTTAGATGCCCAGGAGAGTTTACGGCTCTCGGAGGAGGGACTGATGGAGCTGTCGCTGGCGACCCGCACCGTGGGGGAGCACACGGTGCTCGAGGTCGGCGGTGAGGTGGACGTCTACACCGCCCCCCGCCTGCGCGAACGGCTCCTCGAGCTGATCGACGGGGGCTCCCGGCGGGTGGTCGTCGACCTCGGCCGGGTGGACTTCCTCGACTCGACCGGCCTCGGCGTGCTGGTCGGCGCCCTCAAGCGGCTCCGCTCGGCCGGTGGCTCCTTCGCCCTGGTCTGCGACAAGGAGCCGCTGCTCAAGATCTTCCGGATCACCGCGCTGGATCAGGTGTTCCCGCTGCACCCCACGGTCGAGGCGGCGATCGCGGCGGACCCCACCGGCGCCGGCGCGTGATGGCGACGGTTCGACTCTCCTTCTCGCCGGCTCCGGTGCACGTGCGCACCGCCCGCCTGGTCGGCGTCGCGGTGGCCCGCCGGGCCGGGGTGCGCGAGAACCTGCTCGACGAGGTGCGGCTGGCCATCGGCGAGGCGTGCACCCGGGCGGTCGCGCTGCACCGGCAGTACGGGCTGTCCGACCCGGTGCTGGTGGAGATGTCCGACGCCGGGGCGTACTCGGTGCGGGTGGTGGACCGGGCGCCGATCGAGGCCGGCATCGGGTTGGCCGCGTTGAACGCCGACGACCTGGCCAACGAGTCGCTGACCGACGAGGCGCTGACCACCGGTGTCGGCTTCGCCCTGCTCGCCGGTTTCGTGGAGGACCTCCAGGTTCGTCCGGTCGACGAGGGTGTCGGCACCGAGGTCCGGATGGTGTGGCCGGTCGGCCGCTGACCTGCGCACTCTGCGTCATCGAGGCCGCGACCCTTCGGGGTCGCGGCCTCGACGTGCTGATGGGCTCCTATATCAGATTTTTCCTCATAACACAGTTACGAAGATCATCCGGACACGGTGTCCCCCGGATGTGACCTCCAACACTGCACGGGGCTACAGTACCGGGGTTGTCAGCAAGTGATCCTTCCCGCAACCAGCGGGTATGTGCGTTCATCGCTGGTCCGTTGGGGTGGGTTGGTGCGCTTGCGCAACCGCATCCAGGCGTCGGGTCAGTGCGTCCGCTGGCCGGCGCGACAGTGTTCGGTACAGGAGGACATAGATGTCCGGGACTTTGGCCGCCGAAGGCGGCGGGCTGTCCCTTTCCGGAGGAAACCTGACGTACGTCGTCATCGCCGCGGTGATCGCGCTGGTGGCACTCGTCTTCGCCGCCGCCTTGACCAAGGCCGTGCTGGCAGCCGGTAAGGGCACCACCAACATGCAGGAGATCTCCGGAGCGGTACAGGAGGGTGCCTCCGCGTACCTGCTCCGGCAGTTCAGGACGCTGGCGATCTTCGTCGTCGTCGCCGTCGTGCTCCTCTTCCTGCTCCCGGTGCACGACACCGACGGCAGCGAGCTGGCGGTGAAGCTCGGCCGATCGGCGTTCTTCGTGGTCGGTGCCCTGTTCAGCGCGTCCATCGGTGGCGCCGGCATGTGGCTGGCCACCCGCGCCAACCTGCGGGTCGCCGCGGCGGCCCGCGAGGCGCAGGGCGGGCGCGAGGCCGCCATGAAGATCGCGTTCCGGACCGGCGGCGTGGTCGGCTTCCTCACCGTCGGGCTCGGCCTCTTCGGCGCCGCGATGGTCGTCCTGCTCTTCAAGGGGGACGCGCCGACGGTGCTGGAGGGCTTCGGCTTCGGCGCCGCACTGCTGGCCATGTTCATGCGGGTCGGCGGCGGCATCTTCACCAAGGCCGCCGACGTCGGCGCCGACCTGGTCGGCAAGGTCGAGCAGGGCATCCCCGAGGACGACCCGCGCAACGCGGCCACCATCGCGGACAACGTGGGCGACAACGTCGGCGACTGCGCCGGCATGGCGGCCGACCTGTTCGAGTCGTACGCGGTGACCCTGGTCGCGGCCCTGATCCTGGGTCGCGCCGCGTTCGGCGAGGACGGCCTGGTCTTCCCGCTGATCATCTCCACCATCGGTGTCCTCGTCGCGATCGTCGGCGTCTTCATCACCCGGCTGCGCGTCTCGGACCGCAACGGCCTGACCGCGATCAACCGGGCCTTCTATCTCTCCGCGGTGATCTCGGCGGTGCTGGTGGCGATCGCCGCCTTCGCGTACCTGCCGGCGACCTTCGCCGAGCTGGAGGGCGGGCTGACCGACGTCGACCAGAACCCGCGGATCGTCGCCATCGGCGCCGTCGTCATCGGCATCGTGCTGGCCGCCGCCATCCAGGCGCTGACCGGCTACTTCACCGAGACCAACCGGCGCCCGGTGCAGGACATCGGCAAGAGCTCGCAGACCGGCGCGGCCACCGTCATCCTCGCCGGCATCAGCGTCGGCCTGGAGTCGGCGGTCTACTCGGCGCTGCTGATCGCCGCCGGCGTCTTCGGGGCGTTCCTGCTCGGCGGCAGCTCCATCACGCTCTCGCTCTTCGCGGTCGCGCTGGCCGGCACCGGCCTGCTCACCACCGTCGGCGTGATCGTCGCGATGGACACCTTCGGCCCGATCTCCGACAACGCGCAGGGCGTGGCGGAGATGTCCGGCGACATCGACGAGAACGGCGCCCGGATCCTCACCGAGCTGGACGCGGTGGGCAACACCACCAAGGCGATCACCAAGGGCATCGCGATCGCCACGGCGGTGCTCGCCGCGACCGCGCTGTTCGGCTCGTACACCGACACCCTGCGCACCGCGTACGCCGACGCCGGGGTCGGGGACGTCGGCACCGAGATCCTCAACTCGCTGAACGTGTCCAACCCGCGCAACCTGGTCGGCCTGATCATCGGCGCGGCGGTGGTCTTCCTCTTCTCCGGGCTGGCCATCAACGCGGTGTCCCGCTCGGCGGGGGCCGTGGTGATGGAGGTCCGCCGGCAGTTCCGTGAGCTGCCCGGGATCATGGACCGCACCCAGCGCCCCGAGTACGGCAAGGTCGTCGACATCTGCACCCGGGACGCGCAGCGCGAGCTGATGACCCCCGGTCTGCTGGCCATCCTCGCGCCGATCGCGGTCGGCTTCGGCCTGGGACCGGGCGCGCTGGCGGCGTACCTGGCCGGGGCGATCGGCGCCGGCAC
Organism: Micromonospora sp. CPCC 206171; assembly: GCF_036906755.1. Lineage (NCBI taxonomy): Bacteria > Bacillati > Actinomycetota > Actinomycetes > Micromonosporales > Micromonosporaceae > Micromonospora > Micromonospora sp. CPCC 206171. The sequence goes on along the minus strand of NZ_JBAKHT010000008.1, from coordinate 56,635 downwards.
GCTGATGGCGGTCTTCCTGGCCAACTCCGGTGGCGCCTGGGACAACGCCAAGAAGCTGGTCGAGGACGGCGCGTACGGCGGCAAGGGCTCCGAGTCGCACGCCGCGACGGTCATCGGCGACACCGTCGGCGACCCGTTCAAGGACACCGCCGGCCCGGCGATCAACCCGCTGATCAAGGTGATGAACCTGGTTTCGCTGCTGATCGCGCCGGCCGTGGTGGCGTGGAGCGTCGGCGACGACCGCAACACCCCGCTGCGGGTGACGATCGCGCTGGTCGCGACCCTGATCGTGGTGGCTGCGGTGGTGTTCAGCAAGCGCAAGGGCGTGGCGATGGACTCCTCCGACGGCGGTTCCGGGGCGGGCAGCCCGGAGCGGGCGGAGACGGTCAACGCCTGAGTCGACGGTGGGTTCCCGGCCGGCCGATCGCCGGCCGGGAACCCGTCCGCCGCGCCCCGAGGGCGGCAAACCTGAGCGGTGGCGCATCGGCGCGGAGGCCGTACGCTGCAACGCATGCGAACGTGCCGGGCGGCAGCCGCCGGAAAGCTCACGGTTGTCCTGGCCACGCTCGTACTCGCCGTCGCCGCCTGCGGCGGTGGGCCCACCCCGCGCGCCTGGGCCGCCTCGGTCTGCGAGGCGCTCACCCCCTGGCGGGCCGAGATCAGCAAGCTGACCAGCAGCACCGACCAGCAGATGACCGCGCAGACCACCCCGGCGCAGGCCAAGGAGAACCTGGTCCGGCTCTTCGGCGGTGCGGCGGACGCCAGCGAGACCGCCCGGCGCAGGGTTGCCGACGCCGGTGTCCCGGAGACCGAGCACGGTGCGGAGATCTCCAAGGGGTTCCAGACCACCCTGGAGAAGGTCCGGGACGCGTACGGCCGGGCCCGCGACACCATCGACGGGCTCGGCACCGGCGAGGCCACCACCTTCTACGACGGCGTCAAGGCCACGGTCGAGACGCTCACCAGGGATTACGACGCGAGCGCGCTGGACACCAGCCGGCTCAACGATCAAGAGCTCAAACAGGCCTTCGCCGAGGTTCCGGAGTGTCGCTGACCCCTCCCGACTCACCCCCCGAACCGGTGCGCCAGCTCTCGCTGTTCGGCACCGAGGCGGCGGACCCGTCCGTCGCCGATCTGGCCGGCCTGCTCGCCGGCCCCGGTGAGGTGGGCCGGATGGGGCGGACCGCCCGACTGTCGATCGTGGTCGACGCCGCCTGGCGGGTGCACGTGCTCGTCGCCGAGCTGGGGTTGCGGGGGCTGGCCGCGAGCTGGGAGGCGACCGAGGACCAGCGCTACGCCGTGCGCACCTCGTACGCGCGGACCCTCGCGCCGCTGGCGACGGCCTGGCTGACCGACGCGGGCCGCAAGCGCCCACCCGCGCATTTCCATCTCAACGGTCGGCGGTTGCGGCTCTGGCTGGCCGCCGCCGGCCGGTCCGACCCCGCGGGGTTCCTGCTCGGGCTCGGCCCGGGTGATGCGGAGTGGTGGCCGACGGTGCGGGCGGCGCTCGCCGCCGTGGGCCTGCCGACGGCGGTGTCGGAGCCCGACGACGGCGCGCCGGCCTTCCGGATCGCCGGCCGTCGCCGGCTGGCCCGGCTGGCCGAGCTGGTCGGCGAGCGGCCGTCGGCCGCCCCGCCGGAGGCCTGGCCGACCCCGACCTGAGGGGGCGAGCAAGATCGACTCCAGGCCGGCGAGGTGGCGGCATCAGGGCCACCGGGACAGCGCCGTACCGCCGTAACGGAGTCGATCACGCCGGGTCAGGCGGGCGCGGCGACGAGGTGTCCGATCGGGGACAGCCGGGCGGCGTCTCGGCCGGTAAAACGGCTCGGTGACCCTCGGCCGAGGGTCCGCCATCGTCACAGTGGCCCGCCTCCGGCCCTACCCACGGTGTACGGTGGCGCCGTCCGGCCCGTGAAGCCCGCGCGGCGCCGTGGCGCCCGCCGCGCGGAGGCTGTTTGCCGCCCGCGAAACCCGAAACCCCGGCGGCGCGTTACGTTGGACATCCGGACCGCCGGTGGTCCGGTGGGGTGCAACACGGCCCGAATCGGGCATGGAGCAGGAGTGAGGTCGGGGAGAGACGTGCCGAGCAACGCTGGAACCACCCGTCTGGTCATCGTCGAGTCACCGGCGAAGGCCAAGACGATCTCGGGCTACCTCGGCCCGGGATACGTCGTGGAGGCCAGCTTCGGCCACGTCCGGGACCTCCCGCGCAACGCCGCCGACGTGCCCGCCAAGTACAAGGGCGAGGCGTGGGCCCGGCTCGGGGTGGACGTCGACCACGGCTTCCAGGCCCTCTACGTCGTCTCCGCCGACCGTAAGCAGCAGATCAGCAAGCTGGTGAAGCTGGCCAAGGAGGTCGATGAGATCTTCCTGGCGACGGACGAGGACCGCGAGGGCGAGGCGATCGCCTGGCACCTGGTCGAGACGCTCAAGCCCAAGGTGCCGGTCAAGCGGATGGTCTTCCACGAGATCACCAAGCCGGCGATCCAGGCGGCGGTGGCCAACCCCCGCGAGATCGACCGCGACCTGGTCGACGCCCAGGAGGCGCGCCGCATCCTCGACCGGCTGTACGGCTACGAGGTCTCGCCGGTGCTGTGGAAGAAGGTCATGCCGAAGCTCTCGGCGGGCCGGGTGCAGTCCGTGGCGACCCGGATCGTGGTCGAGCGGGAGCGCCAGCGGATGGCCTTCCGCACCGCCGAGTACTGGGACATCCTGGCCACCCTGGCGGTGGCGAACGCCGGCGAGGGCCCGCGCACCTTCAACGCCACCCTGGTCGCGCTGAACGGCGACCGGATCGCCACCGGCAAGGACTTCGAGCCCACCACGGGTCGGGTCCGGGCCGGCGCCGGCGTGGTGCACCTCGACGAGGGCGGCGCCCGGGGCCTGGCGGCCCGCCTCGACGGGCGGCCGTTCACCGTCACCCGGGTCGAGGAGAAGCCCTACCGCCGTCGCCCGTACGCGCCGTTCATCACCTCCACCCTCCAGCAGGAGGCGGCCCGCAAGCTGCGCCTCTCGTCGCAGCAGACGATGCGCACCGCGCAGCGCCTCTACGAGAACGGCTACATCACCTACATGCGTACCGACTCGGTGAACCTGTCGGAGACCGCCATCGCGGCGGCCCGCCGGCAGATCGTCGAGCTGTACGGCGAGCGCAGCGTGCCGCCGGAGCCCCGCCGCTACACCGGCAAGGTGAAGAACGCGCAGGAGGCGCACGAGGCGATCCGCCCGGCGGGGGACAACTTCCGCACCCCGGGCGAGGTGGCCAAGGAACTGTCGGCCGAGGAGTTCAAGCTCTACGAGCTGATCTGGCGGCGCACCATCGCCTCGCAGATGACCGACGCGGTCGGCTCCAGCGTCTCGGTGCGCATCCGCGCCGTCTCCTCCGCGCAGGAGGAGGCCGACTTCGGCGCGACCGGCAAGACCATCACCGACCCGGGCTTCCTGCGGGCGTACGTCGAGTCGAGCGACGACGAGAACGCCGAGGCCGAGGACGCCGAGCGCCGGCTGCCCACCCTGGTGAAGGACCAGCCGCTGACCGCCGACGAGTTGGCCGCGCAGGGCCACCACACCCAGCCGCCGTCGCGCTACACCGAGGCGTCGCTGGTCAAGGCGCTGGAAGAGCTGGGCATCGGCCGCCCGTCGACGTACGCGTCGATCATGCAGACCATCCAGGACCGCGGGTACGTCTTCAAGCGCGGCCAGGCGATGATCCCGTCCTTCCTGGCGTTCGCGGTGATCGGGCTGCTGGAACGGCACTACCCGCGCCTGATCGACTACGACTTCACCGCCAGCATGGAGAACGAACTGGACGAGATCGCCGGCGGTGACCACGCGGCGGTCGACTTCCTCACCTCCTTCTACTTCGGCAGCGCCAACGGCACCGGCGACCAGGCCATCGCGCACGCGGGCGGGCTGAAGAAGCTGGTCACCGAGAACATCACGGACATCGACGCGCGCAGCGTCAACTCGATCCCGCTCTTCACCGACGACGAGGGCCGCGAGGTCGTCGTCCGGGTCGGCCGGTTCGGGCCGTACCTGCAGCGGGCGGTGCCGGGCGAGCCGCCCGCGCCGAAGGCGGAGGGCGAGGAGGGCGGCGCCCCGGGCGACCGGGCCCCGATCCCCGAGGGGCTGGCGCCCGACGAGCTGACCCCGGAGAAGGTGCACGAGCTGTTCCTCGGCGGCGGGGGCGAGCGCAAGCTCGGCGACGACCCGGCCACCGGCGAGCCGATCCTGCTCAAGTCCGGCCGGTTCGGCCCGTACGTGGCCAGCGGCGAGCGCAAGTCTTCACTGCTGCGCTCGCAGACGCCGGACTCGCTCACCCTCGACGAGGCGTTGAAGCTGCTCAGCCTGCCCCGGCTGATCGGCGTGGCCCCCGACGGGGTCGAGGTCTTCGCCAACAACGGCCGCTACGGCCCGTACGTCAAGCGCGGTGACGAGTTCCGTTCGCTGGACTCGGAAGACAAGATGTTCACCGTCACGCTGGACGAGGCGCTCGCGCTGCTGGCCGCCCCGAAGACCCGCCAGCGCCGCGCCGCCGCGCCGCCGCTGCGGGAGATGGGCGTCGACCCGCTGACCGAGAAGCCGCTGGTCATCAAGGACGGCCGGTTCGGGCCGTACGTGACCGACGGGGAGTTCAACGCGTCGCTGCGCCGGGGCCAGACCCCGGAGGAGCTGACCATCGAGCAGGCCTCCGAGATGCTGGCCGAGAAGCGGGCGAAGGGTCCGGCGCCGAAGAAGAAGGCGGCCGCCAAGAAGGCCCCGGCCAAGAAGGCGACGGCGGCGAAGAAGACCGCCGCGGCCAAGTCGACCGCGGCCAAGAAGACCACCACCGCCAAGGCGACGGCGGCCAAGAAGGCCCCGGCGAAGAAGGCCGCCCCGAAGAAGGCGGCCAGCACCGCCGAGTGACGCACCCCGGGCGCCTCGGCGCCCGGGGCGCACTCAGCCGAGGATCCGGTCCAGGTGCGGGTTGGTGAAGAGCCGGTCGGGGTCCAGGCGGTCGCGGACCGCCAGGAAGTCGGTGAAGCGGGGGTACGCGGGCGCGAGCGACGCCGCGTCCCGGTAGTGCAGCTTCCCCCAGTGCGGCCGGCCCCCGAGGTCGGCCGCCACCTCCTCGAAGGCCCGGAAGTACGGCTCGTACGGCATGCCGACGTACTGGTGGATCGCCACGTACGCGGACTCCCGGCCGTAGCCGTGCGACAGCCAGATGTCGTCGGCCGCGGTGAACCGCACCTCGACCGGGAAGAGCACCTTGAACGGCAGCCCGTCGACGATCCGCCGGAGCGCGTCGAGCGCGGCCGGCAGGGCGGCGCGCGGCAGGCCGTACTCCATCTCCACGAAGCGGACCCGGCGCGGGGTGCAGAAGACCGTGTCGGAGCGGCCGGTGTAGGTGCGTTCGGTGAGCGCCCGGGCGGAGACCGCGCTGATGGTCGGGGCCAGCGCCGGCACGGCGCGGCCGAGCCGGCAGGCCCCGGCGAAGACGGTGTTGGCGAGGAAGTCGTCGTCCAGCCAGCCGCGCCACCGGGGCAGCGGCCGGTCGTCGGCGGGCACCCGGTCGTTGGTCTTGACCTGCACCCGCGCGGTGTACGGGAACCAGTAGAACTCGACGTGGTCGTGCGCGTCGATCAGCGTCGGCAGTTCGGCGAGCACCGAGTCCAGCGGCGCCGGGCGCTCGTGGGCGCGCAGCACGAAGGCGTCGACGCAGCGCAGGGTCACCTCGACCAGCACGCCGAGGGCGCCCAGCCCGACGCGGGCGGCGGCGAAGACGTCCGGCCGCTCGTCGGCGGAGCAGCGCAGCACCTCGCCGGTGCCGGTGACCAGCGTCAGCGCCGTGACGAAGGTGGACAGGCAGCCGTATCCTGCTCCGGTGCCATGGGTGCCGGTGGAGATCGCGCCGGCGACGGTCTGGGCGTCGATGTCGCCGAGGTTGGGCAGCGCGAGTCCGTGCCGGGCGAGCAGCGCGTTGAGCATGTGCAGGGTCGTCCCGGCGGGCACGGTGACCAGGCGTCGGTCCCGGTCGCCCCGGACGTCGGCCGCCAGGTCGGTCAACTCGATCCGGCGGCCGTCGGCCACGGCGATCGGGGTGAACGAGTGGCCGCTGCCGACCACCCGGATGCGCTCACCTGCGGCGGCGGCGTCCCGGACGGCATCGGTGACGGCGTCCAGCGTGGCGGGGCGCAGGATGGCGGTGGCGGTGCTGTGCTGGTTGCCGGCCCAGTTGGACCATGCGGTGGCGGTACCGGCCATCGGCGCGCTCCTCGACATGAATATGAACTGACTTCATATCAGGAACGTTGTTCCTGGTAAATACCGCAATCGAGGTCCGCTCGTTGTACCGGTAGTCACGGACTCGTGACAACCAGATAGTTTCTTCCGTCGAAGGGGGGTGGCGCCGAGTGTCCACACCAGCCGCCACGACCGGGCCGCTGCGCCGCGTTCCGGTGCAGGGTCGAAGTGTCGCGCGGGTCCAGCGGATGTTGGACGCCTGTGCCGAACTCGTCGACGAAGTGGGGTACGAGGGACTGACCACCACGCTGCTCGCCGAACGTGCCGAGGTGGCGATCGGGTCGGTCTACCAGTTCTTTCCGGACAAGCGGGCGATCGTGCAGGCGCTGACCCTGCGCACGATGGAGTCCTACCTGCAGCGGCTCGACGAGCGGTTCGCCTCGGACGACCTGACCCACTGGTGGGACGGTGTCGACGCGGGGATCGACGAGTACATCACGATGCACCGGACGGTCCCGGGGTTCCGTACCCTGCACTTCGGCGACGTGGTCGACCTGCACCTGCTCGATGAGCAGCGGGACAACAACGGCGTGATCGCCGACCAGTTGGCCCGGGTGCTGACCGAGCGGTTCGGCATGACCGACGAACCGCGGCTGCGGTTCTGCCTGGAGATCGCCGTCGAGGCCGCGGACGCCCTGATCAAGCTGGCGTTCCGTCGCAAGCCCGAGGGTGACGAGCGGGTCCTCGCCGAGGCCAAGGCGCTGATCCGCGAGTACCTGCACCGCCACGTGAACGCCACCGAGGCCGTCCAACCCGGCTGACGACACCGGCCGGGCGGCTCCGGTCAGAGGAAGGCGTGCCCCTCGCCCCGGTAGGTGGGCACGGTGGCGAGCACCTCGTCACCGGAGACCAGGTGCAACTCGGTGACGTGCTCGCAGAGCTCGCCCGCCTTGGCGTGCCGGAACCACACCCGGTCGCCGACCCGCAGCCCGGCCGCCGCGGCGCCGGCCAGCGGGGTCTGCACCTCACCGGCTCCCTCCGTGCCGACCAGCGTCAGCCCGGCCGGCAGCCAGGGCCGGGGCAGCCGGCTCCGCTCGGCCGGGCCGGAGGCGATCCAGCCGCCGCCGAGCACCGTCGCCAGCTCCGGCGTCGGCCGGCGGACCACCGCGCAGGCGAAGAACGCCGCCGGGGTGGGCCGCCAGGCGCGGTACGCGTCGAACAGCGTCGGCCCGTACAGGCCCGATCCCGCGGTGACCTCGGTGACCGCGGGATCGGCGCTGGTGGCGGCAACGCTGCCGGTGCCGCCGCCGTTGACGAACTCCAGGTCGGCGTGTTCGCGTACCGCCGCGACCGCCGCGCCCCGGCGGGCCAGCAGTTCCCGGTACGACCCGCGCTGCGCCAGCCGGATCGCGGCGCCCATGACGGCCCGCCCCGGCGGCGCGTCGCCGAGGCCGGCGATCTGCGCCTCGTACGCCATCAGCCCCACCAGCCGGAAGCCCGGCCGGGCGGCGACGGCGGCGGCGAGCGCGCCGGCGGCCCGGGCGCTGTGCACCGGTGAGCGACGCACGCCGACGTGGACCCGCCCGCCCAGCGGTCGCCAGGAGGCGTCCAGTTCGAGGCAGACCCGCAGCTCCGGCCGCCGGCCGGGGGCGCGGACCGCGTCGACGAGGTCGAGTTGTTCGGTGCCGTCGATCATCAGGGTGACCGCCGCGGCGAGCGCCGGGTCGGCGGCCAGTTCGGCGAGCGCCGCCCGCTCGGCTGTCGGATATGCGACCAGCGCGTCGTCGGTCACCCCTGAGCGGACCAGCCAGATCGCCTCGGAGAGGGTGAACGCCATCACGCCGGCCCAGCCCGGCCGGCCCAGCACCCGGGTGGTCAGCTCCCGGGAGCGGATCGACTTGCTGGCGGCGCGGACCGGCTTGCCGCCCGCCCGGTCGGCCAGCGCGGCGGCGTTGGCGTCGAAGGCCGTGAGGTCGACCACGGCGTACGGCGGGTCGAGGTGGGCGGTCGCCGAGTCGAGGCGCTCGCGCAGGGTGTCGCTGTCGATGGCCACGGGTGCACGCTAACTGTCCGGGATAGTAATGCGAAATACCCTCATGTACTGCCGGGCTGCGGTCGCTGGTCCCAGCGGCCTACGCTCGGCGAGCAGGAGAATGTCGCCGGTGGGGAGCACCCCCACCGGGACTAGAGTGTTGCACCGGGACTGCCCAGCGTTGGGCCGGCACGTGGAGGTACGGCCATCGAAAGCCAGAAGAACGGCGAGTCGCCCGGCGTGTCGACGCCCGGGGCGCAGTCCGGAGCAGCCCAGGCCGACCGGTCCGGCGCGGCCGCGATCCGGTCGGTGCTGCGCATCCGGCCGTTCCGTCGGCTCTGGATCGTGCTCGGCGCGGCCTCCTTCGGCGACTGGCTCGGCCTGCTCGCCACCTCCGTCTTCGCCGCCGCCCAGGTCTCCGGCAGCACCGCCAAGGGTGCCGCCTTCGGCACCCTGATCGCGGTCCGGCTGCTGCCGGCGCTGATCCTCGGGCCGGTGGCCGGCGTGCTCGCCGACCGCTTCGACCGGCGCTGGACGATGGTCATCTGCGACCTGCTGCGCTTCGTGCTCTTCGCCTCGATCCCGCTGCTCGCCCTCACCGGGGCCAGCGGTGGCGTGGTGGTCAGCTGGGCGGCGGTCGCCACCTTCCTGATCGAGACGATCACCCTGCTCTGGATCCCGGCCAAGGAGGCCGCGGTCCCCAACCTGATCCCGCGCGCCCGGCTGGAGACCGCCAACCAGCTCACGCTGATCACCACCTACGGGCTGACCCCGGTGGCCGCCGCGATCGGCCTGGCGGTGCTCGACCGCAGCGTCCGCGCGGCGACCGGCGGCGAGATGCCGGACTGGGCCGAGCCCGCCCAGCTCGCCCTCTGGTTCAACTCCTTCTCCCGGCTGGCCACCGCGCTGGTGGTGGCCTTCGGCATCAAGGAGATCAGCCAGGCGCAGGCCGGCGAGCGGGAGCGCACCGAGCAGAGCATGATGCGCCAGTTCACCGAGGGCTGGAAGTTCATCAAGCAGACCCCGCTGGTACGTGGCCTGGTGCTGGGCATCTTCGGCGCGTTCGCCGGCGGCGGCATCGTGATCGGCACGGCCAAGTTCTTCGCCGCCTCGCTCGGCGCCGGCGACGCCGCCTTCTACATGCTCTTCGGGGCGATCTTCATCGGCCTGGCCCTCGGCATCGGGCTCGGCCCGATGATCGTCCGGGACATGTCCCGCCGCCGCTGGTTCGGCATGAGCATCGTGCTGGCCAGCGCGTCCGTGCTGGTGCTCGCCTTCGCCATCCACCTGTCGATGGCCATGATCGGCGCGATCCTGGTCGGCGCCGGGGCCGGGATGGCCTTCCTCGCCGGCACCACGCTGCTCGGCGGCGAGGTCGCCGACGAGGTGCGCGGCCGGGTCTTCGCGGTGGTGCAGATCGGCACCCGGCTGGTGCTGATCCTGGCCATCGCGCTGAGCAGCCTCCTGGTCGGCGTCGGCGGCTCCCGCAAGCTCACCATCGCCGACCTCGGCGTCTCCGTCTCCTCCACCCGGCTGCTGCTGCTCGCGGCCGGCGCCGCCGGCATCTTCGCCGGGATCAGCGCGTTCGGGCAGATGGACGACAAGAAGGGCGTGCCGGTCCTCGCCGACCTCTGGGGCTCGATCCGGGGTCGCCCGCTGATGCCCGCCGAGCCCTTCGTCTCCTCCGGCCTCTTCGTGGTCTTCGAGGGCGGCGAGGGCGCCGGCAAGTCCACCCAGCTCGACACGCTCGCCGAGCGGCTGCGCGGGCAGGGCCGGGACGTGGTGGTCACCCGCGAACCGGGCGCCACCGGGGTGGGCGAGCGGATCCGGTCGCTGGTGCTCGACAACGCCGGCGCCGAGGCGCCCTCGCCGCGCGCCGAGGCGCTGCTCTACGCCGCCGACCGGGCGCACCACGTCGCCACCGTGGTCCGCCCGGCGCTGGTCCGCGGCGCGGTGGTGATCAGTGACCGGTACGTCGACTCCTCCCTGGCCTACCAGGGCGCCGGCCGTACGCTGCCGGTCGAGGAGGTCTCCTGGCTCTCCTCGTGGGCCACCGGCGGGCTCAAGCCCGACCTGGTGGTGCTGCTCGACGTCGACCCGCGCACCGGCCTGTCCCGGGTGGCCTCCCGCAACCAGGGCACCGACCGGCTGGAGGGCGAATCGCTCGCCTTCCACGAGCGCGTCCGGTACGCCTTCCTCGACCTCGCCGCCAACGACCCGAAGCGCTACCTGGTGCTGGACGCCGCCCGGCCGGCCGAGGAGATCGCCGCCCTGGTCGCCCGCCGGGTCGAGGAGTTCCTGGTGGACCCGGCCGCCATCGTGCACCCGCGCCCCGCCCACGGCCCGGACACCTCGGTGCAGCCGGAGTTATCCGACGCGGAGCTGGTGACGATGGAGCATCGGACCTGATGCCCGACGTCTTCGCCGACCTGGTCGGCCAGGACGAGGCGGTCGCCACGCTGCGCCACGCCGCCGCGGCGGCCGCCGCCGTGCTGCGCGCCGCCCACCCGGTCGCCGCCGGATCGGGACCGGCCGAGGTCGAGGGACAGCCGGGGGTCGACCCGGGTGCGGGGATGACCCACGCCTGGATCTTCACCGGCCCGCCCGGCTCCGGCCGGTCGGTGGCCGCGCGCGCCTTCGCCGCCGCGTTGCAGTGCGCGTACGGCACCGGCTGCGGCGAGTGCCCCGGCTGCCACACCACGATGACCGGCACCCACGCCGACGTGCGCCTGGTGGTGCCCGAGGGGCTCTCCATCGGGGTCGGCGAGATGCGCGCGCTGGTGCTCCGGGCGGCCAGCACCCCGTCCGGCGGGCGCTGGCAGATCGTGATCATCGAGGACGCGGACCGGCTCACCGAGGCGGCCGGCAACGCCCTGCTCAAGGCGATCGAGGAGCCGCCGCCGCGGACCGTCTTCCTGCTCTGCGCCCCGTCCACCCACCCGGACGACGTGTCGGTGACCATCCGGTCGCGGTGCCGGGTCGTACCGCTGCGGCAGCCGCCGGCCGCCGCGGTGGCCGAGGTGCTGGTGCGCCGGGACGGCATCGCGCCCGACGTGGCGCAGTGGGCGGCGGCGGCCGCGCAGGGGCACGTCGGGCGGGCCCGGCGGCTGGCCCGCGACCCCGAGGCGCGGCAGCGCCGGGACGCGGTGCTGGCGGTGCCGCGCCGGCTGACCGGTGTCGGCGCCGCGCTCGACGCGGCGTCGGCCCTGATCGAGGCGGCCGAGGCGGAGGCCGAGGCGTCCGTGGCCGAGGCCGACGCGGCCGAGCGGGCCGCGTTGCAGACCGCGCTCGGCGCGGGCGGCACCGGCCGGGGCGCGGCCGGCGCCATGCGCGGCGCCGCCGGGCAGCTCAAGGACCTGGAGAAGCGGCAGAAGTCACGAGCCACCCGCGCCCAGCGGGACGCGCTGGACCGGGCCCTGGTCGACCTGGCCGGCTTCTACCGGGACGCGCTCACCATGGCGCTGCGCGCCCCGGTGGCCCCGGTGCACACCGACACCGCCGCGATGGCCGAGGCCGGCGCGCAGAAGTGGGACGCCGAGGGCGCGTTGCGGCGGTTGGAGGCCGTGCTGGAGTGCCGGGCGGCGATCGAGGCGAACGTCAAGCCCCGGATCGCGGTCGAGGCGATGATGCTCACCCTCTGGAAGGGATAGTTTCCGCTGTCCACAGGCATCGACAGGTGTCGCGGGCGTGCGGTACGGTCCGGTGTGCCGTGGTGACGGTGAGGGCACGCAGGGTGATGGTCGGCCGGGGGGAGAACCGATGCCGCGCGAGATCGACGAGGCGTGGATCGAGGAGGCGGTGCGGCGTTACCGCCGGATCGAGTCTCTCCAGGCCGAGTTCGACCAGGCGGTCAACACCGTCGAGGTCACCGTCCGGTCGCCGGACGGGCTGGTCGAGGTGGTGGTGACCGCCGGCGGCAGGATCACCGACGTCCGCTTCCTCGGGGCGCTGCACTCCCGCCACCCGCGCGACGTCGCCGGCTCGGTGCAGGCCGCCGTCACCGCCGCGGCGGACGCCGCGCAGTGGGCCCGGGAGAAGCTGCACAACGAGACCTTCGCGGCGTACCGGCCGCTGGCGGGAGCCTGAGATGGACGCGCTGCGCGCCCTCGCCGCCCGCCTGGACGAGGCCAGCGACACACTCGCCGTGCTCGCCCGCACGGTGACCGCCACCGACCCGGCCCACCCGGCGTTCGGCGCGGACGCCCCGGGCCGCCCCGGCGAGGTCGGCCGGGCGCTGCACCGGCAGTGGACCGCCGCCACCGGCGACCGGGCCCGGGAGGCGGGGGCGGCCGCCGCCCGGCTCGCCGCCGCGGCCGCCGCCGTCCGCAGCGCCGCCGACCGCTACGCCGGCACCGACGACACGGCCGGCCGGCGGCTGACCGGAGAGCGCTGATGGACGCCCTGGACCGGCTCGCCGAGCCCGGCCTGGAACTGCTGCGCCGGGTCGACCACCTGCTCGTCGCCGGCGCTCCCGAGGGTCACCGGCTCTGGCCGCTGCTGCGCCGGATGCAGGTGCTGCCCGGCGACGCGCTGCGCGCCTTCCTCGACCTGCATCCGGCGCCGCTGACGACCGCCGGGCACGCCGTGCGCCGGCTCGTCCGCGGGTACGACGACGCGTGCGCCGCCCTCACCGATCCGGGCCTGTGGTCCGGCCCGGCCGCCGCCGCGTACGACGAGGCCCGCTCGGCGCTGCTGCGCCACCTCGACGAGGGGCCGGAGAGCCTGGTCGGTCGGATCGAGTCGACCGCCGGGTACGCCGACGCGCTCGCCCACTGGGTGGAGGGCAGCCGGCTGGCCGTGGCCCGGGCCCTCGCCGAGGTGCTCGGCTCCACCGAGGCGGTCCGCGTCCTCGCCGCGACCGCGTCCGGCGGGGACCCCGCCAGCGGCACCGGTGCGGCGGCCGAGATCGCCACGCGGGTGCTCGCGGTGCTCGGGGTGGCGTACGACGGCGCGGAGACGCTGCTGCGCCAGTGGTCGCCGAGCCTGGCCGAGTCGACCTGGCGGGCGTCGGCCGGCGGTCCGGTCCGCTACGACAGCAGCACCCGGGTGGGTCGCTGACCGGGTGGTCCACGGCGCCGCGCGCGGCGCCCGGCCTGGACCGGGGCCCGGCGGCGGCGCCGTGGCCATTCCCTGCACCCCCCGCAGGTCTGCCTCCACTCAACGCCTCCACCCGGGCGTTTGTCCCGCCCCGGGACCCGATTCAGCCGTCCGGGCGAGGCGCAAGGGAACGAGTCGACGATCGTGGATGACTGCACGGGGTAACCGTGCGGCGACGGGTGGCCGGGCCGGCGCCGGTCGTCCGTCGTAGGGTGGACCGCATGGGCATGCTCTGCGCGGTCAGCTTCAACCGGTACGGGCGCCTCTACTATCTCGACCCGGGCGAGCTGCGGCCGCAGGTCGGCGACCGGGTGCTGGTCCCGACCGACGACGGGCCCGAGGTGGCCGAGTGCGTCTGGGCGGCGCAGTGGGTGACGGAGGAGACCGACGGCTTCCCGAAGCTGGCCGGGCTGGCCCAGGAGGAGGACCTGCGCCGCGACGAACTGCTGCGCCGGCGCAAGGCCGAGGCGAAGGTGGCCGCCAAGCGGCTGATCCGGGAGCACGGGCTGCCGATGAAGGTCGTCGCCGTGGACCACGTCCTGGGCGAGGGCGACGCCGCTGGCGACCGGACCACCGTCTACTTCACCGCTCCGCACCGGGTGGACTTCCGCTCCCTGGTCCGCGACCTGGGCGCCACCCTGCGCTGCCGGGTCGAGCTGCGCCAGCTCTCCGCCCGGGACTCGGCGCGGGTGCAGGGCGGCATCGGCTCCTGCGGTCGCGACCTGTGCTGCGCCACCTTCCTCAACGACTTCGAGCCGGTGACCATCCGGATGGCGAAGGACCAGGACCTGCCGCTCAACCCGCTGCGGATCTCCGGCGCCTGCGGCCGGCTGATGTGCTGCCTGAAGTACGAGCATCCGCTCTACCAACGGTTCCAGGAGTCCGCCCCGCCGGTCGGCAGCCGGGTCTCCACGCCTGAGGGCGACGGCAAGGTGGTCGGCCACAGCGTCCCCCGGGACGCGGTCACGGTACGGCTGGACGCCGACGGCTCCCGCTGCTCCTGCTCCCGCGCCTCAGTCTGCGCCCCCCGCCAGGCCCACGACCAGCACTACTCCACCTGACCCCCGCCCTTCTCACGGCGAGCCCTCGCCGGTGATCAAGAAGTTTGCGTCTGCGCAAGCCCGGAACCTGACGCAAACTTCTTGATCGACGCCGTCAGCGGAGGGTGACCGGGGGTTCGGCCAGGTGGGGGGTGAGGGTGGTCTTCGGGGTGAGCCAGGAGGCGGTGGGGGACTGGTCGGGGTTCAGCTGCCAGTCCCGAGACACCCGGTCGACGGCGATCGGGTAGATGGTCAGCGAGCCGTCCGGGTCGATCCGCATCCGCAGGAACGACTTCGAGTCCTCGATGCCCTGGCCGGCGAACAGCTCGTTGACGTTCACCCCGAACGCCCCCGCCACCAGCAGATATGCCGCCACCACCTGGCTGGACACCAGGCCGATGACCGGGCCATAGACGACCGCCGCGGCGACCGCCGGTAGCGGCCAGGGCCAGTCGTAGAAGGGCAGCGCCAGCCAGGCCCAGGTGCCGGCGGCGGCGAGCCCCACCTGCGCCACCCCATGGGTGACCCCGAGGATCCAGTGCCGGACGTGCCGCTTCCCGCCGGCGCTCGGTGGCTTGGCGAAGAAGGCCGCCCCGAGCAGCGTCACCCCCAGCATGATCACCAGCGGGACGCTGAACAGTCGTTGCTCGGTGCTGCCCGTCCGGTTCGCCGTCACCCCGGCCATGGCCAGCATGAGCAGCGTGTGCAGGGCCCCGAGCAGGGTGGTGAAGCCCGGGTTCCGGAACGGCAGCCGGGGGAAGATCCCCCAGCCGTACCGCCGGGAGCGGGACGCGTCCGGGTAGCGGGCGGCCAGGTCGTACGGGCGGGTGGCGCTGGCCCGGCGGGACAGGGTGTCCTTCGGCGGCACCTCGATCCGCTCCGGGAGCTTGTGCGTCGGGTACAGGTACGCCCCGCCGCCTCCGCAGGTGATCAGCTGCCGCTCCGGGCCGGCGTACCGGGCGTAGTGGTGCAGGTCGCCGGAGATGAGCAGCCGCACGTGTGCGCCGGTGGGGGCGAGGATCGTCCGGATGAAGTAGTCGATCGAGTCGTACGCGGTGGGGTGGTCGACGGACTTGACCCAGGTCGGCGCCGGCACCGCCAGGATGATCCTGCTCTGTGGGCCCAACCGGCGGGCCACCTCGTCGAAGTAGGCCAGCTGCGGGTCGTCCAGGTACGACCCGGACTGGTCGTCGAGGCCGAGCAGCCACCAGTCGGCTGGCAGCTCCACCGCGAAGTACGAGCGGGACTGGCCGGTGCCCCAGCCGCCGAAGTGCCGGTCCCGGGACCGGACGAACAGGCGCAGGAAGGCGGTCAGGCCGTCGTACCAGTCGTGGTTGCCGGGCACGGCGAAGAGCGTCGGCCGCTCGGGCGGCGCCACCGGCAGCGCGGCCTGGTACGGCCCCTTGCACCGGTCCTCGTACGCCTCGTACGCGGCCGACGGGTAGACCTGGTCGCCCCCCATCACCAGGGTCTGCGCCCGGGGCAGCCGGTGCCCGTCCACCTCCAGCTCCCGCTGCGCGAGCAGGTATGCCACCGAGTAGGTGGCGTTGAAGCCGTCGCCCAGGTCGGCCACGTAGTCCAGCCAGAGCCCGCCGTCCGGCCCGACCTGCCGCGCGATCTTCGAATCCAGCGCGTTCTGCAGCTCCCGCTTGTCCAGGTACGCCCCGAACAGCATCGCCAGCAACGTCCGGATGCCGGTGCTGATCAGCAGGAACGGCGCCAGCCAGGGCACCGGCTTACGCGGGGTGAAGCCCAGCTCCACCGGGTCGAGGCTGAGCGGCCGGCGGGCCGCCCGCTCGCCGGGGGCGTGCTCGGCGGGAACGTCGGACCCGGACGTGGGGTGATCGTCGGTCACCCGCCGGAGCGTAGCGCCGACGGGCCGCTACCGCTGTCCGGCGAACGACCGATCGCGCCCGATGTCCGGGTCCCCGGGTGGGGGAACCCCCTCGGCCGGTGGGTGGGCCGTGCCGTACACTTGACGATCGTTGCCGCCTTAGCTCAGTCGGCTAGAGCGACGCACTCGTAATGCGTAGGTCGACGGTTCGATTCCGTCAGGCGGCTCGGTACAGAAGCCCAGGTCAACGGCCTGGGCTTCGCCGTTTTCCAAGGTCGACAACCTCGCCGCCGGCCGTGCCAGTCCGCAAATAGTCCGCATTCCGCGCCGCGACGGCCTCGTCCAGCCGGGTGGCGACGGCGTCCAGGTCGTCACCGAACAGGCCCGCGTACACGTCCAGCGTCATCGACGCCGAAGCGTGCCCGAGCACCCGCTGTACGGCCTTGACGTTCGCGCCGGCTGCCACGGCCAGACTCGCCGCCGTCTGCCGCAGGTCGTGAGGCGTGAGCCCGGCCAGGCCGACCGATGCCGCCGCCGGCCCGAAGACCCGCGTCCGGAAGTTGGTGTTGCGCAGCGGGCCGCCGTTGGGTGCGGTGAACACCAGCTCGTCGCGGCGCTTCCCGGCGACGTGCGCGGCCAGCTCGTCGACGAGGAAGCGCGGGATCGGCACCGACCGCCGCTGGTGGTTCTTCGGCGTGCCCTCCACCAGCTCCCCGCCGACCTCTGCGAACGCCACGGCCACCGTCACCCGACGCCGCAACAGATCCAGCCGCGACACCCGCAGCGCCGACGCCTCACCCCACCGCAACCCGGTGTAAGCGAGGAACCGCACCAGCAGCCCGTAGCGTCCGCACGCCTCCGCGAGCCTCGCCACCTGGTCGTGGTCAAGGCGGCCCGCGAGCGGGCCGCGCCGGCCCGGCCCCGGCCTGCTGGCGACCTTCGGCCGGCATCGGCCGGGCCGTCCGGCCACGCTGGCGGACTACAAGAGCTTGAAGACCTCGGGGCTCTGCCCCGACCCCGCCCCTCCTCAGAGATCGGCCGGGAGCGGATCACCTCGACGGGCACCACAAGGGCTATAAGCCTCCCCGGACGGGGCCAAGGTCGTTCGTCCGGTGGGACGCTCCACCTTGTCCCCGTCCGGGGAGGCTGGACAGTCAGGCGACTGCCCGACGAGGAGATCCGCCGCAACAAGTAGGTCAGCCGCCCGGCCCGTCCCGGAAGGCCATGCGGGATTGCTCGTATGGCTCCGGACACGGGGAAATGCGTCCTACGCTCTGGACATATGGGGCCGCGGGCCCCTGCTGGCCTGGCACAAGTTCGGGCGGCGCCTTCACCGAAGATGCCCCTCGGGAGGCAGGAGCGGGGGCATGCCATTTGTCTGCGGTAGGCGGGCGAAGACCACCCGCTCGACCGCAAAGGCGTTCAAAGCAGAAGGGAGGCCCCCCGCGTGGCCGTCAAGATGGAAGCGCGAACGGGCGCCGCAGAAGTGCGGCCGTTCAACATCGAGGTCCCCGAGGCGGATCTTGCGGATCTGCGCGCGCGCATCAGAGCCACGCGCTGGCCGAACAAAGAGACCGTCGAGGATGAATCGCAGGGCGTGCCGCTCGCGCTCATGCAGGACCTCGCTCGCTACTGGGCGACCGACTACGACTGGCGCAAGTGCGAGGCGCGGCTGAAGGCCCTCCCCCACTTCGTCACCGAGATCGACGGTCTGGAAATTCACTTCATCCACGTTCGCTCGAAGCACGAGGACGCGCTGCCGATCGTCGTCTGCCACGGCTGGCCCGGGTCGGTCATCGAGCAGCTGAAGATCATCGGTCCGCTCACGGATCCGACGGCGCACGGCGCGAGCGCGTCGGATGCCTTTCACGTCGTGATCCCGTCGATGCCCGGATACGGGTTCTCCGGCCAGCCGAACACGACCGGCTGGGATCCCGTGCACATCGGGAAGGCCTACGTCGAGCTCATGAAGCGGCTCGGGTACACACGGTTCGTCGCGCAGGGCGGCGACTGGGGCGCGATCGTCGTCGACGCGATGGCCGGCGGCCGCGCCGAGCCGGCGGCCGCCGAGCCGGCGCCACCGGAGCTGATCGGCATTCACACCAACATGCCCGGCGCGGTTCCGCCGGAGCTCTTCCTCGCGGCCTTTGCCGGCAGCCCGGCGCCGGACGGTCTCTCCGACGAGGAGCGGAACACGTACGAGCAGCTGCTCAAGTTCTTTGGGACGCACGTGGCGTACGGGTTAATCATGGGGACGCGCCCGCAGACGCTCTACGGTCTGGCGGACTCACCCATCGATCTCGCCGCGTTCATGCTCGACCACGGCGACGGGGCCGGTCAGCCCGGCATCGTTCAGCAGGTCCTCGAGGGACGTCTGCAGAAGCCGAGCGACCTGACGCGCGACGACATCCTCGACAACATCACGCTCTTCTGGCTGACCAACAGCGGGGTGTCCTCGGCGCGGCTGTACTGGGAGAGCAAGCTCCCCTTCTTCGCTACCAAGGGCGTGGCGATCCCGGTCGGCGTGAGCATCTTCCCCGACGAGATCTACCGGGTTCCGCGCAGCTGGGCGGAGCAGGCGTACCCCAACCTCGTCCACTACAACCGGCACGACAGGGGCGGGCACTTCGCCGCCTGGGAGCAGCCGCAGCTGCTCTCGGAAGACATCCGCGCGACGTTCCGATCGCTGCGCTAGCGGCATGACCCTGCCCCGCGCCCGTCGGGGCGGGGCCCTGTCGCAGTGTCCGGGCTCAGGCGGTCTGGCTTGGGAGCCACGCGTGGGAGCCAGCCGGGCGGACGGAGCCGGACGAGCCCGGACCGATCGAGTTGCCGAGAGCGCGGCGACCAGGGCGACGCGGACGTTGCCGAACGGTTGTGGCGTGGCCTTGGGAATCACGGATCAGATGGTCGTAGGCGTGCCTCGTCTCAGTCCTCATCCAGTCCTCAAGGCGGCCCGCAAGCGGGCAGGCCGCGCCGGCCCGGCCCCGGCCTGCTGGCGACCTCCGGCCGGCATCGGCCGCGCCGGCCGGCCGAGTTTGCAGGCGCCAAGAGCACGAAGACCTCGGGGCGCTGCCCCGAACCCCGACCCTCCTCAGAGATGCCGCCGCGTATCACCTCGCCGGGCACCACAAGGGCTACCAGCCTCCCCGCACGGGGCCAAGGTCGTTCGGCTGGTCAGGCCTTGTCCCCGTCCGGGGAGGCTGGACGGTCGACGGCTGCCCGACGAGGAGATCCGCTCTACGACTCACCATCCAAGCCCCGCGCGCTAGGCGGGCTGTGGATGAAGTCAGCCCGTTCGGCTCGTACGCCTACTACGACCCGATCGACACCCTCCCCGAGGCCGGCCAGGCCTGGTGGGATGCCGACCGCAACGACTGAACCGCCCGCTCCTCCGGCCACCCCCGGCGTCGCCCCCACTACCCGGAGGTGATCGTCCTTTACGCCCTCGGACGGCCGCCGCCACCCGCTAACGTCACGCCATGCCGAGCGCGCCCCGCGACCAGAACGCCGACGCCGACGTCGCCGACCGCGCCACCCCCGTCGAGATTTTCTTCGACGTCGTCTTCGTCCTCACCGTCACCCAACTCGCCGGCCTGCTCGAGCACGACCTCAACTGGGCCGGCGTCGGCCAGACCGTCCTGATCCTCGAGCTGCTCTGGCACCTCTACAGCGGCTACGCCTGGCTCACCAACCACGTCCCACCCCGCCGCCCCGCCCGCAAACTCCTCCTCTTCGGCGGCATGGCCGGCTTCCTGCTCACCGCCATCGCCATCCCCGACGCCTTCACCGGCAGCGGCCTGCTCTTCGGCGTCGGCTACCTGATCGTGGTCACCATCCACATCGGCCTGTTCAGCCGCAGCACCCACCGGCCCGCCGTCCACGAGTTCGCCCCCTACAACCTCGGGGCCGCCGCCCTCGTGATCATCGCTGGCCTACTCACCGGACCGGCCGTGCCCGTCCTCTGGGCCGCTGCCATCTTCACCCAGACCGTCCTGCCCTTCCTGATACCCGGCCACTCCTGGCTCGGCGCCGCCGCGAGCTTCCACATCCGCCCTGCCCACTTGGTCGAACGGCACGGCCTGCTCGTCATCGTGGCCCTCGGTGAAATCGTCGTCGCCATCGGCATGGGCGCCCCGGTGGCCCACCTCAACCCCGGCGTCGTCGGCGCCGTCGTGATGGCCCTCGCCCTCCCGGCCACCCTTTGGTGGACCTACTTCACCGACACCGCAGCCGGCGAAGCCGCCCTTGAACACGCCGATGACGCCACCCGAACCCGCATGTCCGTCCGCGTCTACGTCCTCACCCACTTCGTGCTGCTTCTCGGCATCATCGCCACCGCCACCGGCCTGCACGCCGTCGTCGCCCACCCCGAGGCCCCCGCCGGATGGCCCGCCGCGCTCGCCCTCACCGCCGGCGTGACCCTCTTCCTCGCCGCCATCGCCGACATCCGCCACACCGTCGGCGTCGGACGGACCACCAGCCGCCTTGCCACGGCCGCGCTCGTCCTGGCCAGCACCCCCATCGGCCCAAGCGTCAACTCCGCCCTGCACCTGGGCGTCGTGATCATCCTGATGGTCGTCATGCTGCTGATCGACGGGCACCGTCCCGGCGCGCCACTCAGCCGTGCGGCGTGTACATGATCACCGCGACGCCGAGGAGGCAGATCGCCACGCCGGTCTGATCGGCGTAGTCGTCCACAAGATCATGTCATCTGGCGGTGATCACGGTTGGTTCAGAATCACTGTCTCCGCAGTCCGCATCCAGTCCGCAGGAGGGTGACGGACGGCAGGGGAGTGGTGTGAGATGCCGAGAGGCATCTCCGCTGCTGGACCCGCATGCGCCCAGGTCGTCACGGCGGCCAATTTGATCTCGTAATGCGTAGGTCGACGGTTCGATTCCGTCAGGCGGCTCGGTACAGAAGCCCAGGTCACAATGGCCTGGGCTTCGCCGCTTCCCCAGGTCGATCACGTCGCCGGTAGCGGTTCGAGTCCTTAGATAGTCCTTGTCCCGCCCAGCGAACGCTTCGTCCAGCCGGTTGGCGACCCGCATCGCTGCGCTAGCTAATGATCAGAAGAGGACCGCTGAGACACCCACGGCCATACGGCCCTTTCGCAGTGTCCGGGCTCAGCGGGCCGTGTTGCGGTCAAGCCCCTGATCAGGGGCGTTGTAAGCGCCTGGGCATGCCTGCGGGCACTGCTTCTAGCTGATCGAGACCGGCTGCCTCGCGGCGTTGAGGTCGGGTCGGCAGCCGGCGTGGCACTGCGCCACGGTGCCCGGGGCGTGCCCTGTGCACCTGTAAGGCAGCCACGGACGACAGGACGAGCAGGCCACCCGCTACCTGTACGGGGGTGAGGATCTCGTCGAGCGTGAGCGCCGCCAACGCCGTGGTGACGACCGGTTCGAACGTCGACAGGATGGCTGCGGTCGAAGGGCCCGTCCGCCGCAGGCCGGCGAAGAAAGTCAGCATCGCTAAGACGGTGGACACGACCGCGATGCACGCGAGCCAAAACCATCCCTGCAGCCCGAAGCTGAGGTCGACCCCTCCCCTCACGAGGGCGCGTACGCCCAGGGTGAGGGCGGCCCCCGCCATCACCAGCGCGGACAGCATCACCGGTGGCAGCCGGTGCACGACAGTGTCAGCAACAAGGATGTAGACGGTGTAGGTGACAGCGGCGCCGAACGCCAGGGCCGCCCCGAGCGGGTGGAAGTCCACATCGCCGGTCCCGAAAAGGACGAGCAGCGTCCCGCAGGAGGCGGCCACCAGTGCGGCGCAGCGGCCGCGTGTCAGGCGGTCCCGGCCCAGCAGGACGGCCGTGAGGGTGACCAGCAGCGGGTAGGTGTAGAAGACGAGGGACAGCAGCGAGGCGTCCATCAGCTCCAAGGCCGCGAAATACAGGGACGCCTGGGTGGCGTACCCGACAGCGCCCAGACCGAGGGCCGTCCCCAGCAGAACCAGGGTCACTCGAGCGGGACCCGTCCTTCGGTCTGGGCTCGCAGGGTCGCGCCGCAGACCCGGTCGCAGGAGCAGCAGCATCGCCAGCATGCCGGCGGCAAAGCCGAAGCGCACCAAGAGCAGCGCTCCGGGCGAGACGCCCGCGGCGTACGCGAGCTTCCCGAAGATCGCCATGGCGCCGAAGCACGCGGCTGACAGAAGGCACAGTGCGGGACCCATGTCCAAGAGCATCTGCGCCCCAACACTCCAGGTCCAGTGATGATATGTGGACGTGATTCGTTAGTCTTTCTGCATGGTCACGCTGGATCTTCGTCGGCTCCGTCTGCTCCGCGAGCTCGAGGAACGAGGGACCCTGGGCGCGGTGGCCTTGGCTCTCGGCTACAGCCCTTCCTCCGTGTCCCAGCAGTTGAGTGTTCTGGAGAAGGAGGTCGCCGCGCGCCTGCTCGAGAAGGCCGGCCGTGGTGTGCGGCTCACCGACGCTGGGCGTCTGCTCGCACAGCACGCCCGAGTCCTGCTGGCAGCAGCCGAGGCGGCGTCAGCCGACCTGGCCGCACTGGCCGGTGAGGTGCGGGGTACCGTGCGCGCCGGCGGTCTGCAGTCAGCCGCTCGTCGCCTGCTGGTTCCCGCAGTGGCACGCATGATGGTCGAGCACCCGCAGGTACGCACCGAGGTCTCCGAGCTCGAACTCGAACAGGCGCTGCCGGGACTGCGGCTCGGTGCGGTCGACCTGGTGATCAGCGACGAGTACGACGGTCACCCACGCCCCCGGCCGCCAGGGCTGCGGTTCACGCCACTACACGAGGAGCCACTGAAACTGGTCCTTTCACCCGGGCATCCGCTGGCCAAGCATGGGGGCCCCATCGCACTGTCCGCGCTGCGGGAAGAGGTCTGGGTTGCCTCCGACGCGGGCACCGGCCATCACGACATGGTCGTGGGAAGCTGCCGGTCCATCGGCGGCTACGAGCCCGACGTGCGGCACCGGTCCAGCGACGCGGACGTCCAGCTCGAACTCGTGCGCACCACCGGAGCCGTCGCGCTGCTGCCGGCGCTGACACTGCCCGCGGCAGACCCAGCCCTTGCGATTCGTGACGTCGCCGAGGAGAAGCTCGGACGTCGACTGGTCGTTGTCCTCCGAGACGGCCCCCCAGCTCCCGCGCTCGCGGCCTTCCTCGCCGTCGTTACCGAGCGGGCTCGCAGTCTGAAACAGAACCCCATGCACACCAGTCATGGGGGGTGATCATCGAGTCGACCAGGGGCGGACTCCCCGACGCGCTTCGGCAGTGGCGTATCCGATCATCGATGCAGACGGTTCTACGGATCAGATGGTCGCAGCGTTGCCCGTTTCAGTCCTCATCCAGTCCTCAAGAGGTCGAGCCCCGGCCGCCGACGCTGAGAGATGCCGAGAGGTCGCGAAGCCGCGCACCCAGGCGAGCAGCCACCGCCGCACTCACCCGACCACGGTGGCCACCGTTGGCGTACCGGCTTCGCTTCCACCTCGTGGACCAGCCCGTGACCGCGGCCCAAGCTGTCCGCCTGCCCGAAGACGCCATCGGGGCATCGCATCCATGAGGGATTCGAGGGGTTTTGTGGTTTCCAGGGCATTTGGGCGAGGACTGGTTGAGGATGGGCGCAGGGCCAGCCAAGGGCGCAGGAACCAGGGCGTTGACACGTCGCCTGCCAGCGCAGGAAGAGGAGCCGACAGCATGGACATGAAGCTGGAATTCGTCGTGCTGCCCGTCGCCGACGTGGGACGGGCCAAGGACTTCTACAAGGCGCTGGGTTGGCGGGAGGACATCGACGTCGGCGAGGGGGAGGGCCGGGTCGCGCAGATGACGCCGCCCAGGTCGGACTGCTCGATCATGTTGGGCCCCAGCCTCACCACGGCCGCGCCCGGTTCGATGCAGGGCCTGTGCCTGGTCGTCGACGACATCGAGGCGGCCCGCGCCGAGCTGGTCGGCCGCGGCGTCGACGTGAGCGAGGTCTTCCATGCCGCAGGCGGTGGCTTGCCCCTTGCCAACGGCCAGGGACGGACCCCCGGGCTGGCTCCGGACCGGGCGAGCTATTTCTCGTTCGCCTCGTTCAACGACCCGGACGGCAATGGCTGGTTCCTCCAGGAGGTCACCACGCGCTTCCCCGGCCGGCTGTGGTGAGTGCCGGGCCGGCGCTTCTCCAGCGTGAATGAGCAGGCCGGGCGCACCGGCCCAGCCGGGCTGGGAGCGAGCGCCGGCAGCAGCGAGCGCGGAGCGATCTTGCGGGGCCGTGCGGTCCGGGGGCCGAAACGGTCCCCGGACCGCCTGGACGTCAGAGCGTGAGCTGGCTCCACGTGTGACCGCCGTCGGTGGTGCGGTACACCGCGGCTCCTGACCATGCGGGTCCACCCCAGACCACCACGCCGTGCGTGGCGTCCTGGAAGTCCAGGTCGAGCATCGGGAGCTGCACGTCGGGGATCGCCAGTGGCGTCTCCCACGTCGCGCCGTTGTCGAAGCTGGCGTGCAACCAGCTCGCGCCCGCACCGACGCCGGCCACGACCGCGGTACCGGCCGAGGTCGTCGCGAACCCGGTGGTGATCCCCGTGGCGGGCGCGTACCCGAGCACGACGGGGGCCGCGCCGCCTGCCGACTCGACCAGCTGCTTCTCCATGTAGCCGCGCTCCGGTCTGAAGCTGCACATGCCCTCGACGTCATCGGGCTTGGTGCTGCTCAGCCGTACCGAGTCGTGCACCGAGCAGACCGGCTGGACCTCGGTCCAGGCACTGCCGTCGGCTGTCGACCACATCCGGAGCGATGTGTGGATCACGCCGAGGGCGACGTAGGCGGCCGAACCGTTGGTGGCGATGTCCCACCCGCCGCTGCCGGGCACCGCGACGCCGACCACCGGCTGCCAGTTGTCCTCGCCGAGGGGCGACGAGTAGAGCTGGGTGGTCCTGGTGCTTCCGACTCCGTAGGTGACGATCGCGTAGGCGTACCGGTCGGTCGAAGCCAGCTTGGCAATGCTGACCGAGCCGACAGCGCCGGGCAGCCGCACGCGCCGCCACGTGCCGGCACCGTCGTGGGTGGCCATGAGAGCCTGCCCGTCGGTGGTCCACCCGTCGAGCTTGTTGGCGAAGTGGATCTTCGTCTGGTCGGGCGTGGACGACACCCGTGAGGCGGCGCGCTGCTGCCAGGTCTGCGCGCCGTCCGAGGTGCTGACCAGGGTCGGGCATGAACCGGCCCGGCACGGCGCGAAGCCCAGCACCCAGCCGTCGGTGGGGCTGGTCCACGAGGTGGATGTGGGAGCGAAGCCGGCGGGCGCCGCCGTGGTCGGGGTCGCCGCCGGTGCCCGGTCGGTCGTGCTCGCCGAGGCGACGGACGGAGCCACCAGCATGGCGAGGGCCGTCGCCGTGCCGACGGACGCGGACAACCGGGAGTACCACGATCTGCTGGTCAGCGGTGTGCCAGCGATGGCGCTGCGTTTCACGCTATCTCCAACCTTGTTGATCAAATCGGTGCGGGAGGCGGTCGTGAGTGAAGGGAACTGGTCAGCTTCGACGTGGGCAATGGTTGGCGACCGGCACGTTGGTGCCATGACGCATATCGGCCACGATCGAGCCCTGGCATCCAAGCTGACGCCCCTGGTCGACGCTGGCCATCGCAGGAAGATCCCGCCCAAAAGTCGGTCGCCGGTCGCGGCCTTCGCTGCTTGACTGCACCGGGTGATCGCCGAGCAGAGGCTGCGTTGGTGTCTGGCCGACGCATGGGGCCTCGCCGACCCGACGGTGCAGCCGCACCACGGTGGCATGAACTCCGCAACGTGGTTCGTCACCGTCGGAGACGAGCGATGGGTCGCCAAGGCGGTAGCTCCCGGCTCCCGTCGGTCCCTGGTGGCCGGGCTCACGGTCGCCGGCCACGTCGCGACGGCAGGGGTTCCGGCGGGCGTTCCGGTGACGACCAGGCAGGGGCAGATCGTCGCGGATGTCGACGGCATTCCGCTCGCGCTGCTGCGGTGGGTCGACGGGGAGGGACTCTCCGGCCGTACCGTCGATGATCAACGGTTGATCGGCCGCACGCTCGGCCGGGTGCATCAGGTGTTGCGCGGTGTTTCCGTCGCGCACGCCGACCGATTCCACTGGTTGAACCTCCAGGCCACGCACCTGGCGGTCCGTCCCTGGATCCGGCCGTCGGTCTCGGCCGCGGTGGCGGCATACGAAGCTCTGGATCCATCGACTCTCACGTGGGGCCTGTTGCACACCGACCCCGCTCCCGAGGCGTTTCGACTGGATCGGCCGACCGGGACCTGCGGCCTGATCGACTGGAGCGTGGCGCTCGACGGTCCACTGCTCTACGACCTTGCCTCCGCAGCGATGTACGTCGGCGGTCCTCGCCACGCCGAATGCCTGATCGAGGCGTATCTGAAGTGCCGGACCGTCACCCGGGCCGAGGTGGAGCACGGGTTGTCGACGATGTTGCGCTTCCGCTGGGCGGTGCAGGCCGACTACTTCGCCCGCCGGCTGGCCGTCGGCGATCTGACCGGGATCAGCGGCAACGAGGAGAACGAGGACGGCTTGGAGGACGCCCGCCGATGGCTGGGCGGCTCAGCCGATCACGCCGACTGAGCGCACCGGCAAAGAGGGAGAGGCAGACGGGCCTGGCTAACCCTGCCACTGCTCGGCGAGCAGCCCGTAGATCAGGGTGTCCGTCCACTCGCCCTTGGTCCAGTGGTCCCGGCGCAGGTGTGCCTCTTTGACCATGCCCACCCGCTCACAGAGGCGCGCCGACGCCTCGTTCCGGGCATCGACGTGAGCGATGACCCGGTGCATGCCGCAGTGCGCGAAGGCCACGTCGATGACCGCGCGAACCGCCTCCGTGGCGAACCCCCGGCCGGAGACCGCCGGGTGAAAGGCCCACCCCATCTCGCCGCGGGACAGCGTCTCGTCGGCCGGCCACAGGATCACATCGCCGACGACCTCGCCCTCGTGCTCCGCCACCACCGCGAGACGGGACTCCGGCCCGGTGATCCCTGTGCTGGTGAGCCGCTTGGTGACCACCGTGGTGGCGAACTCCCGCGACCACGGCTCCCACGGGATGTAGCGGGCGACGCGCGGGTCGCTGTAGTACGCGAGCAGGGCATCGACGTCGTCGATCCGGTACCGGCGGAGGAGCAGTCGCTCGGTACGGATCGGCAGTGCCAGCTCAGACATGCCGCCCAGTATCAGCTCGCCGGTCTCACGGCGCGCTCCCGGGGCGCGAGCGGCCGTCGCGCGGGCGTGCCGCCGCCGGGTCCCTCCGGGGGTACGCGAACAAGTGACGCGTACGCCAAGGCTTCCATCGTGGACTGGTCGGCTCTGGGCGCAACGATCCTCACCCTCGCCGTCGGCGCGCTGATCGGCCTTGTCCCCTCCCTGCTGGTCGAGCGGCGCAAGGAGAAGCGCGAGCTGGCGACCCGCTGGGACGCCCCGCTCTACGAGCTGAGCGTCGAGTTCGCGTCCACGGTGCGGGTCTTCCGACACCTGACCGCCCGGATGACGGGCGCGCCGGATCCCGCCGCCCAGCACGACCGTACGGAGGAGGAGCGGCAGCGGTTGCTGGCCCTGCTGGAGCAGATCCGCCTGGTCGGCGACGAGCGCGTCCAGCGCGCCGCCCGGATGGTGGTACGCCATTCCTGGGCGGTGCTCCGCATCGCCGAGGGCCACGAGGACACCCGGGCGGCGGAGTTCGGCGGCGTGCCGCCGGAGACCAGGCTCAGCACCTCGTTGCACGAGTTCATCCGTGCGGTGCGGGTGCAACTGCGGGTGCCCGACCCGGAACGCATCGCCTCGGACGAGCCCGACGACTGGCCGGAGCTGACCGACGGTCAGCGACGGTTCCGCATCGGCCTGCCGCCCCGCTGAAGCGACCAACCGCCGTTCCGACAGTCGCCGGGTAGCGCTGATCCGTTCACGACATCAGCTCGAAAGGGACTGCAGGAGGCTCCGGGCGGCGACGCCGATGGCGTGATGGCGGGCCCGCCTGCCCCTACCCGACGTACAACGAGTTGAGGTATTCCGGGCCGTAGCGGCGCTCCAGGTCGGCGAGGCTCTCCGTGGTGTTCTCGACCTCCTTGATCAGCCTGGCCCGGGTCGGCAGCACGTCCGGCTGCCAGGTCTCCGGCTGCCACAGCTCGGAGCGGAGGAACGCCTTGGAACAGTGGTAGAAGATCTGCTCGACCTGGACCTCGATCGCGAGGATCGGCCGGTGCCCCTTGACCACCATGTCGTCGAAGTAGGGCGCGTCCCGCAGCAGCCGCGCCCGGCCGTTGATCCGCAGGGTGTCGGTCCGGCCCGGGACCAGGAAGATCAGGCCGACGTGCGGGTTGTCCAGGATGTTGCGGTAGCCGTCGGCCCGCCGGTTGCCCGGGCGTTCCGGGATGGCCAGGGTCGTCTCGTCCAGCACCTTGACGAAGCCGGCCGGGTCACCCTTGGGCGAGACGTCGCAGCTGCCGTCCGCCCCCGCCGTCGCGATCAGGCAGAACGGCGAGGCGGCCAGCCACTGCCGGTCCCGTTCGTGCAGTACGACGCGCTCCTTGGCGACCGCCCGGGGCATCGCCGCCCCCAGCAGGTCGCGCAGCTCCTCGTGCGAGGTGATCTCCACCGTCACGTCCGCCTCCCCCGTGCGTTGACCCCGGTGGCGGCCCCTCCGGACGCCGACCGCCGTCCGTCAGCCTAGGCGGGCGTGGCGAGCGCGAGGTTTGCCCACCGGAGCGGCGGGTACGGGCTCACACAGCGCCCCCCGAGCCGAGCAGTGGAGGCCCACATGGAGAGCCGTCTGAAGGTGCTCGGGCACCCCGTGCACCCGATGCTGGTGATGTTCCCGGTGGCGCTCCTGGTCGTCGGCACGCTCTTCGACATCGTCGACACCGTCGGCGGCCCCGACTTCCGCGGCGAGGTGGCGTACTGGAACATCACGGTAGGCCTGGTCGGCGGCCTGCTGGCCGCCGCGGCCGGGACGTTCGACCTGCTCGCCATCCCGGCCGGCACCCGCGCGAAGCGGGTGGCGCTCACCCACGCCGCCGCCAACGTGGCGGTCATCCTGCTCTTCGCCGCCGTCTGGGCGGTCCGGCTCAACGCCGACTCCCGGGCGGCCGGCGGCGCGCTGATCGCCATCGAGGTGGTCGGTGCGGCCATCCTCGGCGTCAGCGCCTGGCTCGGTGGCGAGCTGGTCGACCGGCTCGGCGTCGGGGTGGACCGGGAGGCCGGCCTCGACGCCCCCAGCTCACTGCGGCCCCCGGCGGCCACCCAGCGGATCGGAGACGTGCGATGACGGAACAGCCCAGCGGTTTCGGCCGTGGATGGCGGGGTCGGCAGCAGGGCTGGGACCCGATGGGGGAGCTCCAGTCGCTGCGGTCGGAGCTGAGCCGGCTGGTCGGCGGCCGGGGTGGCTCGTCGGACGTCCAGCTCACCGAGACCGCCGACGGCTGGGAGGTGGTCGTCCGGCTGCCCGGCGTGGCGCCCGAGGAGGTCGCCGTCGAGCTGGACGAGCGGGAGTTGTGCGTGCGCGCCCGCTCGGAGGCCGAGGTCAACGCCGACCACGGCATCCCGGGCGGCTTCGAGACCCGCGGCTTCGAGTACCGGATCGACCTGCCGTCCCGGGTGGACCCGGACGCCATCGACGCGGTGATGGACCACGGCCTGCTGCGGGTCCGCCTGCCGCGTACGAAGCGGGCCGCGCCGCGCACCATCACCGTCGGCCGCGCCGGCCACCGCGGCGGTCCGGCCGCCGGCGGTCCGGGCAGACTCGCCGATCCGGCGGCGGACCGGGAGATGCACCACCCGGACCTCACCGTCGACGAGATCGACCGGCCGTAGCGTCCGGGTGGCCACCGCGTCCCTGCTCGGCCCGGTCGGCGAGCGCGTGCCCGACGTGCGGCGCATCGCCGTGCTGCGCGCCAACGCGCTCGGCGACTTCATCTTCACGCTGCCCGCGCTGGAGTCGCTGCGGGCCGCGTACCCGGAGGCGGAGATCGTGCTGCTCGGCGCGCCGTGGCACGCGAAGCTCTGGCGCGACCGGCCCGGCCCGGTGGACCGGGTGCTGGTCGTCCCGCCGGCCCCCGGCATCCGCGATCCCGGCCCGGACGAGCCGCCCGCCTCGATGGACGACTTCCTGGAGCGGACGGCCAAGGAGGGCATCGACCTGGCGGTGCAGCTGCACGGCGGCGGGGCCAACTCGAACCCGCTGATGAGCCGGCTCGGCGCGCGGGTGACCGCCGGGCTGCGCGCCGAGGACGCGCCGCCGCTGGACCGGTGGATCCGGTACGTCTACTACCAGCACGAGGTGATCCGCTACCTGGAGGTGGTCGCCCTGGTCGGCGCGCCGGCCACCACCGTCATCCCCGCCCTGGCCGTCACCGACGCGGACCGGGCCGAGGCGCTGGCGGTGCTCGGGGAGCCGGACCGGCCACGGGTGGCGCTGCACCCCGGGGCCACCGACACCCGCCGGCGCTGGCCCGCCGGGCGCTTCGGGGAGGTCGCCCGGTCGCTGCACGGCGACGGGTACGAGGTGCTGGTCACCGGCACCCCCGCCGAGCGGGAACTGGTCGACGCGGTGGTCGTGGCGGCCGGTGTGCCGGTCCGCCCGCAGGTCGGCACGCTCAGCCTCGGCGGTCTGGCCGCCACGTACGCGGGGTGTGAGCTGGTCGTTTCCAACGACACCGGCCCGCTGCACCTGGCCGGGGCGGTCGGCACCTCGACGGTCGGCATCTACTGGCTGGGCAACCTGATCAACGGGGCCACGCCGCTGCGCGCCCGGCACCGGCCGATCGCCTCGTGGACCACGCACTGCCCGGTCTGCGGCGTGGACTGCACCCCGGGGATCTACCCGCACCGACCGGGCGACGGCGAGTGCCCGCACCGGGACTCGTTCGTCACCGACGTGCCGGTGGTGGAGGTGCTGGAGGCGGCCGCCGAGCTGCTCCGCCCGGAACCGGGCGCACCGCGCTGACCTGCCCCGGCGGCCCGGCTCAGGCCGGTTGCGGGGTGTCGGTGTCGGCGGCGAGCACGACCTCCCAGGCCTCCACCTCCCGCTCGGTCACCGTGGTCGGCGACTCCAGGTGGTACGCCCCGCTGGGCAGCACTCCGGCGCCGCCGTGGCGCGCCATCACGGCGAGCTGCGCGGCGACGTCCTCGCCCTGGTGGCGCTCGTGCACCCGCCGCCAGAAGTCGAAGCCCCCGGAGTCGACCAGCGCCGCCCGGTCGTAGAGCACGCAACCGCCGATCCAGGAGACCTTGTACGCCCGCCACGCGCCCGGCGGCAGGTCCAGCTTGCGCGTCACGTGCAGCAGGTTCGCCGCCGGGTGGATCGACGCCCGCTGCCACTGCGGGGTGTCCGGCCGGATCCGCTCGGGCACGACGGGTCCGTCCCATTCCTCGTAGTGGGCGTGGGTCTCCGGGCGTACGTCGTCGGCGTAGGACAGGCCGTGCACCGCGTTGCCGACGAAGCCGCAGCCCAGCTCGCCGATCGCGGTGACCAGCCGGTGCAGGGTGCCCGGCTCCAGCCAGACGTCGTCGTCGAGGCAGAGCACGTACCGCGCCGCCGACCGGCCCAGCAGGTAGGCGCGATGTTCGGCCAGCCCGCGCCGGGGCAGCCGGCGGGTCAGCAGCACCGGGTGTCCCCGGTGGCGCAGGGCCCGGACCATGGTGGCCGCCGCCGGGTGGGTGTACGCCGGCTCGCCGTCGGACTGGTCGCTGACCACCACCCCGAACCCGGGTACGCCCTCCTGGGCGGCCAGCCCGGAGAGGGTGACCGCGAGTTCGGCGGGGCGGTTGCGGGTCGGGATCAGCACGTCGAGCTGCCGGGGCTCGCGGAACTCCTCGGCGCTGCCGAGGTCGAGCGGTCGGTTCACGCCGACCTGCCCATCCGCTGCGGGGCGCCGGACTGTGGCGACCGGCTGGACTGCGGCGACCCGGTCGACTCCGCCGGCTGCGCTGACGGGCTCCCCTGGGCACGGATCCGGTCGATGATCGCCGAGGTGGAGCGGTCCGGCACGTACCCGAGGGTGCGGACCTGGCCGCCGAGCCGGCGCACCAGCGGCGCCTCGGGCACCATCTCCGGCGGGTAGTCGCCGCCCTTGACGTACACGTCGGGCCGGACGGTCTCGATCAGCGCGGCCGGCGAGTCCTCCTCGAAGACCACCACATGGTCCACACAGGACAGCGCGGCGAGCAGGGCGATCCGGTCCTCCACCGGGTTGACCGGCCGGTCCGGGCCCTTGAGCCGGCGGACGCTGCCGTCGGAGTTGACCGCCACCACCAGCAGATCGCCCAGCGCGCGGGCCTGCTCCAGGTAGCGCACGTGCCCGGGGTGCAGCACGTCGAAGCAGCCGTTGGTGAAGACGATCGAGCGGCCGGCGCGCCGGTGGTCGCCGACGATCGCGGCCAGCTCGGCCGTGCCGACCAGCGTCGGGTGGGCTGTACCGTCCGCAGTGGTGCCGAGCGCGGCGAGCAGGTCCTCCCGCCGGCAGACGCAGGTGCCGGTGTCCGACACGGTGATGGTC
The DNA here is from genome assembly GCF_036906755.1 of Micromonospora sp. CPCC 206171. Lineage (NCBI taxonomy): Bacteria > Bacillati > Actinomycetota > Actinomycetes > Micromonosporales > Micromonosporaceae > Micromonospora > Micromonospora sp. CPCC 206171. The sequence continues at coordinate 23,954 of NZ_JBAKHT010000008.1, read as the reverse complement.
GCGGCGAGCTGGGCCAGCTGGGCCGCGGTCGGCAGCGGCGCGTCGGCCGCCAGGGCCAGCGTCATCGCCGCCAGGTACGCGTCCCCGGCGCCGACCGCGTGGCTGGCCGGTACGGGTGTGCTGTGGCTGCGCCGGGGCTCCCCGTCGGCCCCGCCGACCACCGCCCCCTCGGTGTCCAGGGTCACCGCCACCACGGCCGCGCCGGTGTGCTCGCGCAGCTCCTCCAGCCGTGACTCGGCCAGCACCGCCCGGTCGACGCCGTCGCCGGCGGCGGTGTTCAGGGTGACCCCGGTGCCGGTGACGCTCAGCCCGTCGCCGGTCATCGCCACCCGGTCCTCGCCGGGCGTAGGCTCCCCGGTCGGCCCCGTGCCGACCACACCGGACCGGTCGCCGGTGGCGGAGAGCCGTACGCCGGCGCCGCCCGGGGCCGCGCCGACGATCAGCTCGGACGGGCCGTCGGCCGGGTCGACCGGCGGGTGGTCCAGGTGCAGGTCCGGGCCGGCGGCGGTCCGTCCGGCGGGACGCGGCGCGGCGCCGAAGCCGGCGGCGGCGCGGGCCAGCAGCCGGGTCGCCTCGGCGAAGCTCGGGGTCACCACGGTCGGGGCGAGGCCCCGCCAGTCGGCCAGGTCGTGCGCGTCCAAGGCGACGGTGGTGTAGCGCTCGCGGTTGGCGACCAGCCAGGCGCGCACCGGCGCGGGCAGCGCGCCCAGGCCGTAGTCGCAGACGACCAGGGTGGGCGTGGCGCCACCGGCGGCCGCCTTCAGCTCCTCGGTCGCGCAGTCCAGCGCGGTGAGCAGGTCCCGCACCCCGTCGTCGTCGAGCGCGTCCTCCGGGTCGCCGGAATCCTCCCGGAGCAGGATCTGGTTGCCGGCGAGCATCCGTCGCTTCACCGGCGTCGGCCGGTGCGGCTGGCCGACCGTACGGTCCCAGACCCCGGCCCGGTCCAGGCAGTCGTGCAGTTCGTCGCCGGCCACGTCGGCGCCGACCGGGGCGACCAGCAGCGCCCGGCCGCCGAGGGTGGCGATGTTGACCGCCGTGTTGGCGGCGCCGCCGGCGGCGGAGATGCGCCGGCGCAGGGTGAGGACGGGGGCGGGCGCCTCGCGGCAGAGCCGGTCGGACTCGGCGAACCGCCACTCGTCCAGCATGGCGTCCCCGACGACCAGGACCGGGCGCCCGAGCCAGCTCTCCACGACGGTGGCGAGCCGGCGCTGTTCCGCTGCTGCTCCTGCCATGCCTTCCCGACTCCCCCGAGGGCCCCGGGCCAAACATCCCCCTCCGGCGGGGTGCCACGTTTCGGGCATTCGGGCCCGGGAACCGACGAGGGACACCACGGAGAGGAGAAACACACATGGCAGCGACGACACTGCAGGGCCGGCGGATCGCCTTCCTCGCCGCGGACGGCGTGGAGGAGGTCGAGTACGTGAAGCCGCGCCACGCGGTCGAGCGGGCGGGCGCGACGGTGGAGCTGGTGTCGCTCAAGCCCGGCTCGATCCAGTCCTTCAACCACCTCGACCACGGCACGACGTACGGCGTCGACGTGACCGTGGCCGACGCGGACGCCGGTGGCTACGACGCGCTGGTGCTGCCCGGTGGCGTGGCGAACCCGGACTTCCTGCGGACCGATGCGGACGCGGTCCGGTTCGTGAAGGCGTTCTTCGACGCCGGCAAGCCGGTCGGGGTGATCTGCCACGGCCCGTGGACGCTCATCGAGGCGGACGTGGTGCGCGGCCGGCGCATCACGTCGTGGCCCAGCCTCCGCACCGACCTGACCAACGCCGGCGCGACGTGGCTGGACGAGCCGGTCGTCACGGACAACAACCTGGTCAGCAGCCGCAAACCCGCCGACCTCCCCGCCTTCTGCACCGCGATCCTCGAAGAGTTCAGCTCCCGTTGATCATGAAGTTGTTGTCGACCGGCCTGGCGGGTCGGGACAACAACCTCATGGTCAACGCGCCGGGTCGGCTGGACTGTCGACGGGTTTTCCCGCCGGGGGCGCATGTTTCGCACGGTCCGGGATAGAAGGCGGGATGACCACGGAAGCCCAGGGCGGCCCGGTGCTGCACGCCCGCCAGATCCGCCTGCTGATGTTCGGCCTGATGACCGGGATGCTGCTGGCCGCGCTCGACCAGACCATCGTCGGTACGGCGCTGCCCACCATCGTCGGCGAGCTGGGCGGCATCAACCACTACTCGTGGGTGGTGACCGCGTACCTGCTGGCGTCCACCGCCTCCACCCCGCTGTACGGCAAGATGGCCGACCTGTACGGCCGCCGGCCGGTCTTCCTCTTCTCGATCGGCACGTTCCTGCTCGGCTCGCTGCTGGCCGGCCTGTCGCAGGACATGACCCAGCTGATCCTCACCCGGGGCATCCAGGGCATCGGCGCGGGCGGCCTGATGACGCTGGCGTTCACCATCATCTCGGACGTGGTCTCACCCCGGGACCGGGGCCGCTACCAGGGGCTCTTCGGCGCGGTCTTCGGCCTGTCGTCGGTGGCCGGGCCGCTGGTCGGCGGCTACTTCGCCGAGACCAACTGGCGGTGGATCTTCTACATCAACGTGCCGCTGGCGATCCTGGCGATCGTGGTCTGCTACCACGTCATGCGGCTGATCCCGTTCGAACGGCGGGAGCACGCGATCGACTGGCTCGGCGCGGGGCTGCTGGTGGCCGGGGTGAGCGCCCTGCTGCTCGCGCTGAGCTGGGGCGGCAACGAGTACGCCTGGGGCTCCGGGGTGATCATCGGGCTCTTCGTCGCCGGGGCGGTCCTCGGGGTGGCGTTCGTGGTCCAGGAGGCCCGGGTCGCCGAGCCGATCCTGCCGCTGCGGCTGTTCCGCAGCGCCACCTTCGCGCTGGCCAACTCGGCGGGCTTCGTGCTCGGTCTGGTGATGTTCGGGTCGATCATCTTCATCCCGCTCTACCTCCAGATCGTCAAGGGCGCCTCGCCGACCCGCAGCGGTCTGCTGATGCTGCCGATGATGGCCGGCATCATCGTCACCTCGGTCCTCACCGGCCGGGCGATGAGTCGGATCGGCCGGTACAAGTGGTTCCCGGTGGTCGGCTCGGTGGTGCTGCTGGCCGGCATGCTGCTCTTCACCCGGCTGGAGGTGGAGACCTCGCTCTGGGTGGCGTTCGGTTTCATGGTGGTGATCGGCGTCGGGCTGGGCCTGTGCATGCAGTCGCTGATCCTCGCGGTGCAGAACGCGGTCGACGTCCGCGACCTGGGCGCGGGCACCTCGTCGGCGACGTTCTTCCGGTCGCTGGGCGGTTCGTTCGGGGTGGCGATCCTCGGTGCGGTGCTCTCCTCCCGGCTGACCGCGCAGCTCGCCGACCGGCTGCCGGCCGCGATCGCCCAGCTCCCCCCGGAGCAGCGCGCCGCCGTCGCGGCCAGCGGTGGAGCCGACATCTCGATCAACGATCCGGCGACCATCCTGGCCCTGCCGGGGCCGATGCGGGCCGCCATCCAGAATGCCTTCGTCGACTCGCTGGACATGGTCTTCCTGACCGCCGGACTGATCGCCATCCTGGCGGTGCTGGTCACCCTGGCCCTGCCGGACGACCAGCTGCGCGGGACCGGCCCGCAGGGCGCGACCGGCGGCGCCGACCCGCTGGGCGGCAAGGCGCCCGCCGCCGGCGGGAAGCCGATCACCAAGGAGTCGAAGGAGGAGGCTGCCGCCGACATGGAGGCGAAGTCGCAGACCATGCTCTGAGCGAGTCGATCATGTAACGGATTCATGGCGTTGAGCGTCCATTGGGGAGGAACGGCAGCTCGGCCGTTCCCTCCACACATCGGGGGATGTTCATGCCATCGCATCACGTACGCCGGCTGGTTCGTACCGGCGTCGCCCTGTCCGCCCTCGCCGCCGCGGCCTGCCTCCAGCCGTCAGCCGCCGTCGCAGCGGGTGAGGCGACCGGAGCCGACCTCCAGCTCGACCTGACCGCCAGCCAGACGATGCTCTGGGGGGAGGACCGGGCCGAGGTCATCGTCGACGCCGTCGTGCAGAACGTCGGCACCGCCGGCGTGGACGACGTCACCATCGCCTACCAGCTGCCGCCCGGTGGCGAGATCGCGGGCGATCCCTGGTGGCAGTGTGACTACAGCACCCTGGTCTGCACCTACCGGTACGGTTCGCTGGCGGCGGGCGAGTCGGCCAGCCTGAACGTCTACTTCTCCCTGCCGGTCAAGCAGGAGGGGGCGGAGGCGAGGATCTCGGCGACGGTCTCGACGACTACACCCGAGAGCAACAAGACCAACAACACCGACCAGGTCAAGACGACCTACGCCCAGCTCCCCGAGCTCGCCCTGCGCCCCGGCGGGCTGAGCGGTCCGTGGGGCGAGACCGATGTTCCGGCGGAGGGCGGACGGATCACGCCCATGTTCACCGCGGAGAATACCGGCACCGCCACGGCCAAGGACGTGACGCTGGTCGTCGACCTGCCGCCGGGCGCGTCGTTCGACGGCGACCCGTTGGGCGGGCTGTGCACCTTGACGGGCACGTCGCTGTCCTGCCCGCTCGGGACGCTGAGGGCCAGCGAGTACGCCTCGCTCACCGTCCCGATGGTGGTCGCTCCTGGTACGGCGGGTGACCAGTTCACGGTCCACGGTGAGGTGAGCACCATCAGCGCCGAGTGGCGGCCCGACCCGGGTGACTACGCGAACGTGATGTACCGCTACGTCGAGTCCGCCCCCGCCGTCTGATCCGGCGTCGGGCGGGTGGTCCCGGGGCGGTCGCGTCCCGGGGCCACCCCCGACCGGTCGTCCGCGACCCTCAGCAGGTCGAGGATCAGGGCCAGCGGAGGCCAGGCGGACCGGCCCCGGCGGGTGACCGCGTACGAGCGCAGCCGGGCCTCCGGACCGGTGAGCGGGAGCAGGTGCACGCCGGGAACGGTCGGCTGGTCGGCGGGGAGCAGCCCGACGCCGAGCCCGGCGACGATCAGGTCCTGGACGAGTTCCAGGCTGTCCGCGCGGTGCGCGATCCGGGGTTCGAAGCCCGCCATCGAGGCGATGGTCCGGACGACCACCTCGTCGGCGGTGTGGCGGGAGTTGACGATCCAGCCGCGGTCCCGAAAGCGGTCGAAGACGGCGGCGGCGTTGTCCGGGACGTCCCCGACGGCCTCGGCCGGCACACCGAGGCTCCACGGCGCCGACCAGAGCGGGATCGCCTCCAGCGTGCGGTCGACGGGCGCCGGCGCGAGGTTGTAGTCGTACGTCAGGGCGAGGTCGACGTCGTCGGTCGCCAGCAGCGCGAACGCCTCGGCCGGTTCGTGCTCGTGGATGCGCAGCCGGACCTGCGGGTGGCGCGCCGCGAGGTCGGCGGTGACCGGCAGCAGCGAGCGGCGGACGGCGGTCGCGAAGCCGGCGACCCGGACGGTGCCGGCCGGCTCGGCGCGCGGGTCGAGGTCGAGCCGGGCCACCTCGACGGCGGCGAGGATGGTCACCGCGTGCTCGGCCAGCCGCCGCCCGGCGGGGGTGAGCCGCACCCGGCGGCCCTGCGGTTCGATCAGCGTCGCGCCGACCTCGCGGGAGAGCGCGGCGAGCTGCTGCGACACGGTGGACGTGGTGAGGCCCAGCTCGTCGGCGACCTCGCGCATCGAGCCGAGCCGGGCCAGCTCGCGCAGCAGTCGCAGGCGGCGCAGATCCACGCCACGATTGTTCATCATTGCCGAACGGTTCGTCCAGCAAAGTCACGTGGACGTGAACGGTCGGTAGCGGCTCTACTGGAGGCATGGTTCCCACCCGTACCGGCGCGGCGATGGCCGTCGCGTCGATGTTCCTCGTCCAGCTCGGCCTGGCCGCCTCGGTCGCCCTCTTCGACGAGGTGGGGCCCGACGGCGCGGCCTGGCTGCGGCTGGCCTGGGCCGGCCTGCTGCTGGTGGTCCTGGTCCGCCCCCGCCCGTCCGGCTTCACCCGGCGCGCCCTGCTGGCCTGTGTCGCGCTCGGCGTGGTGACCGCCGGGGTGACCATCCTGTTCATGGCCGCGGTGGCCCGCCTGCCGCTGGGTACGGCGAGCGCGCTGGAGTTCCTCGGCCCGCTCGGGGTGGCGGTGGCCCGGGGCCGGGGCGGGACGAAGCTCTGGCCGGCGCTCGCCGCCGTGGGGGTGCTGCTCCTCACCGAGCCGTGGCGCGGCGGGGCGGACCTGGTGGGTGTCGGCTTCGCGCTGGCGGCGGGCGCCTGCTGGGCGGCGTACATCCTGCTCACCCAGCGGGTCGGCGACGAGGTCTCCGGCATCCGCGGCCTGGCCGTGTCGATGCCGGTGGCCGCGGTGGTCGCCACCGTGGTGGTCGGGCCGGGCGTCCTCGGGGACCTCACCTGGCCGGTGCTGCTGGCCGGGCTGGGGCTGGCGGTGCTGCTGCCGGTGGTGCCGTTCGTGCTGGAACTGCTCGCCCTGCGCCGGCTCACCACCGCCGCCTTCGGCACGCTGATGAGCCTGGAACCGGCGATCGCGCTGGTCATCGGCCTGGTCGCGCTGCACCAGGTGCCGGGCGTCGGTGCGGTGGTCGGGATCGCCTTCGTGGTGGCCGCCGGCATCGGCGCCGAACGCACCGGCGCGCGGGCCGAGGCGGTCGCGCCGGCCCGAGGAGAGCCGGCCGTGGTCGGGACTACTTGAGGATGAGCCGGTTGGTCTGCTCGAAGACGTCGAGGTCGGCGAGGGTCTCCGGCACCGACGCCGACAGCGGCGACGGGAAGGCGTCGCGGGGGAAGAAGCCGGCGTCGTTGGTCTCGTCGGTGACCCGGGCCAGGTCGCCGTCCCAGTCCTCGACCCGGAACGCGGTGGTGAAGATCTGGTAGGTGTGGCCGTACATGTTGGTGTGGGTGCGGTCCGGCCCGGTGTAGAGGGCGAACGCGGCGACCCGCAGCGCGCGCAGCCCGGTCTCCTCGCGGACCTCGCGTACCGCGCAGTCGGCGATCGACTCGCCCAGCTCCATCGCGCCCGCCGGCAGGGCCCAGTGGCCGTTGTCGGAGCGCTGGATCAGCAGCACCCGGCCCGCGTTGTCGCGGACCACGGCCCTGGCCCCGACGAACATCAGCGTCCGGTCACCGGCCAGGGCGCGCAGTTGCCCCACGTACGAGTCCGCCCACGAGATGCTCACCCGGACAATTTACGCAGCTTCCCGGTGGCGCCTCCGGCGTTTGAGGGGGTTCCCAACCTGTGACCGGCGCCACTAGCTTGTTACCCATGCGTAGCACGATGATGGACGCCCCCCTCCAGGTCGCTCGGATCCTCGAACACGGCTCCACCGTGCACGGCACGGCCGAGGTCGTCACGTGGACCGGCGCCGAGCCCCGCCGGATGTCGTACGCCGAGGTCGGCCGCGCCGCCGCCCGGCTGGCCCATGCCCTGCGCGACGAGTGCGGGGTGACCGGCGACGAACGGGTCGCCACCTTCATGTGGAACAACAACGAGCACCTGGTGGCATACTTCGCGGTGCCCAGCATGGGCGCGGTGCTGCACACCCTGAACATCCGGCTCTTTCCGGACCAGGTCGCCTACATCGCCAACCACGCCGAGGACCGGGTGGTGCTGGTCGACTCGACGCTGATCCCGCTGCTGGCCCGGGTGCTCGGTGAGATGACGACGGTGCAACACGTGGTGGTGGTCGGCGGCGGCGACCCCGCCCCGCTGGTCGCGGCGGCCGGCGACCGGATCACCGTGCACCACTGGGACGAGCTGCTGGCCGGCCGCCCGGACAGCTACCAGTGGCCCGAGGTGGACGAGCGGGACGCCGCCGCCCTCTGCTACACCTCCGGCACCACCGGCAACCCCAAGGGCGTGGCCTACTCGCACCGCTCGATCTACCTGCACTCGTTGCAGGTCTGCATGCCGGAGGGTTTCGGCCTCGGTCCGGTCGACCGGGAGCTGGCCATCGTGCCGATGTTCCACGCGATGTCGTGGGGCCTGCCGTACGCGGCCTTCCTCTCCGGCGCGTCGCTGATCATGCCGGACCGGTTCCTCCAGGCCGCGCCGATCGCCGAGATGATCGTCGCCGAGCGGCCCACCCTGGCCGGCGCGGTGCCGACCATCTGGAACGACCTGCTGTCCTACCTGGACAGCCACGACGTGGACACCTCCTCGCTGACGGAGGTGATCGTCGGCGGTTCGGCCTGCCCGCCCGCGCTGATGCACGCGTTCGCCGAGCGACACGGCATCGAGGTCATCCACGCCTGGGGGATGACCGAGATGTCCCCGCTGGGCTCGGTGTCCCGGCCGCCGGCCGGCGCCACCGGCGACGAGGCCTGGCGCTACCGCTACACCCAGGGCCGGGTGCCGGCCGGGGTGGCCGCGCGGATCGTCGGCCCGCTGGGCGAGCCGCTGCCCGCCGACGGGACGTCCGTCGGTGAGCTGGAGGTCCGGGGCCCGTGGGTGACCGCCCGGTACGTCGGCGACGACACCCCGGACGAGGAGAAGTTCCGCGACGGCTGGCTGCGTACCGGTGACGTGGGCACCCTCTCGCCGGACGGCTACATCACCCTCACCGACCGGGCCAAGGACGTGATCAAGTCGGGCGGGGAGTGGATCTCCTCGGTGGAGCTGGAGAACGCGCTGATGGCTCACCCCGACGTGCAGGAGGCCTGCGTGGTGGGGGTGCCCGATCAGCGGTGGGACGAGCGTCCGCTGGCCACCGTCGTGATCCGCGAGGGCGCCTCGGTGACCGCGGAGGAGCTGCGGGCGTTCCTGGCGAAGTCGGTGGCGCACTGGCAGCTGCCGGAGCGGTGGGCGTTCATCGACGCGGTGCCGAAGACGAGCGTCGGCAAGTTCGACAAGAAGGTGGTCCGGTCCCGCTACGCCGACGGCGGGCTGGAGGTGCGGGAACTGACCGGGCCGTAACGTTTTCCGGCGGCTCGTCGCCGTATGGGGCAGGGACGCAACTCCTGAGAAGCATCCCTCCCCAGGGGCGGCCCCGGCGTTCGCACCGCGCCGGGGCCGCCCGCTTTCCTGCGGGGCGACCCGCACAGTCATTCTTGCGAAACATGTTCGCCTCTGTCCCGCTGACGGGGAAATCCGCCAGCTCACGGGGCTTCGGTGTCGGTGCCGGCTCGTACGCTCGGGCTGAACCGGCCGCCCCCGGGCCGGCCCGCCGCCGAGTACCGGAGACGTCATGGCAACCCTGAAGACCGCCCCGACCACCGCCAGCGTGGACGACTTCCTCGCCGCCGTGCCGGACGAGACCCGCCGCCGCGACGCCATCGCCGTCCGCGACCTGATGCGGCGGGTCACCGGCGAGCCGCCGACCATGTGGGGGGACGCCATCGTCGGCTTCGGGCAGCGGCACCTGCGCTACGCGAGCGGTCGCGAGCTGGACTGGTTCCTGGTCGGTTTCTCGCCGCGCAAGGCGGCCACCACCCTCTACCTCGGCGAGGAATTCCCCGAGAAGGAGCAGTTGCTGGCCCGGCTGGGCCGGCACACCGTCGGCAAGGGCTGCCTCTACGTCAAGCGGCTCGCCGACGTCGATCTCGACGTGCTGACCGAGCTGGTCCGCGCCTCCGTCGCCCAGGCCCGCGCCGACTGACCGTCACTGCGCGCTGGTGGTGATCAGCACCTTGCCGACCACCGAATCCTCCACCGCCTGGTGTGCGGCGGCCGTGTCGGCCAACGGGTAGCGGTGCAGGGGCAGGCCGGCCTCCCCGCCCACCCGTACGCCGCCCTGGGCCACCGCCGCCGACACGTCGGTGACCGCCCGCGCCTTGGCCGCCGCCGGCTCGGTGTAGACCAGCACGAACTGCCAGCGGGCGTTGGGCACCATCAGCGGCCGGATCGGCAGGGTGACCTCGGCGCCCCCGTCGTCGGCGTACACGCAGACCGCGCCGCCGGGGCGGAGCAGTTGGACGTCGGTGGCGGCGTTGCGGGCGGCGGAGACCTCGACGATCGTGTGCACCCCGTCGGGGGCGATCTTGCGGACCTCCTCGACCACGTCCTCTTCCCGGTAGTTGATCACGAAGGACGCGCCGGCCGCCGCCGCGAACTGCGCCTTCTCCGGGCTGCTGACGGTGGTGATCACGCAGGCGTCCGCCCAGCGCGCGAGCTGGATCGCGGCGTTGCCCACCGCGCCCGCGCCGCCCTGCACCAGCACCACGTGGTCGCTGAGCGCACCGGCGTGCAGCTTGGTCGGCATGTACTCCCCGGCGGTCAGGCAGCGGTGCGCGGTGAGGAACGGGATGCCGAGGCAGGCGCCCAGGTCGAAGTCGGCGGAGCCGAGGCTTACCGCGTGGCGGACCGGGACCACGGTGTACTCGGCGGCGGTGCCCCACGGGCGCTGCCAGGCGGCCTCCCAGAGCCACACCCGTTCGCCGATCAGGATCTGGTCGACGCCCTCGCCGACCGCCTCGATGACCCCGGCGCCGTCCTGGCCGGGGATCTGCCAGCCGGCCGGCAGCGGCCACTGCCGGCGACCCTTCCAGTCGGTCGGGTTCACCCCGGAGACGGCCACCCGGACCAGCACCTCGCCGCGCCCGGGTTCCGGCACCGGCCGGTCCACCAGCTTCAGCACCGAGGGGTCGCCGGTCTCCTCGTAGACGATCGCCTTCATCCCCGTCTCCCTCCGACAGTCGCGTCCCCATCTTCGCCGATCCCGCCGGGCCCGCCGTCCGTATCACCGGGTAGCCGGTGGAGGAGGGGTCATGCGGGACGTACCAGAGGCGGCGCCACCCGTGACGCTCGGTGGCGAGGCCGGTCCGACCGACGCCGGGTGCGCGGCACCGGTGGAGGCGACCGGCGAACCGGGTCCGGCCCCGGCCGGCGACCGCCGCGACACCCCGTTCCTGCCCCGGTCCAGCCGCAGCCGCGGGATCTGAGCCCGACCGGTGGGCCGGGTCAGCCGAGCCCGGCCACCAGGTCCGGAGTGAGGTCGTGCACCGACGACAGCACCACGGCGGCGAGGGCCGCCGCGTCCGGGTCCAGCGGGTACGACCCGTGCGGGATCGCCACCACCCGCATGCCGGCGGCGGCCGCGGAGCGTACCCCGTTGGAGGAGTCCTCCACCGCGACGCAGCGGGCCGGGTCGACGCCGAGCCGGTCGGCGACGGCCAGGTAGACGTCCGGCGCGGGCTTGCCCCGCGCGGTCTCCTCGGTGGAGAGCGTCACCCGGAAGGCGTCGGTCAGGTCCATGGCGGCCAGCGCCGCGGCGATCAGCCGGGTCGGTGACGAGCTGGCCAGTCCCAGCGGCCACCGCGCGGCCACCCCGCGCACGACCCGGTCGGCGTCGTCGATCAGGGGTACGTGCTGCGCGTACCGCCGGGTCATCTCCTCGACCACCTCGGTGGCCGCCTGCCCGGCGTCGCGGTCGACGCCCAGCTCGTCGCTGAGGTAGTCGGCCCACTCGCCGGTGCTCATCCCCATCAGCCGGCGCTGGGTGTCCGGCTGCCAGGTGCCGCCGTGCGCGGCCACGTACGCCCGCCGGACCTCCTCCCAGACCGGCTCGGAGTCCACGATCACGCCGTCGAGGTCGAACACCACCGCATCCACCGTCACCCGCCCATCCTCCCCGACCGGGGGCGGGGCGGGGTGTCAGCTCTGCAGGGCGGGCAGGCCGATCGGGCTGTTCTCCGGGATCACCGTGTGGCAGGCGCGGGCCATCGGTTCGAGCAGTTCGCGCAGGCGGTCGGTGCGGTCCGCCCCGAGTGCCCGCCAGGGGCGGGCGGCGGCGAGGTCGGTGGCGTCCTCGATCGCCTGGAACCGGGCCCGCCCGACGTCGGTCGGCTCGCCGTCCGGACCGAGCCAGCCGCGGTCGGCCAGCCGGCCCCGGGCCGCCTGCCACTGCTCCTCGGACCAGCCCCGGCCGAGCAGGTTCTGCAGCGGTTGGTCCACCGCGACCCGCCAGGCCAGCGTCTCCACCGGATCGAGGTCGGCGGCGACCAGGGCGGCGACGTGCCCGTCGCCCCGGTGTTCGCGCAGCGTGGTGGCGGCCTGCCAGAGCCGGGCCAGCGGGTATTCACCGCGCGGCAGGGCGGCGTTGGCCGCGCCGAGCACCCGGCCGGCGGGCTCCACCGCCGCGGCCGCCTCCTCCAGCAGGTCGGCGGCCTCGGCCAGGTGTGCCTCGGGCAGCTCGTAGGTCAGCTCGGCGAGGGCCTGCACGGCGCCGGTGAGCCGGGCCCGCAGCGCCTCCTGCGGGGTGGCCAGCCGCCAGACCGCCGGCAGCGCCCGGCTCACCATCGGCGGGGCGAAGTTGAAGAACGCGGCGATCACCGGGGCGGCCTCGGTGGGCCCGAGCGGGGCGGCCCGGCCGGCGAAGTACCCGCGCCAGTAGCCGCGCAGCCCGACCGCCTCGTACGCGGCGCGGGCGCGCGGGTGGAAGTAGGTGACCGCGTGGACGGGCTCGAAGTGTGTCCACATGAGCCGGGCGGTCCGCCCGGGATCGTCCAGCGCCGGCACGCGTACCTCCACGATGGTGAGGGGTCACCGTGACGCGGTGCGCACCGCCCACGGTGACCCCGAACCTACTGCGCGTAGGTGACAGCCGGGAAGCCCTGTGTGGGCTACTGCACCGCCAGCACGTCGACGACGAAGCGCAGCGGGCCGGACGGCGCGCCCGGGCGCTGCGGCTTGTCGCCGTACGCGAGGTCGGCCGGGATGTCGAGCTGCACCCGGCTGCCCACGGTCTGCCCCTGCAGGCCCTGGTCCCAGCCCGGGATCACGTTGCCCTGGCCGAGCATGAAGGAGAACGGCTCCGACCGCTTCCAGGAGGCGTCGAACTCCTCGCCGGTCCGGTACGACACCCCGACGTAGTTCACGGTGATCTGCTGGCCGCTCTGGGCGGCGGCGCCGGTACCCCGGATCAGCGGGGTGGCCTTCAGGCCGGTCAGCTCGCCCTCGCCCTTGCCGGCCGGCGGCTTGGTGCAGAGCGCCCGGTCGGCGCCGTCGGGCAGGGTCGGGAAGCCGCCGGGGCAGCCGGCGGGCGACGCGGCGGGCTTCGGGTCCTCGTCTCCGCCCCGGGCCACCACGAACACCCCGACGATCACCGCGATCACCGCGAGGCCGGCGAGCGCCCCCAGCCAGGCCTGCCGGCGCTTCTTCGCCTCGGCGGCCTTCTGCGCCGCAAGCTGGGCGGCCAGCCGCCGCTGCGCCTTCGTCTCCGGGCCCTGGCCCGCCGACCGGTTCTGCGTACGCTCGCTCACGTCCTCGACTCCCTGCTGGTGTGGGTGGACCGGCCCGACGACCCGCGGCCAGCGCACACGGTACCCGGATCGATGCCGCCGGTGTCCCGTCGCCCGCCCGCTCTCCCACCTACCGTCCCCGGCCTCCCCGTCATCCCGGTTCGTCCGGGTGCCGGAGTGCTTCCGGCGGTAGGTTCTAGGACCATGGCGATCCTCACCGACGAAGACCTGGCCCTGCTCGCCGAGCCCCAGCTGGCCCACGTGGCCACCGTCGAGGCCGACGGCACCCCGCACGTCACCCCGGTCTGGGTGGACACCGACGGCGAGCACATCCTTTTCAACACCGCCCTGGGGCGGCAGAAGTCCATCAACATCGAGCGCAACCCGGTGGTGGCGGTCTCGGTGGTGGACAAGGCCGACGACTTCCGCACCCTCTGGGTGAAGGGCACCGCCGAGCTGGTCACCGAGGGTGCCGACGAGCACATCGACCGGATGGCGAAGAAGTACCTCGGACAGGACACCTACCCGTTCCGGCAGCCGGGCGAGGAGCGGGTGATCGTCCGGATCACGCCGACCCAGAAGCTCGGCCGCGGCTGACCCGCCGACGGGGTCTCCGGCGTACGACGGCGGAGGCCCCGGCCGGATGTTCAGGCGGTCTTGCGGGGTGCGGCCTTCTTTGCTGCAGCCTTCTTCGCCGGCGCCTTGGCGGCCTTCTTCTCCGCGGTCTTCTTCGCGGCGGTCTTCTTCGCCGGCTCGGTCTTCTTGGCGGCGGCCTTCTTCTCCGCCGCCTTCTTCGCCGGGGCGGCCTTCTTCGCCGCCTTCGCCGCCTTCTGCGCCGAGCGGGCCGCGGAGATCGGCGTCGGCTCGCCCGCGCCCCGGGCCGGCTCCTCGCCCCGGGCCGCCCGGGCCCGCTCGACGGAGGCCTTCAGCGCGGCCATCAGGTCCACCGCGGCGGCCGGCGCGGCCTCTTCCTCCTCCGGCTGCACCACCTCCCGGCCCTCGACCTTGGCGTCGATGACCTCCTGCAACGCCGCCCGGTAGTCGTCGGTGAAGGCGTCCGGCTCGAACGTGCCGGCCATCGAGTCGATCAGCGAGCTGGCCATCGCCAGCTCCGGCGGACGGACCTTCAGGTCCTCGTCCAGGAAGCCGAAGTCGGGGGTACGCACCTCGTCGGGCCAGAGCATCGTGTTGAGCAGCAGCACGCCCTCGCGGACCCGCAGGGTGGCCAACTGTTCGCGCTGGCGCAGCGCCACCTTGACGATCGCCACCCGCTCCGAGTCGGCGAGCGCGTCCCGCAGCAGCACGTACGGCTTGGTCGCCGAGCCCTCCGGCTCCAGGAAGTACGCCTTGTTGTAGAGGATCGGGTCAACCTGCTCGGCGGGGACGAACTCCAGCACGTCGATCGCGCGCGAGCTGGTCAGCGGCAGTTCCGCGAAGTCCTCGTCGGTCAGGATCACCATTTCGCCGCCGCCCAGGTCGTAGCCCTTGGCGATGTCGTCGTAGGTGACCTCCTCGCCGCAGACCTGGCAGGTGCGCTTGTAGCGGATCCGGCCGCCGTCGGCGCGGTGCACCTGGTGGAAGCGGATGTCCTTCTCCTCGGTGGCCGAGTAGAGCTTCACGCCGATCGACACCAGCCCGAAGGACACGGCCCCCTTCCAGATCGCCCGCATGCCGCGCTCCTCTCCCCGGTTCTGCCCAGGATCCCAAACGATCGAACGGGGCGCACGCTCTTCGCAGCGCAACTACCATCGAAAGGTGCCCGGCGCGCCGCTGAAGCCGATGCTCGCGATGACCGGGCCGCTCCCGGTGGATGACGGCTGGGCGTACGAGTTCAAGTGGGACGGGGTCCGGGCGCTGGCCGACATCACCGGCGGCCGGCAGCACATGTACGCCCGCAGCGGCGTGGAGATCACCGCCGCGTACCCCGAGCTGATCACCCTGGCCGAGCAGGTCGACGACGCGCTGCTCGACGGCGAGGTGGTGCTGCTCAACCAGACCGGGCAGCCCTCGTTCACCGCGCTGGCCGAGCGGATGCACGTCCGCGATCCGGCGAAGGCGGCCCGGCTCGCGGCGGCGGCCCCGGTGACGTACATGATCTTCGACCTGCTCCGGCTGCGCGGCGAGGACCTGACCGGCCGCTCGTACCTTCAGCGGCGGGCGGCCCTGGAAGGGCTCGGGCTCGGCGCGGCCCGGTGGGCGGTGCCCCCGACCTTCGCCGACGGCGCGGCCACCTACGAGGCGGCCGGCGAGCACGGCCTGGAGGGGGTGATGGCGAAGCGGGTCGACTCGGTCTACCGGGCCGGCGTGCGCTCATCCGACTGGCTCAAGGTCAAGCTGGAGGTGACCGGCGACTTCGTGGTCGGCGGCTGGCGGCCCGGCGCGCGGAAGATCGGCGGCCTGCTGGTGGGGGTGCCCGGGCCGGACGGGCGGCTCATCTACCGGGGCCGGGTCGGCGGCGGGATCGGCGCGGCGCTGGAGCGGGAGCTGCTGCGCGAGCTGGAGCCGCTGCGCGGGGCGGCGTCGCCGTTTTCCGGTGACGTGCCGCGCGAGGATGCCCGGGGCGCGATCTGGGTAACACCCCGGGTCGTGGTGGAGGTCAAGTACGGCCAGCGCACGCCCGACGGGCGGCTCCGGTTCCCCCGGGTGCTGCGGCTGCGGCCGGACAAGCCACCGGAGGAGGTCGACGATGCCGGCTGAGCGGTTCCGGGTGGAGGTCGAGGGGCGGACGCTGGAGCTGTCCAACCTGGACAAGGTGCTCTATCCCGAGGCCGGGTTCACCAAGGGCGAGGTGATCGACTACTACACCCGGATCGCCCCGGTCCTGCTGCCGCACCTGGCCGACCGCGCGCTGACCCGGATCCGCTTCCCCAACGGGGTCACCGGCGGCTCGTTCTTCGAGAAGAACGCCCCGGCCGCGACCCCCGACTGGGTACGCACCGAGACGCTGCCCGCCCCCGGGTCGAGCAAGGGCCGGGAGACCATCGACTACGTGGTCGCCGACGACCTGCCCACCCTGGTCTGGCTGGCCAACCTCGCCGCGCTGGAGCTGCACACGCCGCAGTGGAAGGTCGGCGAGCACCCGGACATGATGGTCGTCGACCTGGACCCGGGCGCCCCGGCGGCGCTACGCCAGTGCTGCCAGGTGGCGCTGCTGATGCGCGACCGGCTCGCTGACGACGGTATCGAGTCGTACCCGAAGACGTCGGGGAAGAAGGGCATGCAGCTCTGCTGCCCGATCGCCGGCACGCAGGACGCCGACGACGTCTCGGCGTATGCCCGCCGCATCGCGCAGGAGCTGGAGAAGGCGCAGCCCAAGCTGATCGTGTCGAAGATGGCGAAGAACCTGCGGCCGGGGAAGGTCTTCATCGACTGGAGCCAGAACAACGCGGCGAAGACGACGGTGGCACCGTACTCGCTGCGGGCCCAGTCGGTGCCGTCCGCGTCGACGCCGCTGACCTGGGACGAGGTCGAGGCGGGGGCGGCCGGGAAGCGGCCGGCGACGAAGCCGTACACGGCGACCGAGGTGCTCAAGCGGGTGGAGAAGCAGGGCGACCTGCTCGCCCCGCTGCTCGAGGGCGGCCCGGAGCTGCCGAGCTGACGCCGTCGCCGAAAACGTCCGCCGCTCCAGCCAACCTTCTGCGGCCCCGCCACGTGGTAGGGGCGTGACCGACCAAACAACGACACTGTCCCCGGCGGACCGGTCGTACGTCGCATTCGTCGGGGTGGCCTGGCAGCGACATATCCGGCTGGCCATGCTGCTGGCCGGCGACCGGTGGCGGGCCGAGGAACTGCTTCAGGACAGCCTGGTCAAGGTGTACGAGCGGTGGCGGCGGCTGTCCCGGCTCGACGACCCGCACGCCTACCTGCGCCGCGCCCTGGTCAACAACCACACGTCCGGTTGGCGGCGGCGGCGCCGGGAGCGGCTCGTCGCGGACGTCCCCGACCGGGCCACCCCCGGCGGCGACGTCGGCCCGGATGCCGTCGTGCTGCGTCGGGCGCTGATGTCGTTACCGGCGAAGCAGCGTGCGGTCGTGGTGCTCCGCCACTACGAGGACCTGCCTGAGCGCGAGGTGGCTCAGCTGCTGGGCTGCTCGGTGGGGACCGTGAAGAGCCAGAACGCTCGGGCGCTGGACAAGCTTCGCCACTTCCTCGATGAACCCTCCTACCCAGTGAGCAGGTGACCAGTCATGAACACCCTTGATGAGCGGCTCGCCCACCGACTGCACGACATCGTCGACGGCGAGTCCGACTCCGTACCCCCGGTGGGGGTGCTCCTCGACCGCGGTCGGCGGGCCCGCCGGCGCCGGACGGCCACCATGGTCAGCGCGACGTGTGCGCTGCTGGCGGTCGGCGTCGCCACCGTGGCGACCGTGGCGACGACGCCGACGACGCCGACGTCGGGGCGTCCCAGCGTCACCGCCGGGCAGTCGTCGCAGCCGGCGGCGGTGTCGCCGGCGATGGAGCTGGTCTCGGCCGTCACCGCCAGCGAGAACATCAGTTACCGGATGCGGCTGACCAATTCCGGGCCGGGCGGGTTGACGTATGAGGGCGCGTTCGACCCGAGGACGGCCACCGGGTACGTCCGTTGCCCGCAGGACGACTCGGTCATGACCGAGCTGCTGATCGACGGCACCCGGTACGTCGGTGGGGAGCGGCCGCTGGGCAAGCTGCCGGCCGACAAGGGCCCGGGGGAGACGTACGGCCGCTACGGCCAGTACCCGGGCCGGTATGACCGGCTGTCCCTCTACGACGGCGGTGACGGCGTCCTGGGTGCCGTGTCGCCCGACCCGGCGGTGCTGTTCACGGCGTTGAAGAGCGCGAACGCCACCATCACCGAGAACCCGGACGGCAGCCCGCACTTCGCGTACACCGTGACGCAGGAGATGGGGTCGACCAGCGCGACCGGTGACGTCACGCTGGACCGCGACGGTCGGATCGCGAAGGTGGTGCTCACCGTGACCTGGCAGACGACGGCGAAGGGCCGGCTCGACCAGGGGACGTCCACCTCGACGCTCGAACTGTCCGACTACGGCGTCGCGGTGAAGGTGCAGCGCCCGGCGGACGTCGTCAAGGTCAAGAAGTAGCCCCCGCCAGCAACGAGCTGCCCGCGGCCCGACGGCCGCGGGCAGCAGCTCGCCGTCGTGGCATCCTCGCGCGTCGATGCTCAGCTACAGTCGCTCATGGACAGCGATGAACTCGCAGGCGCCCTGCGCACCCTGCCGGCGCTCCGGGTCCGGACGATCGACGCCGAGGTGCAGGTGGTCGTGCCGGCCATCGACGACGGCGTACGGCTGCACCCCGACTCGGTCCTCCGGGCCCGGCAGATCTTCTCGCCGCGCGGCGATCCGGCCCTGGAGCTGGTGGTGCGGCAGGACGACGGGCTGGCACCGCTGATCGTCCTGAACGACGACGTGGTGTGGGCGCCGGTCGATCCCGCCTCCCAGCTCGACAGCGCCATCCCGGTGCGGATCGCGGACGCGCCGCCGCTCGTCGCGTACACGGAGATGGAACGCGACGCCGCCGGCGCGGCGCGCGCCCTGGACGGCCCGATGGTCGACGTGGATGCCGTCAGTGCCACCCTCGTGCTGCACCGCTGCTTCATCGTGGGCGCCATGCGGTTCGGGCTGCGGCCGGTACGCGCGGCAGCCTGGTGGCAGCACCTCGCCGCCGCATTGGGCGACGACTTCTGCCTCGGGCGGTTCCGACCCGACCCGGAGTGGGACGGGCTGTTGGTGGAGGCCGGCGGGGTACGACTGCTCCACCCGGCGCCACCCCCGGCGCGGGATCTCCGGGCCGAGATCGACGCCCTGACGATCGCCGATCTGACGGCGTTGGAGCCGGTGATGACGGTGGCCCGGGCGGACGAGGAGTTCGTCGCGTCGTGGCGGCGCTGGGTGCCGCTCCCGCCGGGCCGGTTCCGCGAGCTGATCTCGGCGGGTCTGCCGGAGGCGCGGTTCGAGGTCTCGCTCTACCCCGACGGCGGCTGCGCCGTCGACCTGCGGATCGCGCCGGCCGGCACCCTGCACGCCCTGCTCGGGCTGCGGTTCTCCTTCCCGGAGCGGCGCGCGTCGCTCGACGAGATCCGACTCACCGACCAGGCCAGGGGCAGCGGGCTGTTCCAACGACTCATGTTCAACGCGGAGGAACTCAGCCGGGAACTCGGCATGGCCTCGCTCAGCCTCCTGGCCACCGGCGTCGGCTCGTACGCGCTGGCCCGGTACGGCGGCTATCCCCGCGACCCGGAGCTGGGCCGGTCGGGCAGGCTCAGCGGCGAAGCTCTCGACCCGCCAGGTTCCGCCGCAACTCGGCGAACGCCTCCGGTCCCACGGTCTCCCGAGTCGCCGTGAGCAACCCGGCGCAGAGCTGCGTCGCGGTCTCCAGCCCGGCCCGGGCCTGTTCGATGTCCCGCAGCACCCGGTCACGCTCGGCGTCGGTGGCGGTGCGAATGTCCCGTACCTCCCGCCGGCGCACGCCGCGCACCTCGTCGGCCACCACCAGCACGAAATCCGTCCGGTCCAGGTCGAGCGAGGTGGCGTCGGGGCGGGGCCGGCTCGCCGCCACCGCCCGGGTGACGCTCTCTGCCGGCAGGAAGAGCAGCGTGGTGGTGGAGAACTGACTCATGGCCGCCTGCTGCTGCCAGCGGGTCAGCAGCCCCGACTTCGCGTCGAGGAACGGCGCCACGCTGAGGGCGAACTCCACCTCGACGGTGGCGAGCAGCGGGCGCGCGGTCTCGATCCGGCTTCTGAGCTGGTCCACCAGGGCGGACTGCCTGCGGAGCGCGGCGGCGAACTCGGTCACGTCGTCGGGTCGCGCGGTGCCCGCGACGATCGTGCCGGCGAGGGCGAGGATCCGGTGGCCGGTGAGGCACACCTCCTGGAGGGCCAGGACGACGGCCATCAGTTCGGCGGCCACCTTCGCATCCCGGGACACCGCCCGCCGGTCCAACATGCGGGTGACATACGAGCTGACGATCTGCACGACTGTCGACAACAGCTCGCCCATTCGACTGCCCCGTTCCCGAGCCGGATGTGGCCGCGAGTGTAGTCGTCCCGGCGTGGCGGCCGGGGTCGTCGACGTTCTCGCCGGTCCTGCCCGATCGGTAGGGTGAGTCGTCGTCGTCACGAGGAGGACGCCCGATGGACACCGTCCAGGACCCGGTCGTGTGGGGGTCAGCAGCGGCGGACGAGGCCGGCCCGCCGCTGCTGACGTACCTGGACGGGGCGACCGGCGAGCGGACCGCGCTGACCGCGCACCAGCTCGGCGACTGGGCGGCGCGCTGCGCCGGGCTGCTGCGCGACGGCTGCGGGCTGCGCGCCGGCGACCGGGTCGCGGTGCTGCTGCCGCCGCACTGGCGTACCGCCGCGGTGCTGCTCGGTGCCTGGTCGGTCGGGCTGGCGGTGTCGTTTTGGCCGCGCGCCCTGGCCGGGTTGCCGGTCCTGGAGCCGGGCGGCGACCGGCCGTACGACGCGGTGTTCGTGACTCCGGAACGCCTCGACGACTGGCTGGAGGACGTACCCGACGGGACGCACCGCTACCTCGTCGGCACCGCGCCCGGGTCGCTCGCCGAGGTGCCGGTGGGCTGGCTCGACTGGTCCGCCGAGGTGCTGCGGCACCCGGCCACCCCGCCCGACCACCACGCCGTGCGAGCTGCCGACCCGGCCACGCCGGACGGCACCAGCTACGGCGCGTGGGGCGCGCTGGCGCACGAGGTCGCCGCCCAGCTCGGCCTGCGGGCCGGCGACAGCCTCCTGGTCGACGCCGCCGAGCACGAGCAACCGCTGAAGTGGCTGCTCGCCCCGCTGTCAGTCGGCGCGTCCGTGGTCATCCACAGCAACGTGGAGGCCGAACAGCTCGCCGCCGAACGGGCCACCCACGTCCTCTGAACCCCCACCGCGCCCGTCAGGCGCGGCGTACCTCCATGACCATCACCGGGTACGGCCCGGCGGCCATTTCGGGTGTGGCCTGGTCGGCGGGGATCACGTTGTCCATCCGCATCCGCAGGGTCGCGGTGTCGGCGGCGTCGAACACGATGCGCCAGCGCCAACCGCCGCCGTAGTCGCCCTCGAACTCGAACGTTCCGCCCGCTCCCGACCTGCCGGGCAGCGACATCGGCACCGGCTTCTGATGCCAGGAGTCGCCCCACACGGCCGTGAGTGAGCCGTCCTCGCCGGCGGCGGCGATGAGGAGCAGGCCGTCCTGGGGTCCGTCGTCCGGGTGCCGCCAGGAGTACGCGACCGAGGTCAGGTGACCGCCGGCAGCCGTCGTCACGGTCATCGTGGCGGGGAACTCCGCGAGCGGATGATCGGGCATCAGCCGGAAGCCGTTGCTGCCCACCCAGGACCCGGCGAACTCGGAGAGGATCATTCGTCGACCGTAGGCCGCCGCGTGCGAGCCGGGAAGCGTCGTCGGTCCGACCGTTGCGAAACCGGCCCTTGCCATCCGGCAATCGACCCGCTCGTGGTCTGTTGTTAACGCCGCTGACGTGTTGTTATGTCGGAACGACGATGTCGGTCCCGTATCCCGGTGACCCTCGTCCCTGCCGCTGACGTGGCTCATCCCCCGTATGTGAAAGGGCAACGATGCGCAGAAGAAGATCGGCTTTCCAACTGGCGGTCCTGACCGCCACCGCCGCGACCTTCCTGGGGGCCGGCGGGGCTTCCGGGGCGGTGGCCACGGCAGCGCCGGCGACCGCCTCCCCGGGTGTCGCGGACTGTGCGCCCGGAGCTGAGGCGCACAGCGTCGCGCGAGTGGCCGAGGGCGCCACCGCCCAGGAGCCGGAGCTGTACTCGAAGAACGAGGCGAACGCCTACGGCGTGATCAAGGATTCGCCGCGCCTGGCCAACGGCAGCGTCACCGTGCCGACGGTCTTCCACATGGTCTCCGACCACCCGCTCAGCGCGGCGGAGACGACCCGGTGGAACAGCCTGATCGCGGCGCAGATGAAGGTGCTCAACGACTCGTTCGCCGGCAGCACCGCCGCGAACGCCGCCGACACGCCGTTCCGGTTCGACCTCGTCGACACGACGTGGACGGTGAACAGCGACTGGTACACGGTCGTGCCGGGCAAGAACGAGCGGGACATGAAGAAGGCGCTGTACACCGGCGACTCCCGCACCCTCAACGTGTACGCGGCCGACATCGGCGGCGGGCTGCTCGGCTGGGCGTACTTCCCGAAGGGCTACAACAACGGCCGCGACTACATCGACGGCGTGGTGATCCTCGACGAGTCGATGCCGGGCGGCACGGCCGGCAAGTACGCGCTGGGTGACACCCTGACGCACGAGGTCGGGCACTGGCTGATGCTGGAGCACACCTTCGCGCACGGGTGCTCCGCTTCCGGCGACTACGTCGCGGACACCCCGCGTGAGGCGCACCCGCAGTTCAACTGCCCGGTGGGCGCGGACACCTGCACCGCACCCGGCCTGGACCCGATCCACAACTTCATGGACTACACGCAGGACTCCTGCATGGACATGTTCACCGCTGGTCAGGCGGACCGGATGAGCGACGCCTGGGTGGCGTTCCGGGCCGGCGGCCTCGGCTAACCAAGCCTTACCGGGGGCTGGCAGGCCGCACTCAGCGGCCCGCCAGCCCCTTTCCTGTTGCGCCCACGTTCCCGGCCCCTTTCATCGTCGGTTCAGCCAGGGCGCGCGCCGCGAGCAGGGCGCGGTGTGGTCGGCCGGCAGGGCACACCGGGCGCCGCCGGGCAGTCGCCGGTCGCAGAAGACCCAGTGGCGTACGCCCTGCTGGTCCTCGGCCGACACGGTCACCCCGCCCGGCTCGACGCGGGCGCTGAGCCGGGCCAGCACCCGGGCGGCGGTCCGGGCGAGGATCCGGGCCCTGAGCAGGTCGGGTGCGGTGACCGGCAGGTGGATCACCCAACGCTCGGTCATCGGTAGCGGTGGTTCGCCGACTGGGCGCTCTGCCAGGCGCGCAGCGCGTTCTTGATCCGTACGTTCTCCTCCTGCACCGCGACCAGGGCGGTCTGCGCGACGGTGAGTTCGTCGGCCACGCGATGCAGGAAGGTGCGGATCTCGACGGGGTCGAGGCCGCGCCGGCGGACGTTGAAGCACCGCTCACGGATCTGC
Source organism: Micromonospora sp. CPCC 206171 (assembly GCF_036906755.1). Lineage (NCBI taxonomy): Bacteria > Bacillati > Actinomycetota > Actinomycetes > Micromonosporales > Micromonosporaceae > Micromonospora > Micromonospora sp. CPCC 206171. The sequence continues at coordinate 782 of NZ_JBAKHT010000008.1, read as the reverse complement.
CAGGGCCGGAGGGGCTGTCTCTGGTTGGCTTCTGCCATCGGTGGTCTTTCCTCGCATCGGCTCACCAGCCGGCGGATCAGGTCGCGCACGGGGGACCGCCCTTCGTCGGGTCGCGTCGAAGTGGAGGGGGCGGCCTCCGCCGGTTGAGGGCGGCGGAGACCGCCCCGCCCTGCCACCGCAGCCTCGATCGGCGGTACGGCAGCAGGGCCGCGCCGGGGGAGCGCGGAGGGTGGGGTCTCGGCGGCGATGCGAGACCGGTACGAGAGGCGCCAACCGACCGCAGCAGCACCGCATCACCGAGAGCGACGCTACCGATACCTCTCACCTCTGTCAACGCCCTCTTACCTGTCGAATCTCGCTGGCACTCCTGCCCACTGCTCCTACGTCAGTTATTGCCGCTGTTTCACCTGTTGCTCAATACTGGGAGGGCCAACCGACTGCAAGGGGCCTCCACGTGCCGATTCCGCCGACCATGAACGAGTTGATCAACGATCTGCTGAGACGGATCGAGGTGGGCGAGTTCCAGCCCGGGTCGAAGATCCCGTCCACTCAACAGCTGTCCGACCACTACGACGTGTCGGTTTCGACGATCCACCGGGCAGTGGCGGTCCTGCGGGAGCAGGGCGTGTTGGTTGGCCGTCCGGGTCGGGGCGTCTTCGTTGCTGAGTCCGCTCGGGGCTGAACAGCCCGTCATTTGTCTGACGGCGAAGCGCCCCGGCGATGTCGAGTCTCAGGACCTGCGTGACAGATCAGTCTCGGGACGTGGGTGACACGTCCGGCTA